>JAJXTU010000058.1 GCA_021783475.1 bacterium
CCTCTGCGTCAGGCCTCTAAACGCTCCAAGATCAATCAATCTTCTTATGTCTTGGGCCACGTCTCTTCTAAGATCGCCTTCTACTTTATAATTTTTCTCTACTTCATCTCTGAGCTTTATGAGTTCCTCCTCAGTCAGCTCTTTTATTCTCTTTTCGGGATCTACACCTGTTACGTTAAGAATTTTAAAAGCGAGCGGTCTGCCTATCCCAAAAATATAGGTTAATGCAACCCAGGCCTTTTTGTTCTCAGCTAGGTCAACTCCAGCAATTCTAGCCATTAACTAACCTCCTTATCCTTGTCGCTGTTTATGGCGAGGATTTTCACAGATTACTCTTACTATTCCCTTGCGCTTAATAATCTTACACTTTTCACATATCTTCTTTACTGATGCACGAACCTTCATATCGGCCTCCTATAGCAAAATTCTATTTCATTCTATAAATAATACGACCTCTTGTAAGATCGTAAGGAGAAAGCTCTATTTTAACACGATCGCCAGAAACAATTTTAATAAAATTCATCCTCATTTTTCCAGAAACATAAGCCAAAACTCTATGCCCAGTCTCAAGCTCTACTCTAAACATTGCATTTGGCAAAGCTTCCAAAATTATGCCCTCAACCTCAATAGCCTCTTCTTTAGCCAGTTTCATCACCCCCCCAAGAGGAAAGGATTACTGGTCCATCTTCAGTGACGGCAACCATATGTTCAAAGTGAGCAGAAAGGGATTTATCTTTCGTGGACACAGTCCAACCATCTCTTGAGAGAACAACTTCATAGGTGCCAATGTTAATCATTGGTTCAATACAGATTGTCATCCCATCGACCATTTTAAGCCCGTGACCGTAAGTCCCAAAGTTCGGAACACATGGATCCTCATGGACACTCCTACCAATTCCATGACCAGAAAGCTCTCTAACGGGAGAAAATCCAAATGCCTCTACATATCTTTGGACTGCCGCGCCAATGTCTGAGATGTGACCTCCAACAACAGCTTGATTTATCCCCGCATAAAGAGATTTTTCAGTAACATCTAAGAGAAGTTTAGCATCGCTTGAAATGTTCCCAACTGGATAGGTTTTCGCACTATCTCCGCACCATCCATCGACAATAGAACCGACATCAATTTTCAAAATATCTCCTTCTTTAAGTATCCTTTTCTTAGAAGGGATGCCGTGTACAACTTCGTCGTTAATTGACGTACAAAGTATAGCAGGAAAAGGTTTTGCTGAGAAATTTGGCTTATAATTCTTAAAAGCTGGAAGAGCTCCTTCTCTTTCAAAAAAGACCTCGGCAAACGCTTCGAGCTCATATGTAGAAATACCTGGTTTAACAATGTTAGATATTTCACATAAAAGTTTGCCAACAACTCTACCAGCTTTTTTTAATGCTCTTATTTCATCTTTTGACTTGATTAAAGTCTTTCTATTTAACAAGATGCTCATATTGTTTGGCCATCAACTGCGCTTGAATTTGTCTTATTGTGTCGAGTGCTACACCGACCACAATAAGAAGAGCAGTCGCCCCTAAACCCCTAAATGTAGTTACTTTTGTCAAAAGTTCAGATAAAGCAGGAATTAACGCTATCAAGCCTAAGAATAAGCCACCAAGAGTAGTAATCCTTGTTAAAACCTTATCAAAATACTCAGAAGTCGGCTTGCCTGGTCTGATACCAGGGATAAAGCCTCCATACTTTTTTAAGTTTCCTGCAAGCTCAACTGGATTATAAATAATTGCTGTGTAGAAAAACGCAAAAAATATAATTAAGAGAAATTCAATGAAATTATACAAGATTGAATCTGGAGAAAACAAAGTTGACAGATAAATCGCAAGATTCTGTACTGATGGGACTCCTCTCAAAAAACCAAAAATAGTATTAGGCAGCATCAATATAGAAACAGCAAATATGATTGGCAATACGCCAGCAGTATTTATTCTTAATGGCAGATAAGATGTCTGCCCACCATAAACTTTTCTGCCTACAACTTTTTTGGCATAATGGATTGGAACCTTTCTTTCAGCCAATTGAATCCAGACAATTGCAACTATTGCCAAACAAAAGATTGCAAATAATGCGATAACTTGAATCAGATTTATGTCGCCAATCATTAAGAGAGAAAAGGTTTGACCAAAATACAAAGGTAATCTTGAGATAATGCCTATAAAAATTAAAAGTGACGCACCATTTCCAATACCTCTTTCAGTTATCAACTCACCCATCCACATTAGAAAAACAGAGCCAGCTGTGATTACTATGATAGTAGTTATCGTGTTAAAAATTGTAAATACAGGAATAGCGGAAGAAAGAACATAGCTCATACCGATAGCTTGAAGGGCTGCAAGTACCACAGTTAAATACCTTGTGTACTGTGCCAAAGCCTTTCTACCAGACTCGCTTTCCTTTTGCATAGCCTGCATTTTTGGAACAATAGGTGTCAAAAGTTGAACAATAATTGATGCGTTAATATATGGAGTTATACCCATTGCAAAAATTGAAAACTTGGCAAGTGCACCACCAGAAAACAAGTCCAGAAAACCTAAGATTCCTGATTGTTCTATTATCCTGGATAGCAATTCGTGGTTAACTCCGGGAACAGGAATATGGGTTCCAAACCTAAATAAAACAATCATTAATATCGTAAAAATTACTTTATTACGTAGATCCCCAAAGTTCATTGCTCCCATAAAACTATCTAACACGACAACACCTCTACGGTTCCACCAGATTTTTCAATTTTCTCTTTGGCGGAAGAACTAAACTTATGTGCTTTAAGATTTAAAGGAACATTTATTTCGCCATCACCTAAAATTTTTATCAAGGCATTTTTGCCTACCCAGCCTTTTTCGTACAAAAGCTCAGGGGTTATAACTGTTCCAGGTTCAAAGTCAGCAAATCTTGAGATATTTATCACTTCATAATTCTTCTTAAATAAAAGATTCTTAAAACCTTTCCATTTTGGAAGACGCCTATATATAGGAATTTGACCGCCCTCAAAACCAGGTCTTACTCCTCCACCTGAACGAGAATTTTGGCCAGCCTGACCCTTTCCAGAAGTCCTGCCGTGCCCTGAGCTCCTACCTCTGCCCAACCTCTTAGGTTCTTTTGTAGAGCCAAAATTTGGTTTAAGATTTGACAAACTATTCATTTATTGCGACCCCCCTTCTCATTTTTGAGAAGAGAATAGAACTGTTAATATCTTCCAAACCCTTAATGGTCGCCATAACGGTATTAAGAGCATTGGTAGAGCCTATAACTTTTGTAAGCACATCTTTATATCCAGCAAGTTCAAGGATTGCACGAACAGTTGCGCCTGCAATAATTCCCGTTCCAGGAACTGCAGGTCTTAATATTACATTAGATGAACCAAACCTAGACTGTATGAAAACAGGTATAGTTTGGCCTCTCATAGGAACATCTATAAGATTCTTCTTAGCCTTCTCTACAGCCTTCCTTACAGCAGAAGGAACTTCTTGGGCTTTGCCTATACCAATTCCAACCTTGCCATCACCGTTGCCAACTATGACGATAACTCGAAATCTTAATCTTTTACCACCAGCAACGACTCTGGCTACTCTTCTTACTTCAATAACACGCTCTTGAAGAGTTACATCTTCTAAAGAGTGTTGAGATTTATTTAACATATTTCCCTCCTCATTAGAACTTTAATCCTGCTTCCCTTGCAGCGCCTGCTAACATAGCAACACGACCATGATATTTATATCCTGCTCTATCAAAAACCACTTTATCTATGCCTTTTTCAAGAGCCCTTTTGGCAATAAGCAAGCCAATGGACTTTGATTTCTCTTTTTTATCACCAGACAAAGAATTTTTTATCTCAGGATCTAATGATGAAGCGCACACAAGAGTTTTGCCATCAACATCATCAATAATCTGTGCATAAATATGATTTAGACTTCTAAAAACAGAAAGCCTAGGCCTTTCTTTAGTGCCAAAAACAGTTTTACGAGTTCTTTTTTGTCTTAATTTTTTACCGACTAATCTTGTTTTCTCTTTTATCACAATATGCCTCCTTTATTTCTTCGATCCAGCTTTACCGGGCTTCAGATGTAGAATCTCGCCAGCATAGCGAATACCCTTGCCCTTATAAGCATCAGGAGGAAGAGATTTTCGAACATTTGCTGCAATTTGGCCGACAAGCTCTTTGCTATTACCCTTCACCCAAATTTTATTATTTCCCTCAAGCTCAAATTTAATTTCTTGAGGAGGAACAAATTCCACAGGGTGTGAATGTCTCAATTGCATTACAAGCTTGCTACCTTGCAGCTGGGCCTTATAACCAGTTCCCACCAATTCAAGACCTTTTTTGAATCCCTCAGATACACCTGCAACCATATTTGCTATTAAACTTCTAAAAAGTCCATGAAAAGCTCTTGCTCTTTTAGAATCGCTCTTCCTTAGAACTTCGAGTTGATTATCATCAATCTTAACCTCTAATTCTGGTGGTAAAATTTGACTTAATTCACCCAGAGGCCCACTTACTTCTACTAAGTTCACATTGATATTAACGTTAACCCCTTTTGGGATAACAATCAATTTTTTTCCGATTCGAGACAAAGTCAATCACCTACCTTCTTAAGAAAAATAAAACTAAAATAAGATTGGAAACTATTAATCTCATTCATCGCAAAACTTTTGTTTACCAAACCATGCAAAGCAATTCTCCGCCAATTCCTTCTTTTCTTGCTCTATTATCGCTCATTATGCCTTGTGGAGTAGAAAGAATTGCCAGACCAAAACCGCCCAAGACTCTTGGAATATCATTTTTACCAACGTAAATCCTGAGTCCTGGTTTACTAACCTTTTTTACATCTCTAATAACTCTTTTACCGTTAATATATTTAAGTTTTACTCTTAAAATATCCTGCGGATTAGATTTAATTCTTTCAAAACCCTCAATAAAATTCTCCTGTTTTAAGATGAGCAAAATAGCCTCTTTCTCTTTTGATGCAGGAAAACTAAAAACATCTTGTTTTGCATTATTTGCATTTTTTAACCTTATTAACATATCGGATATCGGATCAGTATGCATATAAACCTCCTTACCAGCTCGCTTTCCTAAGACCAGGTATTACACCTTCATAAGCCATTTTCCTTAGACAAACCCTGCATAAACCAAATTTACGATAATATGCATGTGGTCTCCCACACAAAAGACAACGATTTTTTTCTCGAGTTGAAAATTTTGGTGGCTTTTTCCAAGTTTCTAACAGACCCTTTCTTGCCAACTATTTCACTCCTTCTCTAAGATAAACTTTTAAAAACGAAATCATTTTTTTGATTAGCTCTTTCTAAATGGAAAGCCAAGCGCGCTAAGCAATTCCTTAGCTTCCTTATCAGTATTAGCAGTAGTTACAATGGTAATATTCATCCCTCTAACCTTGTCAATCTTATCATATTCAATTTCGGGAAAAACAAGTTGTTCATTTAAACCAATGGTTAAATTGCCTCTTCCGTCAAAGTGATCATCAGAATACCCTTTAAAATCTCTTATTCTCGGAAAAGCAATATTAAAGAGTTTGTCAAGAAAATAGTACATTCTTTGACCGCGCATTGTAACCTTAAGTCCAATTGGCATACCTTCCCTAATTTTAAAAGCAGCAATAGATTTCTTTGCCCTTCTAATAATAGGTTTTTGACCACTAATAATCTTTAGATCATTTGTTGCTGCGTCGACTGCCTTAGCGTTCTGTACAGCCTCACCCAAACCAATATTGATAACTACCTTAACTGGCTTTGGCACCTCCATAATATTATTATATGAGAACTTGTCCTTAAGGTAGGTAGCTACCTTTGAATCATATAGATCTTTTAACCTTGAATTCATAAATGCCTCCTAACCGAACACTTCATTACAATGTGAACAGTAACGATGCTTATTGCCCTCAGAATCAATTTTATGTTTGATTCTTGTTGGTTTCTTGCACTTAGGACAAATTACCATTACTTTAGAGATTGCGAGAGGAGCAGGAATTTTTTGAATACCGCCGCGACCTTTAGCATTAGGCTTTGCATGCTTTGTCACAATATTCATACCTTCAACAACAATCATATTTTTAACAGGAATAGACCTTATTACCTTGCCCTGTTTTCCTTTGTCCTTACCAGACTGTATGAGGACAGTGTCACCGTTTACTACGCTTGGCTTAATTTTTGAAATTATATTGTTTTTCATAAGACCTCCGGAGCCAAAGAAATAATTTTCATATAATTTCTGTCTCTAAGCTCTCTTGCCACCGGACCAAACACTCTGGTACCCCTGGGGTTTCCTTGGTTGTCAATTATCACAGCAGCATTATCATCAAATCTAATTACAGACCCATCTGCCCTTTTGATTTCTTTATGGGTCCTAACTATAACAGCCTTAACTACATCTGATTTTTTTACCATTCCATGAGGTTGAGCCACCTTTACAACAGCGACCACTACATCGCCAACACCAGCATATTTGCCCAAACTCTTTCCCATGACTCTAATTACCATTGCCTTTTTGGCACCTGTATTATCAGCAACATTAAGTCTCGATTGAACGCAAAGCATCTTTATCTTCCTCCTTGCTTGAAACAATTTCTACCAGACGCCAATTTTTCTCTTTGCTAATTGGCTTACACTCCTCAATTATAACTGTATCGCCGACTTTACATTCGTTTAATTCATCATGAGCTTTAAATTTAGCAAAAACTCTAATTGTTTTCTTATAAAGCGAATGTTTTTCATTTTCAACAACTCTTACCAATACAGTTTTATTCATTTTAGTAGAAATTACATCGCCTTTTAAACGCTTTTTCATTATCTGATACCTCTCTTCTTTTCGGCTAAGAGGGTTAAGATTCTAGCAATCCTTATTTTTACATCACTAATATTGGAAGTATTAGTTAACTGTCTGGTTGCCTGTTGAAACCTAAAGTTAAACAACTCACGCCTAGCCTCTAAAAGTTTTTTTTCTAAATTTTCGACATCCATAGAAGATAATTCTTTCACTTCTTCAGAATCTTTATAGCTCATGAGTTGTCACCACCTTTGTTCGCCTCTATTATCTTTGTCTTGATAGAAATCTTATATTGTGCTTGTTTAAGGGCTTCTCTTGCTACAGATGGTTCGACGCCTCCGCCAACTTCGTACATAATCTTACCAGGATCCACTACTGCCATCCATGTTTCTGGAGATCCTTTTCCTCCACCCATCCTAACTTCTTCTGGTTTTGATGTAACGGCTAACTGAGGAAAGATTCTAATCCAAACTTTGCCAACCTTTTTAAAACTCCTTGCTAAGACCCTACGAGTTGCCTCTATTTGATTGGCAGAGATAAATCCACCTTCCATAGCGACCAAACCATAATCTCCGTGCAACAGTTCTGTACCTCTTTTAGCTACCCTCCTCGGATGAAAAAGATGAGGTTTTCTCCACTTTGTCCTTTTAGGCATCAGCATGACTAATTTCTCCTTCCTCTAAGGGTAAATTAGCTTGTTTCGCGGTAGCAGGAGAAGGTAGGATTGAAGCAGCGAACTTTGCATGCTCAGCAAAATCATTAACATAAAGCCAAACCTTTACGCCAATTAGACCATATATGGTATGTGCCTCAGCAAAACCATAATCTATATCAGCTCTAAGTGTTTGAAGAGGAACTCTTCCCTCTCTTAACCATTCGCTTCTTGCAACTTCAGCTCCGCCAAGTCTGCCTCCAACCATAATCTTTATCCCTTTAGCGCCAGAGCGTCTAGATCTAAATATTGCTTGTTTCATAGCCCTTCTAAATGTAACACGTCTCTCTATCTGAGCGGCTACGTTTTCAGCAATTAGTTGTGCATCGAGATCTGGCATTGGAATATCTTCAACATCAACGTCAATATTTGTCTTAAATTCATCTACAAGCTTTTTCCTCAATACTTCTCTGCCTTGGCCGCCACGACCAATAACCATTCCTGGTCTTGCGGTCTTAATAATTACTTTGACTTTATCAGTACCTTTTGACCCTCTTCTCTCAATTAAAACTTTTGAGACGAAAGCATTGCTAAGTTCTTTTTTCACAAATTTTCTAATTTTATAATCCTGCACAAGTTCAGGACCAAATTTTGATTTTGGGGCAAACCAATGAGTTATATGATCTTTGGTTATACCAACTCTTAATCCATTTGGATGTACTTTTTGACCCACTTATTTTTTACCTCCTTTTTGCTTAGAATCAGCAGTAGACACAACTACGGTAATGTGGGAAGTTCTCTTTAAAATTGGAAAGGCACGGCCATATGCTCTTGGCGTAAACCTTTTCATACTTGGTCCCTTATCAGCTACAGCTTTCAAAACAACAAGCTCTTTTCTATCGAGATTAAAATTGTTTTCTGCGTTAGATACGGCTGATTTCGTAACTTTATAAAGAATACGTGCTGCCTTATGAGGCATAACGCTTAAACTATTTAAAGCTACGTCAACCTGCTTACCAGGAAGCAAACGAATAATTTCTTGCACCTTTTTTGGTGATATTCGAACATATTTTGATACAGCTCGAACTTCCATAGTTTCCTCCTATACCTAAATATCAAGAACGCTCTGTGCTATGGCCAGGATGACCCTTAAAAGTCCTTGTTGGAACAAATTCTCCCAAACGGTGGCCAACCATAGCCTCAGTCAGATAAATTGGAACGTGTTTTTTTCCATTATGTATTGCAAAAGTATGGCCAACCATCTCAGGAATAATCACAGATGCTCTTGCCCAAACTTTAATAACTTTTTTTTCTCCTGTTTTATTCATCGCATCCACTTTCTTCAAAAGCTTTGGATGGACATAAGGACCTTTTTTACTTGAACGCCCCATAAACTATCCTCTCCTTATGCAAATCATTATTTATTCCTTCTTCGAATAATATATTTATCAGAAGACTTATGTTTTTTCCTTGTCTTATAACCCAGAGTTGGCTTTCCCCAAGGGGTCAAAGGACCTGGATGCCCAATAGGAGACCTACCTTCACCGCCGCCGTGTGGGTGATCTACAGGGTTCATTACTGAGCCTCTATTGTGAGGTCTTTTGCCAACCCATCTTTTTCTTCCAGCTTTGCCCAAGGTTACGTTTTCGTGATCTAA
Source organism: bacterium (assembly GCA_021783475.1). Taxonomy (GTDB): domain Bacteria; phylum Thermodesulfobiota; class Thermodesulfobiia; order Thermodesulfobiales; family Thermodesulfobiaceae; genus Thermodesulfobium. Next base: position 9,098 of record JAJXTU010000058.1, read on the forward strand.
GTTGCCCACTTGACCAATTGTAGCCTTACAACTGCTATTAATAAGTCTTACCTCGCCAGAAGGCATCCTTAAACTCACAAGGTTTCCTTCCTTAGACATAATCTGAGCCCCTACTCCGGCAGCTCTTATTAACTGAGCCCCTTTACCAGGATAAAGCTCAACATTGTGAACAACAGTACCTAAAGGAATATATTTAAGTTGTAAACAAGAGCCTACTGTTATATCAGCCTCTGGCCCAGAAAGTAGGATTTGGCCAATCTTAAGACCATCAGGTGATATGATATATCTCTTTTCGCCATCTTTATAACTTAAAAGAGCAATTCTAGCGCTACGATTTGGATCATATTCGATGGAAACAACTTTTGCATCTATACCATCTTTATCTCTTTTGAAATCTATTTCGCGATACAAACGCTTGTGTCCACCACCACGAAATCTTGATGTCACTCTTCCGAAATTGTTTCTTCCGCCAGTTTTTGTCAACCCTTTTACAAGTGATTTTTCTGGCTTATCTTTAGATAGATCATCGAAAGAAGAAACAGTCATAAATCTTCTACTTGCAGTATATGGTTTATAACTTTTAACAGGCATATTCTATAACCTCCCTATTGAACGCCTTCAAAAATCTCGATCTTATTTCCAGGCATTAGAGTTATTACGGCCTTCTTAAAAGAAGAGGTTAGACCAGCATTTTTTCCCATTCTTTTAGGCTTACCTTTAACGTTAATTACCTTTAAGTCCTTAACTTTTACTTTAAAGATCTCTTCAATAGACAATCTAATAGAAGTCTTATTTGCATCTTTACTCACAATAAAAGTATATTGATTAAACTTTCCAGCCAAATCTGTACTCTTTTCAGTAACTACTGGTTTAATTACGTAACGATATGGATCAAACATTCCCAATCACCTCCAGGTCTGCATACACTCTAAAGCCTCTGGGGTCATAATAACCCTTTGTGACCAAAGAATATCAGCTACCTTCAAATTATTCACATCGACAATCCTAAAATTTGGGAGGTTCGTAAAAGCACGTATAACATTCTCAAAATAGTCATCTATAACGATCAAACTTTTACAATTTTCTCCGGGAAGCTTCGTCGAAAAACTAAAAGCATTTTTAACTTTAGGTTCGATTGTGGAAAAGTTTTCTACCACGATAAATCTGTCTTGATCTATGAGATTTTTAATTGCAATATTTCTCGAAAGCTTTTTCACCTTTTTAGGAAGATCGAAATTGTATTTTCTTGGCTTTGGACCAAATGTTATGCCACCCTTTCTCCAGATAGGAGAACGAATTGAACCATGTCTGGCTCTACCGGTGTGCTTTTGGGCGTATGGCTTTTTGCCGCCTCCGCTTACTTCTCCACGAGTTTTCGTGCATGCACTGCCAGATCTCATTCCAGAAAGTTCTCTAATAACCTGCATATAAACTACATGCGAGTTATCCTTAGTTTCACTCAAATATGAATCGAGTTCTCTGAGCTTGTTCCCTTCTAAGTCATATACAGAAATCATACATTTCCTCCTTTGTACAGGACAACAAAGGAATTTTTATGGCCAGGGACAGAACCTCTCAAAACTATAAGGTAATCCTCAGGCATAAGATCCATAACAGCTACATTTTTTACTGTTATTTTGGTGTTACCCATATGTCCTGGCATCTTTTTCCCTTTTATAATCTTGCTCATTCCTGTACCTACTCCTGTTGAACCAACTTTTCTGATATTCTTTGAGCCGTGGCTCATTGGTCCTCTATGGAATTTCCACCTTTTAATGGTTCCAGCCGTCCCAAAACCTCTTGTAACACCAGAAATATTTAAGTTTTCACCAACAGAAAACATTGAAAGATCCAATGTATCTCCAACGTTCAAGCTATCATTTTGGAACTCAACAATCTTCTTGTGTGGCTTTAAAGAAGATTTTTTAAATAGCCCTAATTGAGGTCTGTTCAATTTCTTCTCAGGGCATTCCTGAAAGGCTACTCTAATTGAACTATATCCGTCTCTCTCTATTGTTCTTTTATCAGCAACAGTTCCCTTGATAGCCTGTATAACTGTGACAGGCACTACACCAGATGGTGTAATGTAGTTTGTCATTCCTAATTTTTTTCCAATTAATCCCATAAACATCTTGCCCATTACAAGTTTTCCTCCTCTCTTACACCTTTACCTCTATGTCAACTCCTGCGGGTAAATCAAGGTCTCTTAAAGCATCCATAGTTCTCGGTGTAGGATCAACTATATCAATCAACCTTTTGTGGGTTAAAACCTCAAAGTGTTCCTGTGAATCTTTATCTATGTGAGGCGATCTGATAACACAAAACAGCTCACGTCTTGTCGGAAGAGGAATAGGACCCTGTACTACAGCGCCTGTTCTTTGAACAGTATCAACAATTCTCTTCACTGATTGATCCAAAGTTCTGTGGTCGTAAGATTTTATCTTAACTCTTATTTTTTGACGCATCATTATCACCAACTATTCGATCATCTTTGTGACTACGCCAGCACCAACAGTTCTGCCGCCTTCACGTATTGCAAATCTAAGTCCTTCTTCGATAGCTACTGGAGACATAAGCTCTACTACCATGTTTACGTTGTCACCAG
>JAJXTU010000059.1 GCA_021783475.1 bacterium
GAGAAAGTTGCGTGCGAACAAAAAACCCTGTCATTGAAAACAGAAGCAATACTGATATTACAAAAACAAAATTTCTGTCCAGAACATATGAAACGATTGCCATAGATAACAATATTAATATAGCGACTCCAGATGCAAGACCATCCATACCATCGACTAAATTAAGAGCATTAGATAGTCCCACCAACCAAAATATTGTAAAAAACAGGGAAAACCCCCCAAAAAAAAGATACCCTATAAAGGGAAAATAAATATAATCAATACGAAATCCTAAATTGAAAGCAACTAACGAAGCGAAAATCTGAGCCGCCAATTTTACCAGAGGGTTAATCCCGAATAGATCGTCATATAATCCAAGCAGAAAAACTGGAAGAATACAAATTAAAAAGTCAACAATCTCAAAACCTTTTACAAAAAAGGAATACATAAACATAGAAAATAGAAAAGGTATAAAAAAGCCTACACCCCCAAGACGAGAGGTTAATTCATTATGAATTTTTCTACTATCAGGCTTGTCATATACTTTTAGCTTCTCAGAGAAAAAAATTACTAATTTTGTATTTAGCAGTGAAAATAGAAAAGATATTAAACACATAAGAAATAACAAAATAAACTACACCTCTTTTTCATCAGGAATAAATTTTATCGTATCAATCCCTGCCTCACCTAACATCTCCAAAGAAAGAGGATCGGGATAGTCTCCTTGATAATATATTTTAATTATTCCTGATTGAATTAACATCTTTGCACAGGTTATACATGGTTGATTGGTAACATAAATCACCGAGCCCATCAAACTAACACCGTACATCGCCCCTTGAATAATAGCATTTTGCTCAGCATGCAAGCCTCTGCAAAGTTCTTGCCGCTCCCCAGACGGAATCTTCAGTTTATCCCTTAAACAGCCTATATCCAAACAATGCTGGAGCCCAGAAGGAACGCCATTGTATCCAGTTGACAATATTCTCTTGTCTTTAACAATGACTGCGCCAACCTTCCTCCTTATACAGGTTGAACGTGTGGCTACTAAATGGGCGATTTGCATAAAGTAAGAATCCCAATCAGGTCTCAATTATTTTTCTCCTTTTCTTTCAAATATCTTTCAGCTATTATTACAGCTGAAATGTCATCAACAGGCTTATCTGCATAACCAATTATTCTATAAAATAGTCCTTTAATCCCTCTTAGTGAATTTATATATCTCCACTTTGCCTCTACAGAACTATTTCTCTCTGATACTATTATAACTTTTAAATCAAGATCGACTTCCTTTATCAAACTTACGATTTCATTGTGCCCCGTGCCGCTTCCAACAATTATATTTTCGATTTCATAATTATGGATAATCTCGGAGAATTCACTTTTGAAGTTATCAAATAACATTATCCCCTTGGCAAAAACTTTATAATCATTGCCTAATATTGCATAACCAACCTTATATCTCCCTGCGTCAATCCCTAAAATCAAAATTTTAACCTCACTTTTTGAATATTATACATTTATGATAGAATAGATCTAAATGTTTGACTACTAATATCATATGTTTTCAAACTTACCCTATCTAGGCATTGCAAGATTACAAAAGACATTGCTTGGATAGTGGATTTATTATTTAAGGAGGATTTTATGTTAGAAAAGGAACTTAAGAAGAAGGTAATAGAAGATTTCGGTTTGCATGAGAACGACACAGGCTCAGCAGAAGTACAGGTAGCAATATTAACTTATCGTATTGAGAAACTTGCAGAACACTTGAAAGAGCACAAAAGCGATCTGCACTCAAAAAGAGGGCTTTTGAAAATGGTCAATCAGAGAAAGAGACTGCTATCTTATGTAAAGGGCAAAGATATAAACAGATATAGAAAGCTGATTGGCAAACTTGGCCTTAGAGAAACTGCATAATGAGTGAGGTATATAGCCTTACAAAGGAAATCGCAGAAGGCATTACGATCAATATTGAAACGGGTCTATTGGCAAAACAAGCTAATGGCTCAGTTACAGTAAGATCTGGTGATACTATCGTATTTAGTGCAGCAACTATGTCCAAAGAAGCACGCAGTGATTTAGATTTTATGCCTCTCGTAGTCGATTTCGACGAAAAGATGTATGCAGCAGGCAAGTTTCCTGGCGGCTTCTTTAAAAGAGAGGGAAGGCCTAGCGAAAGAGCTATACTTTATAGCAGAATTATAGATCGTTCTATTAGACCGTTGTTTCCCAAGGGACTTAGAAATGATGTCTGTATATCAGCTTTCCCGCTCTCAATTGACAATGATTTTCCAGCAGATGTACTTACTATCATCGCAACCAGCGCAGCCCTTTGTATATCAGACATCCCATTTGGCGGTCCGATAGGCGCAGTTAGAGTAGGCAAGATTGATGGAAAGTTTATTTTAAACCCCACAATAGATCAAATTGCAAATAGCGATATAGACATTGTAATCGTTGGAAAAGAAGAGAATATATTGATGATTGAGGGAGGATTCAAAGAAATACCTGAAGAAGAGATAATTGAAGCAATAACCTTTTCACTCCCTGTTATAAAAAATATATGCGATCTACAAAGAGACCTTGTTTCAAAAATAAATCCATCCAAGAGCTCTGTTTACATTCAAGAACCTACAAAAGAAATTATAGACGCTTTAGATGAAATTCTAACGGATGAAATCACCAATAACTTCCCGCTCAAAGCCAAAATAGATTATGAAAACTTGGAAAAGGCATTAAAAGAAGAGATGATCTCGAAGATCTCTGAAAAATTCGGAATAGAATTCGTAGAATCAAACATATTGCTGTTGAATCAAGCGTTTCAGAGCAAATTTAAAAAGATAGTCAGAAGCTATATTATAAAAAACAACAAAAGACTCGATGGCAGAGATCTAGACGAAATAAGGACTATTACAATTCAAGTAGGTATATTACCTAGGGCACACGGCTCGGCTTTGTTTACCAGAGGTCAGACACAAGCCCTTAGTATTGCTACATTGGGGACTCAAGAGGACTCTCAAATAATTGATACTCTTTACCAAACAAATAGCGAAATAAGAAAAAGATACATGCATCATTATAACTTTCCAGGATTTAGTGTAGGCGAAGCTAGACCTTCCAGGGGTCCTGGAAGAAGAGAGATTGGACACGGAGCCCTTGCAGAAAAGGCGTTGGTTCCAGTTCTACCAAAAGAATCAGATTTTCCTTACACTATTAGGGTGGTCTCTGAGATACTTGAATCAAACGGCTCATCCTCTATGGCATCTACATGTGGATCTTCTCTTTCTCTGATGGATGCAGGAGTACCAATATCAAAACACGTTGGCGGAATAGCAATGGGCCTTATTTATGAGAAGGAAGACAGCATTATTCTTTCTGACATCACAGGGTTAGAAGATGCTTTAGGCGATATGGACTTCAAAGTCACAGGTACTGTTGATGGAGTTAGTGCACTCCAATTGGACGTAAAAGTCCCGGGCATACCTCTTGATGCGCTCGTAAGAGCAATTGCCAAAGCAAACAAGGGTAGAAAATTTATCATAGACAAGATGGCAAACGCAATATCAAGTCCAAGAGAAAAGCTTTCAAACTATGCTCCTAGAATAGAAATGATTCAAATTAATCCAGAAAAGATAAGCGACGTAATTGGCCAGGGCGGCAAAATAATTAAAAAGATTATAGAAGAGACAGGGTCCAAGATAAGCATTGAACAAGATGGCAAAATTTTTATAGCATCTAATTCTGGAGAGAGCCTGGATAAAACCATTGAAATTATACAAAATCTTGTAAAACCGATAATCCCAGGACAAATTTATACAGGAAAGGTAACAAAGATTTTTAATTTTGGAGCTTTAGTTGAAATATCACCAGGCAAAGAAGGACTCGTTCACATATCTGAGCTCTCGAAAACAAGGGTAAAAAATGTTGAGGAAGTTCTAAACTTGGGTGACGAAGTAACTGTAAAGGTACTCGATCTTGAAAGCAATGGGAAGATAAATCTCAGCATAAAAGCCCTTTCAGAAGATCCATCAGAAAATAAAGGCGATAGATATCAAGGAAAGCAAAAAAGGGTAAATAGATAACTAAAATGATCTCAAATGATAGCAATATTTATTCTGAAATATTAATCAGGCTTCAAAAGCTTTATCCAGAAATAAAAAGTAAACTGATTTTTAATAGCCCTTTTGAGTTCTATGTATCTGTAATTCTATCTGCACAATGTACCGATGAAAAGGTAAATTTTGTTACAAAAGACTTATTTCAATACCTAAAAAATTTTGATGATTTAAACAGTATTTCGTTAGATAGTTTAGAAAAAGCAATCCATTCAACTGGATTTTATCACAACAAAGCAAAGTCTCTAAAAGAGGGAGCAAAATTTATACTTGAAAATTTCGGGGGGAATTTGCCCAATGAATTTGACAATCTAATTAAAATTCCAGGCATAGGCAGGAAATCTGCCTATGCCATTTTAGGCTATGTATTTAATAAAAGCGCTATAATTGTTGACACACACGTGAAAAGGCTGGCAGTAAGATTGTCCATTTCCAAAAAGGATGACCCGTTAATTGTTGAAAAAGAAATAGCCTCTAATGTTGAAGAAAAAGATTGGTTTAAGTTTTCTTATTTTCTAAACCAACACGGAAGAACGATATGTACCGCAAAAAAACCCAAATGTCCAGAATGCGTTTTGTATGACATTTGCCCAAAGGTAGGCATATCAATAAATAAATGAAATATAAAATTGACTTGCATATTCACACTAACTTTTCAAAGGATTCAAATATATCAATTGAAGATTTACGTAAAAAAGCGCTACTAAATGGCATAAATGTAATTGCTGTCACAGACCACAATACAATAAAAGGAGCGCTACTTGCAAAGAAAAAAATAAAAGAGATTGAAGTCATAGTAGGTGAAGAAATCCTTACTTCAGAGGGAGAAATAATTGGGCTTTTTTTGCATAGTGAAATTAAACCTTTTTTAAGCGCAAAAGATACCATCAACCAAATCAGGGAACAGGGAGGGCTTGTATATATACCCCATCCATTTTCTGTCTTTAGGAGTGCCTTAAAAAGTAATGCCAAGAAACTACTAATAGATCAATTTGATATAATTGAATCGTTTAATGCAAAATCATTACCATATGAAAATTTTGTTGCAAAGAGATTTGCGAGTCAATACAGAAAGGTGGACGCAGCAGGAAGTGATGCACATTCGATAGAGGGATTTGGTAGAACTTATTCTTATGTTGAAACAGATTTAAACTTTTGTAGGGACAATTTAGTCAAAATATTAAGCCAATCTACAATTTTTGGAAGATATTTTTTTGTGGAAAATATTTTTTATAAAATTTCAGCACGTTTTCAAAAAAAGAAAGGAGTTTTAAAATGCAAGAAATAAGAGTTGCGATAGTAGGGGTTGGAAATTGCGCCTCATCTCTGGTACAGGGCGTTGAATTTTATAGAAATTCAGAAAAAAACCCTATAGGATTAATCCATGATGAGATAGGGCCATATAAATTAGAAAACATTCGTTTTGTTGCTGCTTTTGATATTGATGAGAGAAAAGTTGGCAAAGATCTCTCAGAGGCCATATTTGCAGAGCCAAACAACACAATAAAAATCCATGACGTTCCAAATCTTGGCGTAACAGTTATGCGGGGACATACCAACGATGGTATAGGAAAATACGCAGCTAGAGCAATAATAGAATCAAAAGCAGAACCTGTCGACGTTGTAAAAGCTCTAAAAGAAGCAAAAGCAGATGTGTTGATAAATTACTTACCAGTGGGCAGCCAAAAAGCCGCTGAATTCTATATGAACTGTGCGTTAGAAGCAAATCTTGGTGTGATAAACGCAATACCAGTTTTTATAGCAAGCAAAGAAGAGTGGGCAAAAAAATTCAAGGATAAAAACTTGCCTATAATAGGCGACGACATAAAATCTCAATTGGGGGCCACAATACTGCACAGAGCACTTACGCAGATTTGCCTTGATAGAGGCCTAGAAATAGAGAGAACATTCCAACTTAATGTTGGCGGCAATTTGGACTTCTTGAACATGCTCGAAAGAGAGAGATTGGAATCAAAAAAAATTAGCAAAACTAATGCGGTAAATTCTCTAATGCCAGAGCCAATGTCAGAAGAAAATATACATATAGGGCCATCAGATTATATTCCGTGGCTACACGATAGAAAATGGGCATACGTAAGAATAGAGTGCAAAGCCTTTGGTGAAGTTCCATTAAATATTGAGTGCAAGTTAGAAGTTTGGGATTCTCCGAATTCTGCCGGAATAATAGTAGATGCAGTAAGGTTAGTAAAGTTGGCAAAAGATAGAAAATTGGGAGGCCCAATAGTCAGCGCATGCGCGTACTTGATGAAAAGTCCACCTGTACAATATCCAGACACCCAAGCAAGAGCAATGCTTGAAGATTTTATAAAGGGAGAATAATCTGTCTTTACTGAAAAAATTAATAAAAAGGGTAATCTTTGGCATCTACTGGGACAATAAGAAAAAAAGAGAAGTCGTACTCGACAATTATAAGTTAATAAGCAGCGCGTCAGGTCAGCAAAACCCAGAACAACTTGCCAAAGAAGCCCTTGTTTCATTTAGCGACTATATATACGAAGTTATCACGTTAATTTTTAACAAGAAAAAATTTAACGTGAGGTTTTTAAATTTAGAATATCTTGATGAGGCGCTTTCACTTCAAAGAGGAGCAATTTTAAGTACAGCACATATTGGCAATTGGGATATTGGAAGCCTACTGGACCATAAAGACTTAAAACTCAAAGTTGTGGCCAATCTAGACTTTCCGCTTGCCGGCTATATCATAAAGCTAATTCGTTCAAGAATAGGCTTTGATGTAATCCCTGCAAAAAATGGCTTAAGAGAAATAATAACATCTCTTAAACAAAATCGTCCTCTTTGTATGCTAAGCGATATATCATCAAATTTTCCTTCAGAATATGTAGATTTTTTAAATCACAAAGTTTCTTTTCCAAAGGCAGCGTTTCAAATAGCATCATCAAGAAACTGCCCAATTTTACCAGTTTTTATAATCAGAAAAAAACCATTTGACTTTGACTGTTATATAGAAAATTATATTGAACCCAAGAAAGACTACAGGATAGCTATGCAAGAATGGGCAAACTCTTTCGAAAAATATGTAATCAAGTACCCAAATCAGTGGTACATCTTTCTGCCTATGGAGATAAAAAATGGATAAAAAATTTATCAAAGGCGATCTTCACATACACAGCAGTTTTAGTGATGGAATAGCTTCGCCAGAAGAGATTGTAAAATATGCAGCAAGAAATACCGATCTTAAAATAATAGCCATAACCGATCACGACAACATAAAGGGCTCTCTAAAAGCAGTCGAATTAGGCGAAGAATATGGCATAATTGTTGTTCCAGGAGTCGAAGTAACTACGCTCCAAGGCCATATAATATGCCTTTTTATAGACAGGCATATTAGAAAATTCACCAGCCTTTATAAAACGATAGAAATAACCTATGAATCAGGGGGGATAATAGTTCTTCCCCACCCAATGAGCCCCCTAACATACAGCATCCCACTTCGTTGTATAAAAAATATATTTAAAAAAGAAAACTTTCCAAAACCAGACGCAATAGAAATAATAAATCCTACGCTTGCTGGCAGAGTAATTAGACAAAAGGTGATAGATTTAAACAAAACATTAAATTTAGCAGAACTCGCAGGAACCGATTCTCACACATTAGACACAATAGGAAGTGCATATACGCTGTTTCCAGACAACGTAAAAACGCTTGAAGACGTAAAAAGGGCTATTATAAATAGACAAACTATAGCATGTGGAGAATTCTGGAGCATAAAAGAACATTTGAGAATTGCAAGAACAAGGCTAAACTCAGACATTAAAAATATTGCACAAAAAATAGGTGGCAGGTTAATAAATGGAAATAGATAAGAGAAAATTAGTAAAACCTATTATTTATCCCATAGCGAGCTTCCTTTCAAAAATGAATATTTCTCCAAATTCATTAACTATTTTTTGTACTCTGTTAACTTTTGCAGCATCTCTCTCAATCATCTTTCTACCAAGGCTATTTAGCGCAATATTTTTACTAATTGCTGTTTCTTTTGATTCATTAGACGGCGCAGTAGCAAGGATCTCTGGTAAAATAACCAAATTTGGCGGGTTTTTAGATTCCACACTCGATAGGCTTTCAGAAGGCTTTATTTTCTCCTTTATAGCTATATATGGAATAATAAATAACAATAATTTGATTATAATTTTTTCTTTTTTAGCAATGATCTTTTCATATATGATTTCTTATGCAAAAGCAAGATCTGAGTGTGATAACGTCCCTATAAAAGGTGGGCTTATGCAAAGGCCAGAGCGGCTAATATTATTAATCGTATCTTTGGCATCAGGATATTTGTTGCAAGGCCTTATAATACTCACAGCCCTATCAATATTTACAACTTTTCAAAGGATTTTTATTGCATTTAAAGGATACAGATAGTTTGAATATTTGTAAAATTTTTAATTTCAAATTACCTTAAGGTTAATGGTAGATAGTGTTCTATAAAGAAAGGGCTCAAATTTTTCTATGCAGTCTTATCCTTAAAACTATAAATCTTTTAGCGCATCCAATTTCACATATTATGATGTCTCTTCACAAAAAAGGGTGTCAAATGTCTAGGTTAAGGTTTAAATCACAATTTCCATCCTTAAGTGAAAAAAAGCTAAATTCTATGGTGGCCCAAAATTTTTATAGCTATTCAATTTATTATCTTGAAATAATTTTTTTGCCGTTTATGATTAAGTTTATTAGATATTTTATAAATGACTTTGATGCATCATATTCAAACATCAAAGAGTGTTTTAAGAGAGCAAACGACAAGGGGATAATAGTTACCACAGCACACTTTGGAAACTGGGATCTCGGATCCTTTTTGATAGCTTCTGCAGCAAGGGAATGTAATAAAGAAGCATTTGCAGTGGTAGAATCCATAAAACCAAATTGGTTATTTAACTTCTTCAAGAGAATTAGAAAGAGGGTTGGGTTAGAAATAATACCTCTTAACAAAGCTACCGCTATAAAGTCATTAAAGGAATTAAGAAATGGCAATGTAATAGCTCTTGTGGTCGATAGAAATCTAACAAGCCATGGAATTAAGACCACTTTCTTTGGCAGAGAGTGCATATTCAATGATGGTCCGTCAATTTTGATTAAAAAAACAAATCCAAAATTTTTCGCAGCTGGATTATATAAATCTAATAATAAATACCAAGTATATTTTAAAGAAATAGAGTACAATGTTGAAGATTCGAAAGAAGAAATCACAAGTTTGATAATAAAACATATAGAAAATTTGGTAAAAATTAGCCCAACTCAATGGTTTATCTTTCAACCGAATTGGATTGGAGATGATTATAGTTGAAAATAGCACTTGTCAGTCCTTATTCGTTTTCATTCAAAGGCGGAGTTAACACCCATCTCTTTTTTCTACAAAAATTTTTCGACAAACATAATATTGAAACTCATATAATTGCACCTGCTGAACCAGGGAAAATACTCGCATATAATATAGATCATGCAAGATTTCATACGGTAGGGCGTTCATTTCCATTTATGACAAATGGCTCAATAGCAAGGCTCGCCCCAACTCCAGGCGCATTAGGAAAAATACTCTTGCTTAAAGAAAGTTTTGATATTTGGCATGTACATGAACCATTCGCACCGGGCCCATCACTTTTTTCAGTATTCGCACTCAACAAGCCTATAGTGGGTACATTTCATGCTTACTCAGATATACCTTTTCCTTTTGAATGGTTTAAACCAATATCGAAAAGATTTTCAAGCAAGGTAACTGTCAAAATTGCTGTATCAGAAGCATCAATGCATTTTGCCGAACAATATATATCTGGTGATTTCAAAATTGTACCAAACGGAGTCAATATTGATATATTTGCACCCTGTGAAAAATATCAGAACCCTACAGTCCTTTTTGTAGGTAGACTTGAAAAAAGAAAAGGCCTTGACGTAATATTAAAATCATGGAACAAAATTTCTAAAAACTTTCCCGATGCCCAGCTTAGAATTGCAGGATATTCAACTGAAAAGAAAATTAGTAAATTTCAAGAATTAGAAAGCATAAAATTTCTGGGAGAGTTAAGCGAAGAAGACCTTGCAAAAGAATATTCCAAAGCTTGGATATTTTGTTCACCAGCACTGGGCGGAGAAAGCTTTGGTATGACTATTTTAGAGGCACTCTCTTGTGGCACTGCGGTAATTGCATCAAACATTACAGGTTACAGAACTCTATTGAAAAATGGTGAATACGGTTTATTAGTAGAACCAAACGACCACATTGATCTTTCGAATAAGATATGCTATTTAATCAAAAATAAAGACGTAAGAATAGATTTAGAAAAAAAGGCAAGACCTTATGCAATAAACTTTTCATGGGAAAAAATTACATCATCCCTAATTGAACTATATAAAGAGTCAGAAAATATCTTTAAATCTAAGTTATAGCCACCGTTTCTATTATTGGCTCTATCTCTCTAACCTTAGCGACAAGAACTGGCCTTACAGAATAAGTAAAAATCTTGTCAGACACAGAGCCCAGAAAGAAATGACTTACACCAGATCTCCCCCTACTACCGACAATTATTAAATCAACATCTTCTTTATCAGAAATATCCAAGATTTTCGAAGCTGGGCTACCCTTTTCAACTCTTGTTTCAATTTTTATACCATCAAGCTCTATATTTTCAAAAGATTTTTCAAATACATTTTTTGCATTTTTATCGATTCTAAGATCAAGATCCTCATCTGATAGCGAATAATCGTTTCTTGAAAGTATCTTTTCGACGTAAACTGCAATAATCTTATATTCAACTTCTTTCCTAGCTATCTTTACTGCCCAAAGTGCTGCCTCTCTAGAATATTTAGAACCATCGACAGCAACAAGAATTTTCATATTTATCCTCCTTATTCATCGCAGAGCTCCAGATAAATCAGTAACCCTATAGTTTTGACTCTTAAAATACTTAATCATCTCAGAAAGAATCACAGGAGTAGTTTTACTACCAATATGAAGCAATATTATGCTCCCATCTTTTAAATTATTATATATTCTCTTTTTCTCTCTATCAACAGTCATATTGTCCTCCCAATCAAGAGAGTCAATAGTCCAATACACTGTCTCATATCCCAAAGATTTCAATACCCCTCTCACCCTATCGTTTCGTGCTCCATAAGGTGGTCTAAACCATGGCCTTGGATCCTGACCAGTAGTTTCAATAATAATATTTTGGGCCTTTAAAATATCTTCTTTGATCGCCTCATCGGACATTTTTGTCATATCGTGATGCGCATAAGAATGGTTTCCAACTTCAAAACCATGCTTAGTGATCATACTAACAAGATTCGGGTATCTTTCACAAAGTGGGCCTGTAAGGAAAAAGGTTGCTTTGACATTATTTTCAGACAAAATATCTAAAATATCTGGCAATCTGCTTCCGTCCGCACCTGCGTCAAAGGTAAGAACGACAGTTTTGCCTTTTGCCCTATCAATCTCATATCTTGAGCTATAAGTTTTAGGTGTTTCATCAATTTTTCTATCTGTATTGTCTTTTGTGTTGCTTGTATTCGAAGAT
>JAJXTU010000060.1 GCA_021783475.1 bacterium
CCTTGCAGTTCCAGCTATGGCAGGACCATTCTCAGATGTACCAGCTAATTCTTGGGCATACAAAGCAGTGCAAGATTTAGCAGCAAAAGGTTTGGTCATTGGTTATGGCGACGGAACATTCAGAGGCGACAGACTTGCCACTCGTTATGAGATGGCAATGGTAGTTGCAAGAATGCTCGACATGTATGAAAAAGGTCAGAACGCACAAGATCAAAAGATCCAGTTGAATGCTAACGACATCGCAACACTTATGAAGTTAGCAGAAGAGTTTAAGTCAGAGCTAGCATCTCTAAATGTCAGAGTTGCAGCACTTGAGAAAAAAGCAGCTCTTGATACTGTGAATTTCACAGGAGATGCAAGATTTAGACTTGGCAGCGAAAAGGCAACCTATTATGCAATGAACTCTGGAGTAATAGTTGCACCAGTAGCTAGCAACCTTATTAATGGTGGAGTCGGCGGACAAGCACTTGTTGCATCTACAACAGCTCCTGCTGACAAAAACAATGACACCTTTATGCGTTACAGAATCAGACTAAACGTTGCAGCGCCAGTTGCTGACAACATCAGCTTCAATGCCAGACTTACAATGCAGAAGAATGCAGGCGTAAACGGCAATGGAGATAACTCCAACCCCGTTACAGCTGCAAACACAGGCTACAACAACAACCAGAACACATTGTTTGTAGAGAGATCATACATTGTATGGACTCTTAACCCATATCCTGTTACATTCGTTCTTGGTAGACTTCCTACTATGGATGCTGGCAGATATTACAATAATCTCTTCCTTGACGCTTCAGTAGAAGGCGGCTTGGTAGCATTTGACCTTAGCAACTTCCTCCCATCAACATCAGTCTCAGCTGCATGGGTAAAGCTCTTTGATGCAGGTTCAATTAACTCTTCACAAGAAGCAAGCGGTCTTAAGGACAAAGATGCATATGTTTTGAACTTAAAGACAAAGCTCTTCAACACTTTTGGTTTAGAAGCTGACTACGGTAACGTAGACAAGCTAACTTATTTTGGCGCTCTTTCAGGCGTTCCTGGCGTTCCTGGCGTTACATCAGGATTAAACGGCACTTATGGAAAGTATAGCTGGTGGGCAGTAATTGGAAACTGGACTATGTATAACATAAATATGTGGGCAGGCTACAGCGGCACGTCTACTGATATGCCATCAGCTACAGTAGGTGGTCCAGATCTTAACAGCACAAGCAGTGTAAACGGTGGTGCATGGAGAGTAGGAGCTACCATTCCTCTACCAGTCGGCGCACTTACTGGCGACTTTTGGTTTGGCAACAACAAGTGGTACAACCCATTCATCCTCAACACTATGGCATCTACCGATTATAAGGACTACTACAACGTATACTACACGCTCCCAGTCGCAAATAATGCAACCTTAACCTTGAACTATGACTACTGGAAGGGTAAGCAGCCTTACAACATTAATAATGGCTACTACTATACCTTTAACCCAGATCAGGTCGACAAAGATCAGAGATACTACATTCAGATGGACGTAAAGTTCTAAAGAACTTTTTTAGCCCCCGAGAAATCGGGGGCTTTTTTAATATCAATAAATAAAAATATTTTTCCACTAAGATTTTCTTATATCACCCTCCTTCACGAATCCCTATTTTTGTGATAACATAAGTAAATTTCTGGTATAAAGTGAGGGGCTCTTTATTGAATAATCGCATGCTAATTCTTATCTTTTCATTATTGTTCATAGTCACATTAAGCTTATTTATCTCTGGGTGTTCTCAGATAGGTATAACAAATCCTGCGCTAAAGATTGCTATTGCAGTCCCCCTCTCGGGGGAGTTTTCTCAGATTGGAGAAGAGGAGAGAAACGGAGCCCTCCTTGCCATAGAGGATGCCAATGCAGATGGAGGGGCGCTGGGCAGGAAATTTGAGCTTGTCCAGATGGACGATAAGGGCGATCCAGTAGAGTCTGCTGTCATTGCCCAAAAGATTTCTGCTGATCCCTCTATTCTTGGCGTTGTCGGAGGGGCGAACGCAGGAGACACTATGTTATCAGCTCAGATTTACGCAAAGAATAACTTAGTAATGGTAACTCCATCTACTACCAGCACAGAGCTTACCAGTAAGGGCTACTACAGCGTTTTTAGGGTTTGTGCCAGCGATGCATCAGAGGGACCCTATGCGGCTAATTTTATAGTTAGCAATTTGAAATTCAAGCGAGCTGCAATCATCGAGGACAATAGCGCCTATGCAAAGGAGCTAACAGGCTCTTTTAAAAGTGAATTTATGAAGCTTGGGGGGACAATTCTTGCAGAGGAGAAGATCTCTCAGGGAGATAAGGATTTCAAGGCTCCTCTTGAAAAGATAAAGGTTCTTAACCCTGAGGTGGTTTATTTTGCAGGAATGTATCCAGAATGTGCCCAAATCGTAAAAGAGGCGAAGGAAATGGAGATAAAGTCTATATTTTTTGGCGTTAATGGTATAAAAGATACTGAATTTATAAAGGTTGCAGGCATAGCCTCAGAGGGCACAATGGCTACATCGGTTGGTTTCTCCTTGAACAAACTCCCAAAAGGGTCTGACTTTATCCAAAGATATAGAAATGCTTTTAAGAAGGATCCGACTGACTACTCGGTCTTTGCATATGACGCAACTCTTTCTATAATAGATGCTATCAAATTATCAGGCAAGCCAGATAGAGCTAACCTTGCAAATGCAATGCATAATCTGAAATTTGATGGTATATTAGGTAGCACCTCTTTTGACAAAGAAGGCAATACAAGTAATAATCTTGTTAACGTTTATGTGGTAAAAAATGGTAGCTGGAAAAGCGTCAACTAATATGAGGGGAGTGATTTTACAATTTTTTTACAACAACTTGTAAATGGAGTAACTTTGGGGGCGGTATATGCTCTGATTGCATTGGGCTATACTATGGTTTACGGCATACTTGAGCTTATCAACTTTGCTCACGGAGAGATCTTTATGATGGGATCCTTTTTTGGACTTCTTTTCTGGTGGATTTTGGAGATGACTGGTCTCTCAAAGGTTATCCCTATTCCTCTTGCTATCTTTCTGATGTTTGTGTTCTCTATGATAGCCACGGCTTTCCTGGGAGCTCTCCTGGAATTTATCGCATATCGCCCGCTAAGGAGCGTGACAAATAGGCTCATACCCTTGATCAGTGCTCTTGGAGCGTCTATTTTTTTACAAAATTTTGCTATGCTTACCTTTGGTTCTACAAATAGGGTATATCCTGCAATATTTCCTGATTTTGGATGGAATCTGTTTCACGCAAGGATAAGCTTGATCCAGATATTTATTTTTGTTACCTGTATTTTGATGATGATAGGCTTAACTCTCCTTGTGCACAAGACCAAACTTGGTCGCTCAATGAGGGCCGTATCTCAGGACTACGTTACGGCAAGCCTGATGGGTATAAGAGTCAATAGAATTATCACAATCACCTTTATGATAGGCTCATCTCTTGCTGCTGCTGCCGGGGTTATGTATGGGATGTATTACGGAGTAGCAAAATTCGATATGGGATATCTTGCAGGCCTGAAGGCATTTACGGCCGCTGTACTTGGCGGCATAGGAAATATTCCCGGTGCTATGCTTGGCGGCTTTTGTCTGGGGATTATAGAGAGCTTTGGCGCTGGCTATATATCTTCTGAGTACAAGGATATGTTCGCTTTTCTTATGCTTTTGTTTATCTTGTTGCTTAGACCTTCTGGCCTCCTGGGTCAGCAGGTTCCTGATAAAGTATGATGGATATCAGGTTTAGAAGAAGGGTTAAGGCCGCAGCAAGGCGATGGAACAATATGGATATGCGCCTCAAGTGGGGTATATTGCTTGTAATTGCCTGTGTATATCCGTTTCTTGCTTCATCTCAATACTACGTTCACATTATGAATCTGGCTTTTATATATATTGTTTTGTCATTAGGCTTGAATATAGTCTGTGGACTGGCGGGACTTCTTGACTTAGGATTTATAGCCTTTTATGCCGTAGGAGCCTATACCTATGCAATTCTTTCAATTAAGCTGGGTCTAAGCTTTTGGGAGATATTACCTATAGCGTGCGTTACTACGGCGCTTTTTGGTCTTTTGGTCGGTTCTGCTGCTTTTAGACTCAGAGGCGACTATTTTGCAATCGTTACTATGGGCTACGGTGAGATAATTAGAATCCTTGCGAACAACCTTACCTTTTTGACCAATGGTCCAATAGGCATCATAGGCATACCCAGACCCAATGCATTTGGTTTCAAATTTGAAGACCCATCCCAATACTACTTTCTGGCTTTGGCTTTTGTAGCATTAGCTATTTTTTTAACCTATAGATTTCAGGCATCAAGGATTGGCAGGGCACTTGAGGCCATAAGGGAAGATGAGATTGCAGCGGTCTCGATGGGGGTCAACCTTAAAAATTTTAAATTAATATCTTTTATAATAGGCGCTATGCTTGGCGGCTCTATAGGAGTCTTTTTCGCAAGCTATGCTACCTTTGTATCCCCTGAGAGTTTTAGTTTTATGGAATCAGTTATGGTTCTTGCTATGGTAGTAATTGGTGGCATGGGGACCATAGAAGGTCCCGTGATAGGCGCGCTTATCCTTGTTCTTTTGCCTGAGGCTCTAAGGAGCGTTTCTGATTATAGGATGCTTATATTTGGAGCTCTTATGGTATTTATGATGATTGTGATGCCCAAAGGATTTATGGGTTGGATAAAGCCAAGAAGGATATTGAGAACTGCTGAGGAGGAGAATCCGCTTGTTAATAGAGATTTCTAACGTTACCAAACAATTTGGCGGGCTAATAGCCGTGAACGATGTCTCAATGGACGTTCATGAGGGCGAAATAGTATCTGTTATCGGTCCCAACGGAGCAGGTAAAACCACCCTTTTTAACTGTGTAACTGGTGTATATACTCCTGAAAAGGGAAAGATCTTATATAAAAAAGATGGTGTTGTAAGAGATATTGTGGGAGTGCCAGCTTACAAGATAGCTTATCTTGGGATATCTAGGACCTTTCAAAACATTAGGCTTTTTAAAAATATGACAGTTCTTGAAAACGTTCTGGTCGGAAGGCATCCAAAACTAAGAGCTAAGATATGGGAGATACTCTTAACCTTGCCGGCTTTTGTAGCAGAAGAAAAGAAAGGCGTTAGACTGGCGAGAAATTTGTTGGAGTTTGTTGGCTTGCTTGATAGAGAGGCGGAGATTTCTACAAGCCTCCCGTATGGACTTCAGAGAAAGCTTGAGATCGCAAGGGCTTTGGCATCTGAGCCCAAGATATTATTGCTGGATGAGCCTGCTGCGGGAATGAACCCGTCAGAAACCGAGGAACTTATATCGCTGATTAAGAAGATTAGAGAAATGGGGGTAACTATAATTCTAATAGAGCACGATATGTCTCTTGTTATGAAGCTCTCTGAGAGAATATTTGTATTAGACTTCGGACAAAAGATTGCTGAAGGAAGCCCTATGGAGATTAGGAACAATCCCAAGGTAATAGAGGCTTATCTCGGAAAAGAGGAAGCCGAAATTGCTTAAGATAAATAATGTAGTGTTAAGATATGGTGGCATAATAGCTCTGAAGGGCGTATCGCTCGAGGTAAACAAGGGCGAAATAGTAGCACTAATTGGCGCCAATGGAGCGGGTAAATCATCTGTATTGAAGTCGATAATGGCTCTTGAAAAGATCTCAAGCGGAGAGGTTTATTTGGACAACGTCCTTTTAACAGGCCTGTCCACTGACAAGATAGTAAATATGGGTTTGTGTCTAGTTCCTGAAGGCAGAAGGATATTTACAAGAATGAGCGTTCATGAAAATCTCTTAATGGGTGCATTCCTCAGGAAGGACAAACAGGGCATTCAAGACGATATAGATAAGGTGCTGACATTATTCCCACGTTTAAAAGAAAGGCTTGTCCAGAAGGCAGGGACTTTATCTGGAGGGGAACAACAAATGCTTGCAATTGCGAGAGGAATGATGTCAAGACCTAAATATCTATTTTTAGATGAGCCATCGCTCGGCCTTGCACCAGTCCTGGTCGATGAGATATTTAAGATAATAAAAGAGATAAACGAATCGGGTACAAGTTTGTTGATCGTTGAACAAAATGCTGTAAAGACTCTTAAGCTTGCCAATAGGGGATATGTGGTTGAGACTGGAAATGTAACTTTGTCTGGGACCTCTGAAGAGCTATTGAGCTCAGAACACGTTAGGGCAGCCTATCTTGGTGGGCATTAAAAAAAGCCGCGATTAACTCGCGGCTTTTCTATAAAAAACAAGCAGTATTATTCTTCGCTTTTCCAAAGGCCATGAAGGTTGCAATATTCTCTCGCCATGAGACTTTTTGGTTCGGTTGGCAGCGAGAATAGCGCTTCTGGTTGATCATTGAAACTGAGTCTTTTTATCAGAACATATGAGTCGTCAACTTGAAGTTCTATCCACTCGATCCAGTGGGTGCTGGTCATTGGGTGAGGCATTGAGCCTACCTTTACAAGCACATCCTTTCCTTTTCTCTCTATAACAGGAACGTGTTTCTCCACAACGGCGTCAACGGTATTTTCTTCCATAAGCTTCATTGGGTTTCCACAGCAAACGAGCTGTCCAACGCCAGAGTGCAGAACCATTACTATATTGCCGCATGTCTCACACTTGTAAATCTGTAAAGTTTCAGTAGCCATTAATTACACCTCCTGAGCGATAATTAATATTATTATAACAAATTTATAGTGAAAGTAGCGATTTATGGTTTTGATATGTAGGCGAATTTTATCAAATTAGACTTTTCTCCCGAAAGATCGACCCAGATTGCACCTAGCTTGTCTTCTTTTTCTTTGTCCACAATTGACAGCTGAGTTAAAATCGTTAAGCCTTCTGTGTCGTATAGAATCTCAATTCCGCGAACGCTAGATCCAAAAATCTTCCATATCCTTCTGCCTACAGTTTGAAGTGGTTCAAGAAGCTCATTTTCTACTATAAAATTGCTAACTTTTGGTCTCTCTTTTTCTATGGTGTATCCTGAAAATCCTAAAACTTCAAGCACCTTGCCGTGATCCTTTGAGATCTGATAATTTTCAAATAGATCCTTTTCAAGTCCCAGTTTCTTTATCAACCTGCTTACAAGGTCTTCTAATTCCTTTACTCGCATTTCTAACTTGTCAAACTCTTTCTCGTTCAATTTGCCTCCTGGTTAATTCGTTTTATTTTATATTTTTGTAGAAGCTCCTTAACGCTCACAAATAAAACATTATCCTTATCAGCGCTGTTAAGCAATGCGCTTAGTTTATCTGCGCCTAAATACGGATGAAAGAAAAATGAGGCGACGCCTCTTGAGAAGGCTCTATTTTTCCTGAGCTCATTATAAACTGTTTTTTGTGTAAAATTAAATCCGTCATATCCAAAATCCTCAGGTATCCAATACATATCGTTGTAATTCGATGGGTATATGAGCATCTGGTGAACTATTAAAGGGTTGTCAAACTGAACTTCATCTGTTAGAAGCATTCTTTCGTAAATTGTCTTTATCCCTTCAATCTTAAGCGCTTTGTAGAGCACGGGGGTGGCCATGTAGTGAGGGGTCTCCCAACCGTCTATCTTTAGGCCTGCTGCCTTTATTATTTTCTCTGCCTCTTTAACTCTGTTCTCGAGCTGATCAAGGGTGATCCTGTCTGGAAATGGCTCTTGAGCTCTGCTGTCCCAAAATTCATATCCAACAGCCGATTCACCCGAAAACTGGTGTGTAAGGCCATGTATAAAGATCTGGGCTCCGTGAGCCTGAGCGTTTTTTAAGATTGATATAAGCTTCGGGTCGTCAGTTAGCTTTACTTTAATGCCCTCTGATGGGTTTACGAATATGGGTATTACGCCAATGGAAAAACGAACCCCTCTTTTCTCAAGGAGATCTATTACGGCTTTCAGCCTTGGGATGTCATACATAGGATGCACGTCTTCCAATCTGATAAGGCCTAAGGGTCTTGGCTGTTCTGGCACTCCCAAAGACCTTGCTAATGAGTCACAAAGAGCCATATATCTCTTTCTATCAGCTCCCAAAAAAGGCTCAGATGCCATAAAAAACAGATTTCTGGACCGTACAAGTATAGGCAGGGTATCGTTTTTTTCGTTTTTTGCAGAAATGAGAACTTGAGAGTTTTCTGGGTTTATAGGGGTAACGTAAAAAGGCTGTGTGTTAAAGGTAAAGCCTCTGTATAAAACTTTGTCAAAGCCAGACTCGACCTTTGAATACTTAAATCCAACTTTGTTTTTTCCGTAACCTTCAAGCAGTGCTTCTTCATTGGAGCCAATCCACCACGTAGTCTCTTTTTCGGCTTTGGCTCTCCAGACAATTGGTTCGGGAATGAACTGCATTGCCCTTGTACCCTCGTAAAGCAAAAGATTTGGATTCTTTGCCGCATAAGGCGAATCTAAGCTAAATCTTTCGACATTGATATTCTTTACGTGTAAAGCATTTACAATCCATTCGGATTCCATTTTGCCGACATCCGAATACCACACCTGATTTCTATCGTAGAAGACTAAGGCGTCAGATTTGTTTCCCGTGTGAGAAAGGCATCCTACAATCGATATGATTAGAAGAACAATGCCCAGTAATTTATCTAACGATAAATACCGAACACTTTGCATGATGGCTGATTTTGTCTGATACGCTCCCCATTAGAAAGCCTTCAAATTCATTTAGCCCTCTGCTGCCCAAGACTACCAGATCGAAATTTTCATTTTTTATCCTTTCAAGGATCATATTTGCAGGATTTGCTATGTCCATGAAGGTAGTTATTTCTTTTAATCCCTTTTCTTCCAGATATTTTTTCGCGTCGTCAATCACCTTTTGGCCGTTTTTCT
Source organism: bacterium (assembly GCA_021783475.1). GTDB lineage: Bacteria > Thermodesulfobiota > Thermodesulfobiia > Thermodesulfobiales > Thermodesulfobiaceae > Thermodesulfobium. Next base: position 8,855 of record JAJXTU010000060.1, read on the forward strand.
CAAGGTCTTCTATCATCTGTGGCATAAATGCAACCTCTCCGCCCATCAGGTCTGGAAGCATTGGTGGCATACAAATAGCGTGGCAGATCTCAACAGTGCTATCAAAAGCCTTTGCTAAGGATATGGCGCTGTCAAGGACCATTGGTGTGTGCACAGAACCGTCAATAGCAACAAGAATTTTTTTATACATCGGTGTGCTCATGGTCGTGTGGGTGAGTGTGAGGGTGAACGTGCATGCTCCCATCAGAGTGGGTATGTTCATGAGAGTGCATGTTTTCTACGGTAAAGGTGTCTTCTTGATATAGGCTTTCTTGTGCCCTTTCTATGGCAGATGTTGCTGACTTTAGATGTGCGCCAGCTTCATCCAGACTCTTCTCCATACCATCAAAACCGAGCATATTGCCCATCATCTGCCAGCGCGCAATCTCTTCTCGAAGAAGCTGCACTCTATTTATCAGGTGTTTGGTTTCGATCTTCATTACCGTCATATACGATTCGTTATTCGAACACATATTGCGCCTCCAAAAATAATTTTATTTATAGTATAACAAATTAAGCTGCAAACGAGCACGAATTATGCTCAGTGTAGCATCTTTCATTATCATCAGGCCTTTATATATTGATATCCCGCTTTAGAAAGACTTACCATTTCTACAATTCCAGAAGGGACGATTTTTACGAATTCGAGGACGCTGTCTAACCCTAAGTGGGTTTCCCTTAAAGCGTTTTGTGAAACCATAAACTTTACCCCTTGATTGTACAGTGAAATCATCTCATCTTTTAGAGAATTCTCTCTATCCTTTGTAAATAGCTTCACTCCATCTCCGTTTGCAATGAATACAATCTGTATCCCATCATCTTTGTAGGCTTCCAGCAAATTTTTTGCGCTGAAGAAAGCCTTCGTAAGCCGAACACTATCATCGGTATCGATGTGGATTACTACGCTATTCATAAGAATATGCCCCCTTAATATATAAGTTGTTTTTATTATACAATAAAATAGAAACTTGTAGCATAAATAAAGAGTTTTAAAAGCAAAAAACCCCTCGATTAATCGAGGGGTTTTTTGATAGTTTTTTTAGAAGTTTACGTTTAGCTCAAATTCGAATTCGTTGTAGTTGTTTGCTTGAGCTGGGTTAAAGGTATAATAGTAGCCGTTTGTAGCATCAGTATTATATGGCTTTTGACCCTTTTGATATAAGTAGACGAGCGATAAGTGTGCATTCTTTGCAACTGGTATAAGATAATATACGTCGAAATAATCCTTATAACCTGTGCTTACAGTATTATTTATGAATGGGTTGTACCACTTGTTATTTCCGAGCCACAGATCAGTTCCAAGTGTTCCGACTAGGAGAGGCATATCTCCTCCGAGTCCCCATGCACCACCGTTTACACTATTGATGCCGTTGATATTTCCACTGCCGTCAAGAACTGGCATGTCGGTAGAGGTTCCTTCATAACCTGCATACATATCTATTCCATATACGTTCCAGCTTCCGAGTACTAACCACCAATCATACTTTCCGTATTGGCCGTTGTTTCCCGTGGTAAGAGCTGAATTTGTGCTAGTAATACCATTAAGACCTGACAAGCCTGTGCCTGCACTTAGTCCACCATAATAAGCTAGCTTGTCTACATAGCCGTAGTCTGCTTCTAAGTTAAATGCGTTAAATATCTTGGTTTTTAGGTTTAAGATGTACATATCCTTATCCTTGTAGCCGTTTGCTTCTTGTGTAGATGTAATAGAGCCATCGTCAAATAATTTTGCCCACGTTGCCGAAACGGTTGTGGATGGTAAGAAGTTTGACATATCAAATATTACCTGGCCGCCCTCGGTTCCTTCGTCTAAGAACATGTTGTTGTAATATTGGCCCTGATCCATAGTAGGAAGTCTGCCGAGTACGAACGTTATAGGATATGGGTTGAGAGTCCATGTAATATATGATCTGTCAACAAAGAGCGTATTTGAGTTGTCCATATAGCCAGAGGTAGCTGCAAGTATAGGATTATTGGATCCTCCTGCGGTATTATCGCCAGCATTCTTTTCAACTACAAGTCTGCCGTTGAAGCTGATGTTGTCTGCTATTGGCGCTGCAATGTTTAATCTAATTCTATACTTCATATAAGTACTATTTCTTGTGTTTTGAAGACCTGGGTCGCCTGCATTGGTCATGCTTGGCGATACTGTGCCTATTATGCCTCCGTTTGTGCTGGTGTTGTAGTCATACTCATCTTGCGTTACCGTGTAAGTATTAGTTTTTAGAGGGCTAAGAGCATAATAGTCTTGATTTGCAGTATTTAATCTAAATTGTGCATCTCCTGTGAAGTTCACTGTATCAAGAGCTGCTTTTTTCTCAAGTGCTGCGACTCTGACGTTTAAAGAGGCAAGTTCTGATTTAAACTCTTCAGCTAACTTCATAAGTGTTGCGATGTCGTTAGCATTCAACTGGATCTTTTGATCTTGTGCATTCTGACCTTTTTCGTACATATCGAGCATTCTTGCAACTACCATTGCCATCTCATAACGAGTGGCAAGTCTGTCGCCTCTGAATGTTGAGTCCCCATAACCAATGACCAAACCTTTTGCTGCTAAATCTTGCACTGCTTTGTATGCCCAAGAATTAGCTGGTACATCTGAGAATGGTCCTGCCATAGCTGGAACTGCAAGGGCGACGAGAAGTGATGCTACTACGAAAACAAAAGCTAATTTTCTCATCTTT
>JAJXTU010000061.1 GCA_021783475.1 bacterium
ATGGCCATATATTATGTCATTAATTTCAGCAATGTTTATGCTGCTCTTCATTGCAACTGCAATAATATGAATTAGCTCATAAGCCATAGGACCTATGAACATAGCACCCAGTATCTTTCCATCTTCAGAAGCAAGAGCCTTAAAAAACCCTGAATTTTGACCCATAATAAGGGCTTTCCCATTGCTCTTGAAAAAGGCCTTGTAAGTCTTGTAAGAAATACCCTTTGACTTTAGATCCTCCTCGGTAAACCCAATGCACCCTACGCCAGGATCGGTAAATACAACCCTTGGCAAAAGATCATAGTTTAAGCTTCTTGGTTCTCCAGTTATCCCCCTTGCTACAAATATGCCCTCTCTTGTAGCCACATTAGCAAGCATCGGAGTTTTTATTATATCTCCCACTGCATAAACGCTGCTATTGTTTATACTAAAATCTTTCTCTGTTACTATAAAATCTCTATCAGTTTTTGCGCTAACTACTTCCAAATTCAGATCCTTCGTGTTAGCTCCCCTTCCAACTGAAACCAGTATCAGATCTACAAGGATATCTTTAACAGATTCATTTTGCCTATTTTTAAAACTAACCGAAATCTTTTCATCTTTATTTTGGATATCCACAATCTCTGAATTGGTATTCACAGAGATATTTCTCTTTTTAAATTCTCTAAGAAGGGTTCGTGAAACCTCATCGTCCTCAAAACCCATTATTTTTGGTAAAAATTCCACAATTGTTACGTTTGATCCAAAATAATTTAGTAAGGATGCAAATTCACAGCCTACATAACCCCCGCCTACGATAAGAATATCCTTTGGCAGGCTTTTCAGCCTTAAGAGACCGCTGCTTGAAATAATCTTCTCCTCATCAATAACCAGACCTGGAAGACTCTTTGGATATGAACCAGTTGATAAGACTATATTATCAACAAAATAATCAGCATCTCCTACTCTTACTTCATTTTTTCCAATCAATACCCCTTTACCAAAAACCATATCAATCTTTGACTTTTTCAGCCTTGAGATTACTCCCTGCCTTAGCTGAGTCTTTTGTTCATCTAAGAGTTTTACTGCATTAGCATATTCGACATTAAAATTTATATCGAAAACGCCCTTGTATTCTTTCATCCTCTGAATTAAATGAGAGCTTTCAACCAATGATTTTACAGGAATACATCCCTCATTCAGGCAGGTTCCGCCAATATTTTCCTCAGATTTATCTACAAGACAAACTCTTTTGCCTCTTTCGCCCAGATAAAGCGCGCACTCATACCCAGCTGGACCTGCGCCAAGCACAATAACATCAAATTTATTTTCCACCATCATACTCCTCATAAGTTAAATATTTTTGCGCGTTGTAAGAGCTTCTTACATAAGGGGCACTTTCAACATGTTTAAACCCAAATTCTATAGCAATATTTTTTATCTCTTGAAATTTATCGGGGTGAACATATTCAGAAACCTCTATGTTGCTAAGTCCCGGCTGAAGATATTGACCCATACTAAGAAAGTCGCATTTGATTTTAATAAGTTTATCAAAAACTTCTTTCAATTCATCAAATGTTTCTCCCAATCCAAGCATTATGCCAGTTTTTGTATATACATTTGGCGATATCTTTTTCGCAATTTCTAAAACACTTAATGATCTCTCAAACGATGCACCCTTCCTTATAGAATAAAGCCTTGGAACTGTTTCTACATTGTGGCCAAAAATCTCAGGTTCTGAGTCCAATACTGTTTTTATAGAATCAATATCAGCTTTAAAGTCGGGTACCAATACTTCAATTGTAGTATCTGGCATAGAATTTCTTATCGATTTTATAGTATTTGCAAAGTGAAGCGCCCCACCGTCAAAAACATCGTCTCTCGTGGGAGAAGTAATGACTACATGAGAGAGATCCATCCTTTGAACAGCCTGAGATATCCTCTCAGGCTCATTGGGATCCAAAGGACTTAGTAAATTTCCGAATTTAGCCTTTTTAACATTACAAAATTCACACGCCCTTGTGCACACATCGCCCATAATTAAGAAGGTCGCATGCCCCTTTCCAAAACATTCAGAAATATTTGGGCACCTTGCTTCTTCGCACACAGTGTGCAAATCCAAATCTTTTAACAAAGACCTTGTATAGTTTTCTGTTTTTTGACAAACCTTCTTATGAAGCCAAATAGGTTTCTTTTTCAATACCATCACAATTCCAGCTTTCGGATAAATATTTTTTCTCCCTTAGAAGGGAAGATAGCTTAATCTCATCTTTTGTTGGCTCACAAAAATTTAACTCTGTCTTCATTTCCTTAGTAAATGAAGAGGCAAGCCCTTTAACAGTGTTCTCATAAGAGATGTCACCGATCCAATCCTGAATTGACTTGCCACTTTCATACAATTTCGAAAGGTTTTTTCTACTTTTTATAGGAATAGATCCGTGTTGAAATATTACGTCATGAGAGCGCTTCTGAGCATTGCCGCCAACTTTTTGTCCATCTATTACAATATCGTATTTTTCTTTTCCCTGATAACACAATATTGGGTTTTTACTTGACCTGTTATCTTCACATTCACAAGCCCACTTGGCATTTAAATTTAAAGAATTATAAAAGTCTAAAACAAAAGAGGTCAACTTTTTATAAGAATCAATTACAGATAGGTTGCCCAAATGCTCCTGGGAACAAACTATAGAATATGAAATTTCCTCATGATGATATAGAGCATTCCCCCCGGTTAGTCTTCTAACGAAAGATCCTTCTTCTTTAGATAAGAAGACCTTGTTAATATCAGATATTTTCTGAAATCTACCCACAGAAAGCACTGAGGGACTCCAAAAATAAAATCTTATAACAGGTTCTCTTTTCTTTAGAAAGGTTAGATACAAAGCCTCGTCAATAGCCATATTGTAATCACCGCTTAATGGCGACGAAACTATAAACCTAAAACTCTTATTAGACAACCCAAGCCCCTTCTTTCTTAATAATAATATTTTTTAAAACACCCACGACACTATGTCTCATTGGGTCTCATTAACTAACCACTTTCTCATATTTTACTATTAGATCTCTGGCAGCCTTTGTCTCATCAGGCCTTGAAATGATAGTTGTTTTGGGGAATTCTTTAAAAACCTCAGCATTTTGTTCGGTTAATTTTACTGCGTCAATAATAGTATCGACAAATTTATCCAGAGTTTCTTTTGATTCTGTTTCGGTTGGCTCTATCATAAAGGCCTCTTTCACTATCAACGGAAAATATATCGTAGGCGGATGAAAGTCCATATCTATCAGATATTTTGCGAAATCTAATGCGCTCGCTCCAACTTTTGCCATTTCAGAGAGAGAGAAAACACACTCATGCATACAAGATCTATCATAGGGAAGCTTTAGATATTTTTTAAGCTTATTCATTACATAATTTGCGTTCAGTACTGCCATTTCAGCAGAATATTTTATTCCATCATGACCAAGGAGCTTAATATACAGATATGCCCTCAGCACCACAGCAAAATTGCCGAAAAATGACGAAACGTGGCCAATAGACTTGTCTGAGCTAGATATTACTACCAAAGAGCCATTGTCTCTTTTTACCCTTGGTATAGGGAGAAAGTCTTCAAGAAACTTCTTTACTCCTACAGGGCCAGCTCCAGGACCTCCGCCACCGTGAGGGGTACCAAAAGTTTTATGAACGTTCACGTGTATTACGTCAAACCCAAGGTCACCAGGCCTTACCTTGCCCATAATTGCATTAAGGTTTGCGCCGTCATAGTACATCAAAGCGCCTACCGAATGCGCCATCTCGGAAATCTGCTTTATATTTTTCTCAAATAGGCCCAGCGTATTCGGACACGTCATCATTACAGCTGCCACATCGGTATCAAGATGCTTTTTTAGCTCGTTTACGTCCATCTCGCCTTCGCTATTTGAGGGTATGGTAACCACCTCATAACCCACCATAGATGCACTAGCAGGGTTCGTTCCATGTGAAGAATCAGGGACAATAACTTTGGTTCTCTTAGAATTTTTTGACTTATGATAGCTGGAAATAATCATAATGCCAGTTAACTCTCCATGAGCCCCAGCCATTGGGTTTACAGTAGCGCAATCCATTCCAGTTATCTCACACAACATATCCTGAAAATCAGAAATTATCTCAAGAGCACCGTTACACCTGTCCTTGCATTCTGGCAAAATAGACAAATAAGGATGCAGATTTGAAAATTCAGGCGTGTTTGAAGCCTTTTCCAATATTTTTGGATTGTATTTCATTGTGCAAGATCCCAATGGATAGAACTGCGTATCTACAGAAAAATTTAATCTGGATAAATTAACAAAATGTCTTACCAAATCAAGTTCTGAAATCTCTGGCAGATCCACATCTGAGCGCGACAATTCAACTGGGAAATTTTTTAGACTTACGTCTGATTCGGGCAGATTAAATGAATTTCTACCGCTTTTCGATTCCTCAAATATTAATTTCATAGTATGGCCTCCAAAATAGAACATACATTATCTATCTTTTCTTTTGACATCTTTTCAGTTACGTTGATTAAAATATCATTTTCAGAGCCTCCGAAAACATAAAGGGGTATCCCAAAAGCAATATTCTTTGATAAAAGATCTGAAAAAATATCTTTTGCAGGCTTCTTAAATTCAACTACAAATTCGTTAAAAGTAGTGCCCTTGTTTTTTATCGTCAAGCCAAGCTTAGACAGCTTTTCTTTCATATATTCACTCTTGCTGAAGTTTAGCAAAGACAATTCCTTAAGACCACTTTTCCCAAGAGAGCACAGATAAACCAATGCCCTCAATGCGCAAAGTCCTTCATTAGAGCATATGTTTGAAGTTGCACGATGTCTTTTTATGTGCTGCTCTCTTGCTTGTAATGTAAGGACGAAAGCCCTCTTATTGTTCCTATCTACTGTTTCGCCCACAATCCTACCAGGCATATTTCTAATATATGCCTTTTTCGTAACCAGGAAGCCAAAATATGGTCCGCCAAAGGAAAGTGGATTACCCAATGACTGCCCATCACCAGTAGCTATGTCTACTCCCATCTGACCAGGAGTTTTTACAATTCCTAAAGAAATTGGGTAAACAGAAGCTATCGCCAATACTCCCTTTTCGTGTGCAACTTTTATCAAATCAGACCAGTCGTACACACTCCCATAAAAAGTAGGATTTTGAAAAACAAAACATGCTGCATCTGAATCAAGCAAAGACTTTATCTTTTCAAAATCAGGCTCAATCCCATTGGTCTCAACCTCGATTAGCTCGTAAGGCAAGAACTTTAAATATGTCTTAACTATATTTCTATATATAGGATTAACGCTTTTGTCCATAACTATTTTTTCTCTCTTGGTAATTCTAAGAGACATCAAAACAGCCTCGGCAAGAGCGCTACCGCCATCGTAAAGCGAAGCATTTGTTACATCAAGATCGGTCAGATTACATATAGCAGTCTGATATTCAAATAATGCTTGCAAGGTTCCTTGAGAACACTCTGGTTGATAGGGAGTATATGCGGTATAAAATTCAGATCTCGATGTGGTAAAATCAACTACACTTGGAATTATGTGATCATATAAACCTCCCCCTATAAAATGATATGACAATAAATTATTTTTCTTGGCTAAATCTAAAATATTGTTATATCCCTCGAATTCAGAGATGCCCTTATTCAATTTCTTAAAATCTATATCCTCTACAGGCAGACCTTTAAATAGATCATCTGGATCGCTTACATTACAAGCAGAGCACATTTCCTTTATATCCTCTGGAGTATGCGGACAAAAATTCATTTTTAGTCCAACCCCTTAACGTAATTTTCGTAAGAGCTCTTGTCCATCAGGCTATCAAACTCGCTCACATTTGCAACTTCAACCTTTACTATCCAGCCCTCACCTTCAGGACTCTTGTTTATAATTTCTGGTGTGTTTTCCAATGCCTCATTAACTTCTTTTATCTTACCGCTCACTGGGGCGTACACATCGCTTGCAGCCTTAACAGATTCAATAGTACAAAATATGCTAAATTGCTTAATTTCAGAGCCAACTTCGGGCATTTCTATATAAGTTATATCTCCCAATTGATGCTGTGCATAATCAGTAATACCAATTGTTCCTACATTTCCCTCAATCTCTAACCACTCATGATCCTTTGAATAATATCTTGACATAAATAATCCTCCTCAAATATTTTTTATTTTTTTTATTTTCTAAGAGATCCATCTTTATAAAAAGGTGTCTTTTCCACTACAGCCTTGATTTTTACCTTGTCTTGGGATAGTTCTAATGTAGAATTCTCACTGCTATATTTGGTCTTTACATAGCCCATACCGATTCCTTTGCCCAATGATGGAGAAAAACCACCGCTCGTAACATATCCAATATCTTCACCGTCTGCAAAAATTCTATAACCGTGTCTGGGAGCCCTTCTTCCATCGCAAACAAAACCAACTCTAATTTTCTCTAATCCGTTTTCCACCTGTTTCATAAGCACATCCTTGCCAACAAAATCCTTGTCAAGGTGAACAAAATATGACAGATCAGCTTCCAAAGGCGTAGTTTCTTCATCAAGATCGCTGCCGTACAAAGGATAGCCCATTTCAAGCCTTAGCAAATCCCTTGCTCCAAGACCAGCAGGTTTTATCCTTTCATCTTTAAGCAATTCATTCCAAACTTCTACACAAATCTTTGATGGCATGTATATCTCAAAACCCAGCTCCCCCGTATAACCAGTTCTTGAAAGCATTACATCCTGACCCATGAGATTAGCATTGACGAAAGAGAAATATTTTAACTCGTCCACTGCGCTACCAAAATATTTTCTTAATAGATCTCTCGAAAGAGGCCCCTGAACGTCCAACTTTGAGGTAGCCTCAGACTTGTCTTCGAATACAAAATCACCCTTTAAGACACTTTTTATAACGTTAAAATCGTTATCCTTCGTACCTGCATTCACTACCATCATAAGCTCATTTTCGCCCAATCTGTAGATAATGCAATCGTCTACCATTCCCCCTTTTTCGTTCAATATGAGACCATATCTGCACTTTCCAACTTTTATAGTTCCGACTTTAAATGAAAAAGCTCTCTCAATATTTGTCTTTTCCAGATCGCCTGTAAAGAAGAACTCTCCCATATGGCAGGTGTCAAAAAGCGCTATGCTTTTTCTGCACTGCATATGCTCTTCAATTATACTTTCATACTGAATAGGCATGTTCCAACCGCCAAATGGCGCCATTTTCGCTTTTAGCCTTATGTGTTCGGCCTCAAGCGGAGTTGATTTAAGATTTTCCATTACTTCACCTTCCTATTTGTTAAATTTTTTTATGTTATTACTGAAAATTCTTAATGCATTGCCCCTGTGGCTTATCTTTTCTTTTTCATCAAGTGATAGCTCGGCCATACTTTTTTTAAAGTCTAATGGAATAAATATTGGATCGTAACCAAACCCATTTTCGCCCTTAGGCTCAAAGCCGATGTATCCCTCACAAACACCTTCTGCCTGATTCAGAACCATGCCGTTATACAAAACAAAACAAGCCTTAAACCTTGCTGTCCTTTTTTCGAATGGCAAATCACCAAGAAGTTTCAAAATACCCATGCACTTTTCTGCGTCTGTTACCTCACCAAAGAACCTTGATGACAAAACCCCTGGCTTTTTATCTAAAGCGTCAACTTCAAGACCAGAATCATCTGCCAAAGCAGCGATAGCTGTAGCTTCATAGAATGCCCTAGCTTTTATTAAAGCGTTTTCACAAAAAGTAGAGCCTGTCTCTTCAGGATCGATAAAACAACCTACTTCACCTGGCAGTACAAATTCAAAATCATATTTAGATAAAATGTTTACAATTTCCTTTATTTTGTTTTTATTGTTAGTAGCAAGCAATAACTTCATAGACTCATCCTTGTATCAAAAATAAATGTTACAGGACCATCGTTTATAAGAGATACCTGCATGTGTTCCCCGAAAAATCCCTTTTTTACAACAACCTTTTCTTTTAAAACGCTAAACATATAATCAAATAGTTCATTGGCCCTATCTGGCTTTTCAGATCTCTCAAAGCTCGGTCTCAAGCCCTTTGATGTGTTAGCAAGCAAAGTGAACTGAGGTATGATCAATATTTCGCCATTTATATCGACAAGAGATAGATCCATCGGCATCTTTTCAGATTGAAAAATCCTTAATTTACATATTTTTTCACAAAATGAGAATATTTCTTCTTTAGAGTCACCCTTTTCTACGTTAACAAGCAAAACCAAACCTCTATCTATTGATGAATATAAATTTTTTTCACTTACGCTGACACTTGCACTTTGTACTCTTTGGGCAACAACCCTCAAAACTTATCACTTCCCCCTTATTATTTGGAAATCTTTTAAAGGATTTCTTCTATTAAGCATCTTTGTGAGCAAGAGAGACAATCTCATCTATACCCTTCAGATCATTTTCTATCAAGAACTTTTTAACGCCGCCAATAACCTCGTCTAATAAATCTGGATTATTATAATAGGCAGAGCCAATCCCCACATAATTAGCTCCAGCCATAAACATCTCTATAGCAGATTCCGCAGAATATACCCCTCCTACACCAATGATCGGCAACTTTGTAACCTTGCGCAAATCCCAAACGCATTTCAGAGAGACTGGTAAGAGTGCAGGACCTGAGAGACCACCGTGAAAATTTCCAAGTGATGGCTTTCTCTTGTATATATCGAATCTCATTCCAGGCAATGTATTTATTGCACAAAAAATATTTACACCCTCAGATTCCAGGGATATTCCCATCTCTTTGAAATCAGAAAGAGGGGATAACTTTGCTATTAAGCTTTTCCCCCAGACCTTCCTAACCTTTTTGCAAACTTCAATAGAATCCTTAACGCTTGAAGAGAAGGTTACCCCTCCACTTCGTAGATTTGGACAGGAAAGGTTTAATTCAAGCGCTATAAGATCGCTTTCAATCTCTGTTACTCTTTTAGCTAAATATTCAAAATCGTCAACAGTTTCACCAGATATGCTAAATATTAGCGGACATTTTGAAAAAAATTTTTTTATAGTAGGGAAGAGTTTTAGATATTCGTCTATGCCAGGGTTCTGAAGCCCTATTGAATTTAGCATTCCAGCAGGAGTTTCTACAGTCCTTGGTGGGACATTTCCATCTCTTTTTTTTGTGGTAGCAGTTTTCATTGTAAATGCGCCAAGTTTTTTAATCTCATAATCAAAGCTCACATCATAGCCCAACCCAAATACGCCTGATGGGGCTATAAAGGGATTTTCCAAAAATTTCTTGTCAAGCTTTATCCTTAAATTAGACATTGCGCACCATATAAAAAAGCAAAAGAAATTCGCAATGAATATGAAACTTAATAATCCCATAAAAGTTACAAAATCTTTTAAGTATCAGCTCAATTATCTCCCTTTAAAAACCCTCAAATTATATTAAAAAAATAAATTTATACTTATGGTCGGGGCGAGAGGATTTGAACCTCCGACCTCCTACTCCCGAAGCAGGCGCGCTCCCACTGCGCTACGCCCCGAAAAAACTACTTCTTAGTTTTGTTTGACGCAGGGCACTTTGCGCCCTCGATAGACACAGATCCCTTATCGCCTGAGGATACGGTGCCAGCGCTATTTTTGGAGTTTGTGGAATCATTCACATAAAATCCAGACCCCTTGAAAACTATAGGCACAGGCACAAAAATCTTTTCGGAAGGACTGCCACACTCAGGGCACAAAACCTCCGATTCATCCTTAAAAGATCTTCGCAACTCAAATTTATTTCCACAGCTATTACATCTATAAACATAAGTTGGCATTTTCATCCCTCCTTAAATTAAAATATATACAAATTATTATAAACCAAAAATTATTATTTGTTAATACAAAAATTTATATTAATATATTATCAATCATTTTTGCATAAAATAGCTATAAATTTAATATAAGAACTATTTATTAAATACACAATTTTTTTGTATTGGCAAATTATTTGCTATATAATGATAATAATTAACATTATATTTTATAAAGGAGGCAAAATATGAGATCAATAGTTAGCTCAGATACAAATAGACCTGACAGGCTGCCTCCAGGTCAGCGATGGGTTGAAAAACCGATTGTATATGACATAAAAAAGGTTCCAGAATTAGATCTATCATCTTTTAGATTTAGGATATATGGTCTTGTAGAGAGCGAAATTATGATGAGCTTTAATGAGATAAAGAAGCTCGAACCTGTAGAGCTAACTGCCGATTTTCACTGTGTTACCACATGGAGCGTAAAAAATATAGTATGGGAAGGAGTGCAAACAAAAGAGCTTATAAAGATGTGCAAGCCAAAAGAGAGCGCAAAATACGTTATAGTCCACTGCCGCGAAGGCTACACCACAAATCTTCCTTTAAGCTATCTTTTTGAAGAAGACTCCTTACTTGCGTGGAAGATGAACTCGATGCCCATCCCAAAGTCAAATGGTTATCCATTGAGAATCGTAATACCGAAGCTCTACGCCTGGAAGAGTGCTAAATACGTAGAATCGATAGAATTAGTCGAACAAGATATGCCTGGATTCTGGGAAGATAGAGGATATCATATGAGAGGCGATCCATGGCTCGAAGAAAGATATGAATAGTTATTTAAACAGGCTCACCACAACTTGTACAATTCCCAATAGCGCTCCTATAGGAACTCCCAAGAGCTCTATTATCCTAAACTCCTTGTCCATTATCCCAAATACAAGGTTTTCCATCTCTTCCACCGAAAAGTTGTCGATTTTCTCTTTTACTATCAATTTTACGTCCACATGGCCTATCAAAAGAGATATCCAGTCTTTAATATACACATACAATCCGTCAACAATTTCACTTAGAATCAAGTCTATATCCAGGTTCATATTCTCAAAAAATTTGACGATATTACCTATTTTCCTTGAAAGCAGGTATTCAACAATTACGCTAACTTTTCTTTTAACCTTGTCAGAGCCCAAGAATGTATAAAGCCATGACTTAAAGCTCTCTCTCTTCAGAAGATATAACTCTTTAAAATATATTTTTTCTTTGTTCTCATCGATACAGCCAAACAGAGTAAGCAAAACTTTTTCGAATGCGTCGTAGCCAAAATAATCTAGTATTTTCTTGCCATACACCTTATCCCTTGAATCATCAATATTTGGCTCAAAAAAAATAAACACTTTATCGTAAGAGTTAAAAAAGTTCTCAGCAGTAACAATTTCACTTAATTTTTTGCTCATTAGTTCATTTATGCTATATTCTATGCTCTCAACAATCTTCTCGTTTGAAATTATCTCTTCTCTTAAACCCGTAATAAATTTTTTAATCTTTTCAGAAATATAATTTGGTGCAAAAATGTTTGTATAAAAAAGTAAAGCCTCCTCGACAATGCCCTTTTTAGAAGACTTAATCTCTTCCTCAATAAAAGAAGCTATTTTATCCACAAACTCATCATCACTTAGCTTTGTGGCCAGCCAGTTAAGCACAAAATTTACTATTAGCTTTGAATTGGGC
>JAJXTU010000138.1 GCA_021783475.1 bacterium
ACCAATTGACCAGATTGTGTGAATGTTGAAGCAAGTAGGGCGAACTCTCATTTATCAGTTCATTCGGCTTATTAGAAATTTCCATTTTTTTCCTCCGTTTTCTAACAGTCTAAAACTACACAAGATAGGAATTAAATCATATCATTAAAGGGGATAATAAAGAACCAAGCTCAGCCTTGTAATGCCAGGATGCGTATTAGAGTAAATGTGGGGTCTGTCTGCGAGAAATCTTATTGAATCACCCATCCCAACAATAAACTCTTCACTTGCTAAAGAAATCTTAAGTTCTCCTTCGAAAACTGTAATAAATTCTTGTGTTCCATCTGGATGTGCTACAGCTCTCAAACTGCTGTTCTTATCAAATTCTATTATGTATATCTCAAAACGTCTGCTTTCATCAAATGGAAAAACAGGATAGACCCTATACCTGCCATTATCCTCTGTAATAGGTAAAATATCATTAAATTCTACTATATCTACCATAGGTTTTGGGTTGTCCAAGAGCGCAGTAAACGAAACCTTTAGACCTGCAGTTATTTTTTTCAAAGTTGTAACTGTGGGATTTGACTCTCCTCTCTCGATCTGACCAAGCATCGATTTGCTTACTCCTGTTATTTCTGAAAGCTTATCAAGGCTCAGTTTTCTCCCCTCTCTTATTTTTTTCAAGTTATTAGCTATTATTAAGCTTAAATCGTTCAAGTGATCCTCCTAAAATATTGCATATATAAAAAAGGATGTTATAATTTTAAAAACATAACGCTCAAATATATAATATAACGCACATGATTTAAAATAACTACTACTACTATTTTAAATCATTTTTTCAAATAACATAAAGGAGGAGAGATGAGAGCTCAAAGAAATATTTCAGATACGACCATCTTTCATGCCATTGTAGCTACAATGCCTATAATGTTTGGATATGTTTCGGGTGGAATAGCATTTGGATTGTTATTGGCCAGCAAAGGTATTCCTTGGATTTTTGCCCCTATTATGAGTATTTTTGTATATGCAGGTTCAATGCAATTTATAGCTATACAGTTTTTTTTATCAAATGCGAATCTTATTACAATAGCAATTATTACTCTGTTAATAAATTGCAGACATATGCTATATGGCCTTTCGCTGTTAGATAAATTCGATCTTACAGGAAAATTAAAACCTTATATGATATTTACTCTTACTGACGAAACCTATGCCCTATTAACGACTTTAAAAGATCCAAATAAAATAAACAAATCTAAATTTTACATATATATAAGCGCACTAAATCATTTTTATTGGGTATTTGGGACTATTTTAGGCGCTATTATGGGGAACGCAATAAAATTTAATACTTTAGGTTTGGATTTTACTTTAACAGCACTTTTTTTGGTAATTCTCCTTGAGCAGCTTAGATCTTACAAAACACGTTTGCCATTTTGGATTGGCGCTACCTGCGCTATAGCATCAATTTTTATTATAGGTAAGGAAAACATGCTTTTGCCTTCGATAATATTATCTACTTTGCTTTTGATAATCTTTAAAAGGACGGTGACAGCTCAGAATGAACGTGACTAATATAGAAATATCTATTGCGATAATGACTTTAATCACATTTTTAGCAAGAGCGTTTCCATTTATTTTTTTCAGGGCGAAAAGGCCACCTGAAATGGTTGTTTTTATTGGCAAATATGCTCCTTTTAGCGTCATCACCATTTTGGTAATCTATTGTTTAAAGGACGTGTCTTTTTTAAAGCCTCCATTTGGATTAAACGAATTAATTGCTATTTTATTCGTAGTAATTCTTCACCTAAAGTTTAGGAACTTCTTTGTGAGCATATTTGTAAGTACATTTGTATATATGGTTTTAGTCCAGCTAAATTTATTAAACTTTTTACGCTTTTAGTTGGTTAGCCTCGAAAATAATCCACAATCCAATCTTTAATCTTATCTCTAACTTCTCTGAACTTATCTAATTTTTCTTCTTCGGTTCCAGAAAACGATGCAGGATCTTCGAAGCTTTTGTGAAATTGATCCTTTCCTCCTTGAAAGTATGGACAGCCCTCTTTTGCACTGTCACAGACGGTTACTACATAATCAAATTCATCGTTCAGATAAATATCAAAAATTTTTGGAATATTGATTAGAGATATCGACCCCAATTTCTTTCATAACCTCTATGGCAAATGGGTTAATAGATGTGGCAAAAGTTCCAGCGCTAAATGCTTCATAGTTTTCTGACAGCAAAGCGTTCATCAAACCCTGAGCAATTTGAGAACGAGCGCTATTGTGAGTGCACAAAAATAAAACTCTTTTCTTCATTAATCCTCCCGAATTTAAGAATTTACTATATTATTTTATTAAACTATTGTTAAGGATTTGTTAATGAAGAATAATACGAATTCTATTACTTGCCTATTATCTTAGAGTATGAGCAGTCTTCGAGGCTTTTGCCCTTGGGCTCTGTAAGAACTGATGTAGTTATAATTCCCAAAAAACAAATAATTGAAACAATGACAAATGTCATATTCAATC
>JAJXTU010000062.1 GCA_021783475.1 bacterium
CTTCACATCTTCGTTCAATGGTATAGAACGTTCATCTCTCCTGCATATAAATCCACCTTTTGAAAGCAGCTCTTTATTGTAATGAGTCCATGTAAGAGCATTATCATAGAGCCTTTTTCTTTCTTTATAAGAAATTTCTATGTCTGGATTCGGATCGACAAATATTTCTTTGCCATTAAGAGCAGCTTTTAATTGAACGTTTTTTAACTCTATTAGACCGTTGCCAAACACGTCGCCACTCATATCTCCAACGCCTGCTACTGTTATAACAGTGTTGTCTAAATTCACCCCTAATTCTCTAAAGTGTCTCTTTGTGCACACCAGAGCACCCTTGGAAGTAATGCCTAATTCTTTGTGATCATATCCAAACTTTCCGCCTGAAGCAAAGGCGTCCTTAAGCCAAAAATTATATTCATCTTGAACAATTTCATTTGCAATATCAGAAAATTTCGCTGTACCCTTGTCTGCTGCTACTACCAAATATGGGTCAAAGTCATCATAGCAGACCACATTTTGTGGCCTTATTTGCTGCTTCGAAACAGAATAGTTATCTGTAATATCTAACATGCCTCTAATTAGAGTCTTATAAGATTCTATAGCTTTCTCTTGTGCATCACCGTTAGACTGCTTTATTATAAATCCGCCCTTTGAACCAACAGGCACGATTACTGCATTCTTTACCATTTGGGTCTTCATAAGTTCCAATATTTCAAGTCTAAAATCATCTTTTCGGTCGCTCCACCTAATACCGCCCCTGGCTACCTTACCTCCACGTAAGTGACAACCCTCCATCAGGTAAGAGTGAACGTATATTTCATACATAGGCCTTGGCAATGGCATTTTAAGTATCTTGGAAGAGTCGATCTTAAGAGAAATATAATGATACGATCTATCTCTATAAAAGTTTGTTCTAATAGTAGAATCGATCACGTTTAAAATTGCATTTAAGATCTTGTACTCTTGTATATTGTTTACTCCCTCCAGCATATCTGTTATCTGGCTAAGGATCACGCTTGTCTTTCTTGCGCCTTTTTCAATAGATGGATTAAACTTTTGTTCAAATAGGTCAATAAATAGTTTAGATATTTGTGAATACTTTACCAAGGTTGTAAATACAGATTTTCTTTTTAAGCTAAAATCTACCTGCATTAGATAATTACCGAAAGTTCTTAATAGGTCAATTGTTTTATAGTCAAGAAATTCTTTAGCGGCAAGTGCGTTTAATTCATCGTTTTCTACCACATTGTTTATTATCGCAATAAAATTATCCTGAATAACTGATGCACTTTTTTCAATATCAAAATTTACTTTTTCTATGCTATAGCTTTGAATAAGTATTTTTTTATCGCCTGCGCCAACCTCAGAGAAATTCCCGTAAACAGCATTTAAACCTAAATTTTTTAAAACAGGCAATACCTCATACAAAGGTATTTTGCAACATGAATAGATCTTAAAGAACACACCTTCATCTTGCTTTACAATCCTCACTTGTTTTTGATCTTGTTTGAGAAGAGCATCAAAAGCTTCACTATCTATTATTGCCTCCGCTGGCGATACGCTTAACTTGTAATCTTCACTAAAAAAAGATGTGTATGATGAAGCTATTTTGTTGCCTTTTGACAATTTCTCATACTCTTGTTGCCAATTTGAAAAATTTTGAGTTGACATGTTTTACTCCTTTCATATTGTTTACATTAAAATTTTTTAATGTAAATCTTGTGTAGCCCTCGAACCAAATCCAAATATTTACAAAATCTTGATAGCAACTCTATATGAACTATTATTCTAAAATTATATACTTGCTATGGCCTCTATCTCAACTCGAGCTCCTTTTGGCAATTTTGAAATCTCTATAGCTGATCTTGCAGGCAAAGTGGTTTGAAAATAGTTGGCATATATTTCGTTTATCAAAGAAAATTCGCTCATGTCGGTCAAAAATACTGTGGTTTTAACTACGCTATCGAAGTCTAAATTTTCAGAGTTCAATATCGACTTTAAGTTTTGCAAGGCTTGATCAAACTGAGATCTTGTATCTTCACCTGCGAAATTTCCTGTCTTTGGATCTATCCCCAGCTGACCAGACACGAAAACAAAACCATTAGCCATTATCGCTTGCGAATATGGCCCTACTGCTGCTGGAGCGCTCTTTGTAGATATCACCTTTAATTTTGACAAAATCTTCATCTCCTTAAAATTATAATAGTTAAATCAGATAAACTTAAGATTAGAAATTCAAACTAAGAAAATAGATAATTTTTTTAGCTATTCATCATAGACTCTATCTTCTTACCTGTTGGAGTCTTGGCTAAACCCGCTTCAGAAGTCTCTTTTAGGCTTTTTGGCATCAAACGCCCAATCTCATAAGAAGCCAATATCACCTCGTCAGGGGGGATAACACTTTCAATGCCGGCCAGTGCTAGCTCAGCAGCGACCAGTGCGTGAACAGCGCCAAAGGCATTCCTCTTGACGCAAGGCACCTCCACTAAACCTGCCACCGGGTCGCAAACCAATCCAAGACAGTTCTTCAAAGCTAAAGCAACCGCATGACCAACCTGATCGGGACCGCCTCCCATTAATTCCAAAACAGCAGCAGCAGCCATAGCTGAAGCAGAGCCACACTCTGCCTGACAACCTCCCACAGCTCCTGCTAGTGTAGCATTGTTGCCTATTACCATGCCGATACCCGCAGCAGTGAACATGCTTAAAACGATTTTTTCATCGGGCAAATTCATTTCCTCTGATACAGATAAAACCGCTCCAGGCAAAATCCCACAAGAACCAGCGGTAGGACAGGCTACCACTAAGCCCATACAGGCATTAACCTCACTAACTGACAGAGCATAACAAATTGCTTTTTCTACCATTCCCCCTAAATAAGTATTTTTACTAATAAAACTATCAAAACTTGATGCATTCGTACCCACCATCTTGCTTATTGAATAATTGTAATTTTTTCTGCCCTTTTCAACTGAGTTTCTCATCACAGTCAATCTATGACTCATAGTATTAAAAATTTCTTCTTTGTCCTTTTGCATTCTTTGAGCTTCAGAGGACAAAACTATCTCAGATATATCAGAGTGATTTTCTTTGGCCATTGAAACAAGCTCAGATATTGTAGAAAAAGAGTTCACTGTATGTACCCCCTAAAGCCTATGAATTATCTTAACAAGATTTAAATCAGGCAAACTTGATAAAGTACTGTAAATATCTGTACTAATATAGTCATCTGTTTCAATCGTCATCATAGCGTCTTTGCCTCTTTCTAAACGTGAAACATACATATATGCTATATTTATATTTTTACTAGAAATTACCTGTGTAATTTTGGCTATTATACCTGGATAATCCTTGTGACCAACAATCAGGGCTTCGTAATTGCCAGTTAAATTAACTTCGTAATTATCAATCTTTTTAATTATTACATTTCCTCCGCCAATAGATATGCCCTGTACTATTATCTTTAAGCCAGACTTATCAACCATCTCAAATTCAAGTGTATTTGGATGATCCACAGGCTTATTAGATGGCACAAAGTTAATCTTTACACCCTTCTTAGCTGCTATGCTTATAGCTTCAGGGATTCTTTCATCTTCGGTAGAAAATCCCAAAAAACCAGCAGCAATAGCCCTATCACTCCCATGCCCTTTATAGGTCTTTGCAAAAGATCCATATAGATTTACTTTAACTTCAGTTGGAGTATCTCCCAAGATAGCCCTTGCCATATTAGCCAGCTTCAGCGCTCCTGCAGTATGAGAGCTTGATGGCCCGATCATAATTGGACCTATAATATCGAATACGCTTTCCATAATCATCTCCTAATTTAGATTCGAAAACCTTCCTTAAGCCTTATCAGGCCAAAGAAAATCAGTTCCAACAAAAATCATTTTTTGTTCTCAAAATAAACTTTTCCAAAATACAAACTTTACGTTTAACGTTTAAATTAATTTAACTTCGTATTGCTGATTTTCTAAGAGAGTCTTAATATTATATATATGATCTCTGTCAAATACTTCAAGATCGATAATCACTTCAGCACTGCCTAAATTAATATCCCCTCTTTCTCGGTTATGAAAGACTGATAAAACATTCGCTCCAGAATCTGCTACCAATTGAAGAAGTTTCCACAACGACCCTGGTCTATCTGAAAGGACTACCTTGAAGCTCGCCTTTCTAAAAGACTTCACAAGACCCTTATTTATAATGCGAGATACCATATTTATATCTATATTTCCTCCGCTTATAACAGCAGCAATTTTTTTATTAGAGTAGTCTTTTAGCCTATACAACAAAGCAGCTACAGATGTTGCGCCTGCACCCTCAGAAATTGTCTTGATTCGTTCCATCAAGACAAGAATAGCATCAGCAATTTCGTCCTCATCTACAAGAACTATATCGTCAACATATTTTTTAATTATCTCAAAAGTTATTTCTCCAGGCTTTCCAACAGCTATTCCGTCAGCAATAGTGGGAGATCCTTTATAAAAAGATGGAGCCCCTGATAAAAGAGCCTCTTTCATAGATGGCATATTTTTAGCCTCTACGCCAATAATTTTTACACTGGGCTTTATCTGTTTAGCTGCGATAGCTATACCAGAAATAAGGCCTCCGCCCCCCACAGGAACGACTATTACGTCTACATCGGGCATATCCTCCAATATTTCCAAACCTATAGTGCCCTGACCTGCAATAACGTCAAGATCGTTGTAGGGGTGAACAAGAACCAACTTTTTTTCTTCCTGTAATTTTCTGGCAGCTTCATTTGCCTCATCAAAACTGTCGCCTTGCAATATTACGTTCGCTCCATAGCTCTTTGTGGCCTTAACTTTAACAATAGAAGCCTTTGATGGCATTACTATAAATGATTTTACGTTTAACAAGGTAGCACTCAGAGCGACTCCTTGTGCGTGATTTCCTGCAGAAGATGCTACTACGCCTAATCCCTTTTCTTTTTCAGACAAGTTAAAAATTTTATTGTATGCGCCTCTAAGCTTAAATGAACCGGTACGCTGATAATTTTCCATTTTTAGATAGACGCTATTTCCCGTCATACCAGAGAGCGTGTTGCTGTAAGCGAGTTCTGTTTTATATGCTACATTTTTTAGGGTTTCACGAGCATCTTCTATTTCTTTTTTAGAAATATCCATAAACTCTCCTTTTTACCTTTGTAATTAAAAATATCTTCATATTACAAAAAATTTTATTACAACAGATCACATTTGTCAAATAATTTTTATTTATTACAAAATATTGTATAAAATTTTAAACATATAATTTGACAATCCTCAATAAATACCAAGCGTAAAGCAAAGACTGCTCAATCTGACTTGACATTAAAATTTTATAGCTTCATACTAATAAAAAATATCTTTTTAGGAGGGATAAAATGCAACAGGGGATAGCATCGATCAAGGCAAGAGAAATATTAGATTCCAGAGGCAACCCTACTGTAGAGGTTGATTGCTTATTAGAATGCGGTATAACAGCTCGAGCAGGAGTGCCATCAGGGGCCTCTACCGGTTCTAAGGAAGCAATAGAGCTAAGAGACAACGATAAAAAAAGATTTTTTGGCAAGGGCGTACTAAAAGCCGTCAGTAACGTAAACGAAATAATTGCCCCAAAATTAGTTGGCTTAGATGCCACCAAACAAAGACAAATTGATTCTCTTATGATAGAACTCGACGGAACTCCAAATAAGGCCAAGTTAGGCGCAAACGCCATACTCGGCGTATCTCTTGCAGTAGCAAGAGCAGCAAGCTATTTCTCAGACCTCCCGCTCTACCAGTACTTAGGAGGCCCAAATGCAAATTTATTGCCTGTTCCATGCATGAACATTATGAATGGCGGAGTTCACGCAAATTGGCAAGGAGCAGATTTTCAAGAATTTATGATTGCACCTTACGGAGCCAATACTTTCAAAGAAGCCTATGAGTGGTGCAGCGAAATTTATCAATCTCTTAAGAGCCTCTTAAAAGAAAAGGGCTACAGCGTGGGAGTAGGAGACGAAGGCGGCTTCGCTCCGCTCGTAAAATCAAACGAGGAACCTTTTGAATTGATGAGCAAAGCAATAGAGAATGCAGGGCTAAAAGTTGGAGAACAAGTGGGCTTTGCCATCGATCCAGCCTCAAGCGAATTTTACAAAGAGGGAAAATATATTTTAAGGCGCGAGAAAAAAGAGTTAGAGCCAGCCAAAATGGTAAAATACTACGAAAAAATCGTAAACAACTTCCCACTTGTGTTATTAGAAGATGGTCTTGCCGAATACGATTGGGAATCATGGAAGTTATTGAACAAGATCTTAGGAGATAAAATCGAGTTGGTTGGAGACGACATATTCGTAACAAATATAGAAATAGTAAAGAGAGGTATTTCTGAAAATATTGCAAACTCAGTCTTGATTAAATTAAATCAGATAGGCACTCTTTCAGAGACCTTTGATACAGTAAGATATGCGCAGAACTCGAAGTGGGGAACGTTCATCTCCCATAGAAGCGGGGAAACTACCGATAGCTTTATCGCTGATTTTACTGTGGCAACTTGCGCTGGACATCTAAAAACAGGCGCACCTGCTAGGGGTGAAAGAGTAGAAAAATATAACCAGTTGGTGAGAATCGAAGAAGAGCTCGGAAAATATGCAAAATACGCTGGTAAAAATGCTTTTATAAGACCCATAAATTTCTAAAATTTATCCTAAATTTAGAAATCCTATCATAATTTTGTGGTAGGATTTCTTTTTTTTTGATATCATAAATATCATGATAAATATAATCAATATAGATAACGAAATTTAAATTGGATATAAATTTATTAGATTTATTACAAGACTCATCTTTAATATCCCTTTTTATCTACCAAGAATCTGGCAAAATAGTATATGCAAACCGTTCATTTTCGAATCTAATAGAAAGAGACCTTGATGAGATAATTGGCAAAACATTTTTTGAGTTCATATTTCAAAACAAGAAAGAAAGATTAAAATCAGAAAAAGTTATTGCGAAAAGGCTTTCAGGAGAAAATTTTATAAAAGAACTCTCAGAAGTTAATTTTTTTAGAAAAGACAAAGCCCTAATAAGTACTTATGTAACATCATACACAATCGACTTTCAAGGAAAGAAGTCAGGTCTTGTTATAATAATTGACAAATCTTCTGAAGAGTCTTATAAAAAATTATTAACTGCCCTCTTAAAGATAAACCAGCTTATCCAAAATGAAAGAGACAAAGAATCCCTCATCGAAAACGTCTGTAAAGTTCTCGTAGAAGAAATTGGCTATTTTATTGCTATTTTTGGCAGAGTAGATGAAAATATGCTGTTCAAGCCTATTTCTATAAAGGCAAAAGACAAAAATATAAGAAAATCTCTTGATATGTTTTTAAAAAAACACAAAATCAGCGTAGACACAAATACCATATATGGAAGAGGCGCAATTTCTGAAGCATACCATACAAAAGATATCTCATTAAGAGTAGGTGTTCTAAGTAATCCAAACCATTCATATTGGATAGACTTTTACAAAAAACACAATATAGATTCTCTTTGCGCCATACCCATAGTTAGAAATGAAAAAGTTGAATACGTAATACTGATTCTTGATAACTTCAAAAGCTCATTCTCACTTGAAAACATAAAACTAATAGAAGAGCTAAAAAGAGATCTCTCCTATACATTCGAAAAACTTGAACAAGATAGACTCTTAAATATAATGAAATATGCAATGGATCAAACTCACGAATGGGTCATAATTACAGATAAAAATGCCAATATAGTATTTATAAACGATACCGTCCTCAAAATCTCTGGTTATAAGAAAGAAGAACTAATTGGAAAAAATCCAAATATTTTCAAGTCTGGGCTCATAGAAAATGAAGTCTATGAAGGCATGTGGGATATATTGCGCAACAAAAAAACTTTTAAATATAGATTTATAGACAAAGCAAAGGATGGTCATATCTTTTTCTTAGACGCAATAATATCACCTATAATAGAAAACAATGAAATAGAATACTTTATATCGCTTGGAAGAGACATAACTGAATTGGTAAAGTTAGAAGAAGAAGACAAAAGAAGGCAAAATCAGTTAAATCTTATGATAAACGGTTTGCCAAACCCAGCATGGCTTATAAAAAACTATAAAATAATTTATCAAAACCAAGCAGCAAAAGATCTCTTTCAATCAAGTTTAGGCGGATATTGTTGGAATGAAATATACAAAAGCAAATTTGTTTCAACCAATCAAATAGATGCTTTGCACAATCCAGATAGCACAGATCATGATACGTCTTGCAATTTTTGCTTATTAAATTCAGCTCATAGTGAGGGAGTTGCAAAAAATTGTATCGTTGATTTTGATGGCAGGTTTTTTGAAATATGGTGGGTACCAGTAGATGTTGACTTATCGTTACACTATATAATAGACGTTACAAAATATAAGATTATGGAAAAAGATTTAAAAGACCTCTCAAACACAGACTATCTCACAGGGCTGCCTAACAGAAGATATTTCATAGAAAGACTTCAAGAGGAGGTAGAAAGGTACAAGAGGTCAGGCGTAACTTTTTCCTTAGCAATGTTAGATATCGATCACTTTAAAAAAATTAACGATATATATGGTCACGATATGGGGGACAAAGTCTTAGTTGAATTCTGCAAAACTATAAAAAATAGACTAAGAAAGATTGACACATTTGCACGGTTTGGCGGAGAAGAATTTATGTTGATCTTGCCAAATACAAAAATAGAAAAGGCTGCAAAATTATCAGGAGAATTAAGAGCCTTAGTGGAAAATATTAACCTAAATAACATCAGATTTACTGTAAGCATAGGTGTCATAGACGTTTGTAAATCAGATACAGTTGACTCTCTAATAAAAAATGTAGACGATTTGCTTTACGATGCGAAAAATTCTGGAAGAAACTGCGTAAAGTTCAAGAAAAGCTGCACTTAAAGTTTTACAAAAAACCAATTTTGTTATAAAATCATTTAAACTCCGAGTTCTTTTGACCTAAGGCCTTGGGCTATGGCAAAGAACCACTTAACGGTTGTTTGGGAAACCGAGCAGCCCCCTATTGGAAAGGAGACAATTTATTATTATGCACGACCTATTTCTTTTATTGATTTTATGCCAGAGCTGTTTACCTCCTTTTTTATCTCAAATCCTCAAGCCTATATCATTTATGCCCCAAATCCTAAAGGATCAAAATATTTTCTATAGAAGGGGGGATAGAAAAGTAGTATCAGTTTACAATCTTAAACAAAAAGGAGTGAACTTAATTTGAAAAAGGGTATTGTAGCAATCGTAATTTTGTTATTAGCTGGAATATTTATCGCAGGATGTGCGACCTCTAATAAGGGGGCAAATCAGCAAACAGAAAAAGTAAATTTATACCTTTATGGGGCTGGAACTTTAGCCAAGCCATTTAAAGAAATTGATGCAGCCTTTGAAAAAAAATATCCGAATGTTTCCATAAAATCTCAATTTGGTGGAAGCGTAAAAATGGTAAAGCAGGTCACCGATCTACATCAACCAGGTGATATTATTGCAGTTGCTGACTACAATGTTATCCCTAAGTATATGTTTGGAGAAAACAACCAAACAAAATATACCGATTGGTATATCGGCTTTGTAAACAACTCAATTACTTTTGTCTATACAGATAAAAGTAAATATGCCAACGAAATAAACTCAGACAATTGGTATAAAATATTGTCAGAAAAGGGCGTTCAAATTGGCAGATCAAATCCAAATACCGACCCATCTGGCTACCAAACACTTCAGATGTTAAAACTTGCAGACAACTATTACAAAGATCCATCAATTTACGAAAAAGTTCTTGCAAATGCACCGGAAAAAAATATTAGAGATACAGAAACAGAACTATTAAGCTCACTTGAAGCTGGTCAGATTGACTATCTTGCCATCTATAAATCTGATGCTCTTCAACATCATCTAAAATACTTAGATTTACCTGCACAAATTAATCTTAGCGATCCAAAATACTCAAATATTTATAAAGAGGCATTAGTAGATACGAAAAATGGGGAGCTCCCAGGAAAGCCGATAATCTATGCCATAACCATTCCAAACAACTCTAAAAATACCGAATGGGCCATAAAATACGTTGAGTTTTTGCTTGGTCCAGAGGGTCAGGCTGTAATGAAGAAGAGTGGCTTTGGCGTTATAGAAAAACCTTATGCAAATGATATGACTAAGGTTCCAACAGAACTAAAGCAATTTGTAAGTGAGTGGCCAAAATAGTAAAATGAAAAATATGTTGAACAGCAAGAGGATAAATTTTAATTGGTTGTTTTTAAGTTTTTGGTTGTTCGCAATGGTAATCTTAGGTTTTATATTGTTGCCGCTTTTAGAGATGTTATTCGAGCAGCCAATTGGTCTAATCTTAAAAGTAGCTCAAATGCCCGACGTTACTAACTCAATAATGTTGAGTTTAGAAGCCTCTTTTATTACTGCAATTATAGCCGCTATCTTCGGAACTCCTCTATCGTATATTCTCGCAAGGGGCCAATTCCCCTATAAATCATTGGTTGAGGCCATAGTAAATCTTCCTCTTGCTGTTCCTCATACAGTTGCAGGTATTGCACTGTTGTTTGTTTTTGGCAGAACAGGTCCGATAGGTCGCATAACACAATCTTTTGGGATTAGTTTTTGGGGAACCATATTTGGAATAATAGTTGGAATGCTCTTTGTAAGCTTGCCATACATGGTAAATTCTGCAAGATTGGGCTTTGAAAACGTCGATATTAGAATAGAAAAAGCTGCAAGAACCTTAGGCGCTACAAATTCCCAGGTTTTCTTTCATATATCCCTCCCGCTTGCCTTTAGATCTATTCTAAGCGGAATAGTCCTTACCTACGCAAGATCAATTGCCGAATTCGGAGCAGTTATAATATTAGCATATCATCCAGAGACGGCTCCCGTAAAAATCTATGAGCTCTTTCTCACAGGAGGCCTAAAGCAGTCCTCTGCTGCTGCAGTATTGCTATTAATTGTCACTATTTCAACCTTTATATTGTTTCGCTACTTAACCAATTTCAACAAATCGAGGACATAGGCATACAGTGAGTTTTCTCAAGGTCTCAGATATTCAAGTAAAAGTTGAAAAATTTCTATTAAAAAATATCACTTTTGAATTAAAAAAAGGCCAGATATTAGCAATCCTAGGACCTAGCGGCGCAGGTAAAACACTTTTATTAGAGACTATTGCAGGCTTTTATGTTCCAAATAGTGGCCAGATTTATCTTGACGGCCAGGATATTTCCACGTTGCCAGTAGAAAAGAGAGAAATAGGATTTATGTTTCAAGATTTTGCGCTTTTTCCACATTGGAC
>JAJXTU010000063.1 GCA_021783475.1 bacterium
GGTCATTCTGAAAGACAGGCTTAGACCTGGGAGAATGCTCTTGGTAGATACAGAACAGGGAAGAATAATCTCTGATGAAGAGCTTAAAAAAAGTATATCTGAAGAAAAACCTTATGGATCATGGATTAATGAGTATATGATAACCCTTGATGATTGCAAGATAGGATCTGGCTCTGAAGTAAAACAGAATTCAGATATGTCTTTAACTCAACTGCAACTTGCATTTGGATATACTTATGAGGATATAAAAAAGATAATAGAACCAATGGCCATGCAAGGGGTAGAACCAGTAGGTTCAATGGGATATGACTCGCCCCTTGCAGTTCTTTCAAATCAGGAGCAGCTTTTATACAATTACTTCAAACAACTCTTCGCACAGGTTACTAATCCCCCACTTGATGGCATTAGAGAAGAGCTAATAACGGCTTCAGAAATGCTTCTTGGAAGCGAAGGAAACCTTATAGAGCCAAAACCAGAAGATTGTAGATGCCTTTTACTAAAGAATCCGATACTTACAAATACAGATATGCAAAAGATAAGATCTCTAGATCAAAGCACGTTAAAGTCTGAAACTGTTTCTATACTATTTGATAAAAATTTAGATTTACATGTCGCCCTTGATAATCTTTTTGAAGCAGTAGACTGTTTAATTACAAAAGGGACAAATGTAATAATACTATCCGACATGGGTCTAAATGATAATCTTATCCCAATCCCTGCTCTCCTTGCGCTGTCAGGCTTGAATCAGCACCTTATTAGGAAGGGTACAAGGACAAAGATTAGCATAGTGCTTGAATCAGCTGAGCCAAGAGAGGTTCATCATTTTGCATGTCTAATAGGATATGGTGCTAGTGCAATAAATCCATACCTTGTTTATGATACCTTGAAAGATATGCGTGAAAGATCTCTTTTGGACGTAGAATACAATTTGGCTGTAAAAAATTATGTAAAGGCTGCATTGAAGGGTGTAATGAAAGTTGCATCCAAAATGGGAATTTCAACGCTCCAAAGCTATATGGGCGCGCAGATATTTGAATGTGTGGGCATTGCTAAGGAGGTTATTGATAAGTATTTTACAGGAACTCCATCAAGAATTGGCGGAATAAACCTGGATATTATCAAACAAGAAACTCTATTAAGATATGACAAAGCCTTCTTGCCAAATAATCAGGTGTTGCCTTCTGGGGGAATATACCAATATAGGGATGATGGAGAATACCATGCTTATAGGCCAGAAACGATATATCTCTTGCAAAGAGCGGTTACAGAGGGCGATTACAAAAAATTTAAAGCCTTTACTGCATCGTTGCATGAGGGGTGCAGTGCAATTCAGAATCTTAGAGGGCTTTTGAGGTTCAAAAAACAAAATAATCCAATTTCAATTGATGAAGTTGAAAGCGTAGAGTCCATTGTAAAAAGGTTTAAAACTGGAGCAATGAGCTATGGATCAATTTCAAAGGAGGCTCATGAGACTCTTGCCTTAGCTATGAATAAAATAGGCGGCAAGTCAAATACGGGCGAAGGCGGCGAAGACCCATCAAGATATACTCCAGATGAAAACGGCGATTCAAGAAACAGCGCTATAAAGCAGGTTGCATCTGCAAGATTCGGTGTGGATAGCCTTTACCTTTCAAGCGCGTCTGAAATCCAGATAAAAATGGCTCAAGGTGCAAAACCTGGTGAGGGTGGTCAGCTTCCTGGCAAAAAGGTTTATCCATGGGTGGCAAAAACGAGATATTCTACTCCTGGAGTTGGACTTATTTCACCACCGCCGCACCACGATATATACTCTATTGAAGATTTGGCCGAGCTTATCCACGATCTCAAGAATGCCAATCGAAAAGCAAGAATAAACGTAAAGCTTGTTTCCGAGGTGGGCGTTGGCACTATTGCTGCAGGGGTTGCGAAGGGTAAGGCAGATGTGGTATTGATATCGGGCTATGATGGAGGAACTGGCGCATCTCCCCGCTCGAGCATAAGACATGCAGGGTTGCCATGGGAGCTTGGCTTGTCCGAAACTCATCAGACACTTGTTTTGAATAACCTGAGAGATAGAATTACCGTTGAGACAGATGGGAAGCTTATGTCAGGCAGGGATATCGCAATTGCTGCAATGCTTGGGGCTGAAGAATTTGGGTTTGCTACTCTTCCGCTCGTGTCTCTTGGCTGCGTTATGATGAGAGTTTGTAACCTGGATACTTGTCCTGTGGGCGTAGCTACTCAAAACCCAGAACTTAGAAAGTATTTCAAGGGCAAACCCGAATACGTGATAAATCTGATGTATTTTCTTGCAACAGAACTTAGAGAGGTTATGGCCCAAATGGGATTTAAGACTATAAGCGAGATGGTGGGAAGAACTGATTGCCTTGAGCCCATTCAGACCGATCACTGGAAGGCAAAAACTCTATGTTTAAACCCAATTCTTGCAAAGCCTCCAGTCGAGCCTTCAGTCGGAAGGTACTGCTCTATTAAGCAAGATCACTCAATTGAGAAGTCTTTGGATTACAATATTTTATTGGATAGATGTAAAAATTCAATTGAAAATAAAAAGCCAGTCGAGTTTTCTTTGCCTATAAAAAATACAAATAGAGTGGTAGGAACTATTTTGGGCAATGAAATAACCTCAAGATATGGCTTGAATGGGATGCCTGAAGATACGATAAAACTAAACTTTGTGGGCTCAGCAGGTCAAAGTTTTGGCGCCTTTTTGCCAGGGGGAGTAATTCTAACCCTTGAAGGTGACTCAAATGATTATATAGCAAAAGGACTTAGCGGCGGCAAGATAATAGTATATCCCCCAAAAAATTCAAAATTTGTAGCGCATGAAAATATAATTATAGGTAATGTGGCATTTTATGGAGCTACATCAGGGGAGGGATATATCAGGGGCGTTGCTGGCGAGAGGTTTTGTGTAAGAAACTCTGGCGCGCAGGTTGTAGTGGAAGGCGTAGGCGACCACGGGTGTGAGTATATGACTGGCGGCGTGGTTGTCTGTATAGGCTCAACTGGCAGAAACTTTGCTGCTGGGATGACTGGCGGAGTGGCTTATGTATACGACAAAAATGAAACTTTTAAGAGTAAGATTAATATAAATACCGTATATGTCGAGAATATAGAAAGCCCTTCTGAAGAGGAGAAAGTTAGAGCAATGCTTGAAAAGCATTTACTGTATACAGATTCATCTCTTGCTAAGGAGATCCTGCAAGGTTGGGAATTGAACGTGAGAAGGTTTGTAAAGATAATACCAAAAGATTACAAGAGGATGCTTCTCTCAATTGACAGGGCTTATGCTGCTGGTTTTAGCGGTGACGATGCCTTGATGGAGGCTTTCTATGAAAATATCAAGGATATGTCAAGGGTTACGGGTAACTAATCAAAATTTAAGGAGGAAGTTATGGGCAAGATTGGAGCCTTTCTTGAACAAAAGAGATCCGTTCCCACTGAAAGGGAGCCTCTTGAGAGGATTAAAGATTATAACGAATTTAAGATACCTATGAGCGAAGAAGATATAAAGCTTCAAGCATCAAGATGTATGGATTGCGGCATACCTTTTTGTCACTCTGGCGTATTGCTTGGAGGGATGGCTGCGGGGTGTCCTATTCACAACCTTGTTCCTGAGTTCAACGATTTGATTTATAGAGGGGCATGGGAAGATGCATATAAGAGGCTTATTGCTACCAATAACTTTCCAGAATTTACAGGGAGAGTTTGTCCTGCCCCCTGTGAAGGCTCTTGCACTGAGGGCTTGAACTGGGAGAGCGTAACTATAAAGAACAATGAGTACTCTATTATAGAAAAGGCCTTTCTATCTGGGTTTGTGAAGAAAAAGGTTATCAAGAGAACTGGGAAAAGAGTAGCTGTGATCGGTTCTGGCCCATCAGGCCTTGCCTGTGCTGATACTTTGAACGGTTTAGGCCATGAGGTCTCAGTCTTCGAGAGGGCTGATAGAGTTGGAGGCCTTCTTATGTACGGTATACCGAATATGAAGCTTGATAAAAATATTGTAATGAGAAGAATAAATCTTATGCAGGAAGAGGGGGTCAAATTTTTTACAAATAAAGAGGTTGGAGTGGACCCATCTGCAAGAGATCTTCTAAACGAATTTGATAGCGTTGTACTTTGCTGCGGAGCTACCAGACCAAGAGATTTGAAGGTAGACGGGAGAGACCTGTCGGGAGTATACTTTGCTGTTGACTTTTTGAAGGCGAACACGAAGAGCCTCCTGGATAAAGATAACTCATCCTTGATATCCGCAAAAGACAAGAGCGTCGTAATAATAGGCGGAGGAGATACTGGCACAGACTGTGTGGCTACATCTATTAGGCATGGTTGTAGAGACGTTATACAAATTGAGATACTTCCAGAGCCGCCAAAATCAAGATCTCAAAGTAACCCATGGCCTGAGTGGCCAAAAGTTCTAAAGGTCGACTACGGGCAGGAAGAGAGGATAGCATTATTTGGGACAGATCCGAGAATCTATCTTACTACCGTAACGAGCTTTGAACCGGCAGAGGACAAAGTTAGCCTTGGATGGGTTAACACTGTTAAGGTAAAATGGGATAGGGATGAAAAGGGAAATTTTATTCCCAGGCACGTTGCAGGAAGTGAAGAAAGGTTGAGAGCAGATATTGTGCTGATTGCCATGGGTTTTTTGGGACCAGAAGAAAGCATTATAAGAGAACTTTCTATAGAACAGGATCAAAGGTCAAATGTCAAGGCACAATTTGGAAAGTTTAGAACGAATGTCGAAAAGGTTTTCGCAGCAGGAGATATGAGAAGAGGACAGAGTCTGGTTGTTTGGGCTATCGCCGAAGGAAGAGGTGTTGCAAAGAGCGTGAACGAATACTTGATGACTAAATAATTTTTTAGCAATTTATTTAATTTTCTTGAATTTTTTGTAAATTGCAAATAATATAGTTTAATATGAGTAATATATATACGATAGGGAGTGTAATATGTCTGAAATTTCTATGAACGATCTGAAGAATGCTACAAACATTTTAATTGATGGAGCAGTCTATCAAGTGGTTTACTTTCAACACGCAAGAAAGGCGCAGGGAGCAGCCTATGTAAGAACGAAATTAAAGAATATGAAAACAGGTGCGGTGCTCGAAAAGACTTTTAGGTCTGAGGACAAGATTATAGAAGCAGATGTAGAGAGAAGGCCTTTTCAATTTCTTTACAAGTCGGGTGATTCTTTTCACTTTATGGATCTAAATAACTACGAACAGTGGGAACTAAATAAAGATGTCCTTGGAAATGCTGTTAATTATCTTAAAGATCAGGAAAATGTCGATGCAATAGTGTATAATGATATGCTTTTGAGTATTGAGTTGCCGACTACTGTAGAGCTTGAAGTGGTTGAGACCGATCCTGGCGTAAGAGGTGATACCGCACAAGGAGGTTCGAAGCCTGCGACTCTTGAGACTGGAGCTGTTATAAGCGTGCCTTTATTTATAAATGTGGGAGATGTTGTAAGAGTGGACACTCGCACAAATCTTTATACTGAAAGGGTAAAGTCATGATAAACTTTGATCTTGAAGAAATCAAAGAGCTTATAAGGTCTATGCAGGAAAACTCAATTTCTGAGCTCTATTTAGAGTCAGAAGGCATAAAACTTAATCTGAAAAGGGAGTCCTTCGCTCAGTTGCAATCAGTTCTTGATATGCAAGAGAGCAATTTTTTGGAATCTGGTGATTCTAAGAAAGATTTTGCACAACAAAAATTAGAGGATCAATCTGGAGAGACTCATATCAAGTCTCCAATGGTCGGCACTTTTTATAGGGCGCCGTCACCGAATTCGCCTTCATTTGTGGAGGTAGGTGACTTTGTAAAAAAGGGTCAAGTAGTGTGCATCATTGAAGCTATGAAGCTTATGAACGAGATAGAATCTGAGGTACAAGGCGTGGTAAAAGAGATACTTGTCGAAAACGGAATGCCTGTTGAGTTTGGTCAGCCATTGATGGTCGTAAAACCAGAATAAATTTATTTGATTTTAATTATGATATTTTTAGAGGTGGATTAATGTACGAGTTGCAGTTGTATTTTATTTTATTTAATAGCTTTAAAGATATAAGTTCATGAAGAGAATATTGATATCGAACAGAGGCGAAATTGCGCTGAGACTCATCAGGGCATTTAGGGAATTTGGATATTTTTCTGTATTGGCCTATTCTGAGGCGGACAGATCTAGCTTGCCAGTTAAGTTGTCAGACGCAGCGATATGTATTGGCCCTCCTAGCGCAAAGGGAAGCTATTTAAACATACCTGCAATAATCTCTGCTATTGAGATAACTGGTTGTGACGCTGTGCATCCAGGGTATGGCTTTCTTGCTGAATCTCCTCAATTTGCAAGGGTATGTAAGGATGCAGGAATTATCTTTATAGGTCCATCTCCTGAGGCTATGGAGAAGGTTGGAGATAAATCTGTTGCTAGATCTGTAGCCATGAGCGCTGGGGTACCAGTAGTTCCTGGCTCAACCGGATTCGTTTCAAAAGAAGATCTCCTTAGACTTGCAAAAGAAATAGGCTTTCCGCTGATATTGAAGGCGTCAGCAGGAGGCGGCGGAAAGGGCATGAGAATTGTCCAGAGCTTTAAAGAGCTTGATGACTCTTTCGACACTGCTTCGAACGAGGCTTTGACTGCTTTTGGAAATAGCAATTTATACCTTGAGAAATATGTTTCAGAGCCCAGACACATTGAGATACAATTTGCAAGGGACAAATTTGGCAATTGTATATCTCTGTTTGAAAGGGAGTGCTCGATCCAAAGGAAACATCAGAAGCTTATTGAAGAAAGTCCTTCTTGTGCTATCAGCCCCAAATTGAGAAAAGTTTTAAGCGATTCTGCCCTGGCTATTGCTAATCAAGTAGGCTATGTGGGGGTGGGAACCGCAGAATTCCTTGTTACGCCCGAAGAAATGTTTTATTTTATTGAGATAAACGCAAGAATACAGGTTGAGCACCCAGTTACGGAAATGGTTACAGGGGTAGACTTGGTAGAATTGCAGCTTATAATTGCAGAAGATAGACCAATACCATTCTCTCAGGAAGACGTAAAAATCACAGGTCATGCTATAGAGTGTAGGATCAACGCAGAGGACCCCCGTAATAATTTCTGTCCATCTCCAGGCAGAGTAGATCAGTACATCCCTCCTGGTGGACCAGGCATAAGATGTGATAGCCATCTTTATTCGGGATTTAAGGTTGTCCCATATTATGATTCTTTGATTGCAAAGGTTATATCATATGCTCCCACCAGAGAACGAGCTATCAACAGAATGGAAAGGGCTTTGTATGAGATGACCATTGAAGGGATTTCAACTACGATAGACTTTCATAGAGAGGTCCTGAAGAATGCATTTTTTAGAAAAGGTGATTATTATACCAATTTTGTACAAAGAAGAATGGGCATAAAGTGAAAAAGCCTTTAAGATATTTAAGAGAAATAGTTTTAAAAATTTTGTATGAAATCGAGATGAATACTGAAAGCACGGTAGAGATGCTAATGCCAAGGTATAGCGAATATATGGAAAGCGAAGATTTTGAGTTTATAAAGATAAGGGCAGAGGGCATTGCGACCAACAAAGAATCCATTGACAAAACTTTAGACGATCTTTCGATCGATTGGTCAACGGATAGAATGGTATTAACTGACAGGCTTATTATGGAAATGGCTATATTCGAATTAAATTTTCTAAAATTGTCACCATCTATAGCCATAAACGAGGCAGTTGAGCTCTCAAAAATTTATGGTACTGAAAAATCATATAAATTTGTTAACGGTATATTGTCTAAGGTGGTCACCATTAGCAGCCAAAATTCTTAGGTTAATGTTCTTAATATATGGCTTTATTAAATTTCTCCATTTAGATGGGATAATTTATAATATGTGCAAGACAATTCTTGCAGTTGCCAGAGGAGGAAGTTTATGCTCGCAAAGAGAATTATACCTTGCCTCGATGTAAAAGATGGCAGGGTTGTAAAAGGGGTAAGCTTTGTAAGCCTTAGAGATGCTGGAGATCCTGTTCTCCTTGCGAGAACGTATGATAGAGAGGGTGCAGATGAGCTTGTATTTCTGGACATTACTGCATCAAAAGAAAAAAGAGATATAATGTTAAAAGTTGTCCAGGACGTGGCAAAAGAGGTTTTTATCCCATTCACTGTTGGCGGAGGCATAAAATCTCTTAAGGATATGGAAGATCTGCTTATGGCTGGTGCCGATAAAGTTTCAATAAATACCTCAGCTGTATTTGATCCAAAAATTATTACAGAAGGCGCCACCACTTTTGGAAGGCAATTTATGGTAGTGGCTATAGACGCAAAAAGGGATGGGAAATCGTTTAGAGTTTTTACTCATGGCGGATCCAGACCTACTGAACTTGATGCCGTTGAATGGGCAAAAGAGGTAGAGGACAGAGGCGCTGGAGAGATATTGTTAACCAGCATGGATCAGGATGGCAGAAAAACTGGTTATGATATTGAACTTACAAAAGAGATTTCAGATGCTGTAAATATACCCGTGATAGCATCTGGTGGTGCTGGGACCATAGAACACGTGATAGAAGCTTTCAAAAAAACTAGGGCTACAGCAGCGCTCCTTGCTAGCGTTCTTCATTTTGGCGAGATAAGAATTCAAGATATAAAGATTGCTATGCAAAGAGAAAAAATACCTGCAAGGCTTGATTGGTAAAGGAGGAGTTATGGAACTTGACAGATATGCTCAGAGTGAGATGAAGGCAATATTTTCTGAAGAGAACAAGATAGGCCTTTGGATAGACATTGAGATGGCAGTCCTGAAGGCGTGGGAGTCAGAAGGGGTTGTGCCTGATGGCACTCACAAAGCAGTGCTCTCAAACGCAAAGGTAGACATAAAGAGAATGAAAGAGATAGAAAAGGTAGTTCACCATGAAATTATTGCATTTCTTACTGCACTTGCAGAAAATGTAGGCGAAAGGAGCAGGTTTATTCACCTTGGACTTACATCATCAGACATCCTTGACACTGCAACCAGCTTACAGATAAAAGAGGCAAACGAGCTTATTTATCAGGAGTTAGAAAAGCTGGAGGTTGTTTTAAGGGATCTGGTAATAAAAAATAAAGATATCCTTTGTGTCGGAAGGACACACGGAGTTCACGCTGAACCCGTTACCTTTGGATTTAAGCTTGCTGGATATTTACTTGAGCTAAAAAGGAACAAAGAAAGGCTGCAGAATGCTTCAAGGGAAGCATCTGTAGGTAAGATTTCTGGTGCAGTTGGAACTTATGCACATCTAAATCCAAACGTAGAAAAGTTTACTCTTCAGGACTTAGGCCTAAAACCCCTGGAGGTTTCTACTCAGATCATACCAAGAGATATATTTGCAGGCGTTTTTTCCGCATGGACTTTAATTGGCGCTTTTATCGAAAGGCTTGCCCTTGAGATCAGACACCTTCAGAAAACTGAAGTCCTGGAAATGGAGGAACCTTTTTATGAAGGGCAGAAAGGGTCTTCTGCTATGCCTCACAAGAGAAATCCAATATTGTGCGAGAGGCTTGACGGGATGTCAAGAATTCTAAGGGGCAACTTAATAGTGTCTCTTGAAAACACTGCTCTCTGGCATGAAAGGGATATTTCGCACTCTTCTGTTGAAAGGATGATCATACCAGAAAGCGCTATACTGGTTCATTATATGATTAAGACTATGACAAGAATACTGACTGATTGTAGGATATACCCTGATAATATGATGGAAAATCTTAATTTCAGGGGCAAAATTATCTGTTCTCAAAGGCTTCTCCTTGAACTGGTGAGAAAGGATATGCTTAGAGAAAAGGCTTATAAAATAGTCCAAACTCTTGCTATGAAGGCATTTAACGAAAAGATGAATTTCGAGCAGATTGTCAGAAATGATCCAGAAATAAAATCATATTTAAGCGAAGACGAGTTAAATGAGGTGTTTGACTATAGATACTTTGTTCGTTATGTGGACGAAATAATTTCAAGGGTAATATAGCTTCAAAAATTCTTAGGGTTGAGGAGCGAATGGTTTTTTTATGTAAGCTCTTATGCCTGTGACTATCGGAGGAGTAATTAGTGGAACTTTTGTATGAAGGCAAGGGAAAACAAGTTTTTTTGACAGATGATCCTGATATGGTGGTTTTTCATTTCAAGGATGAGGCTACTGCATTTGATGGAGTAAAAAAGGAATCTTTTGGTGGCAAAGGAGAGATGTGTGCTCAGATAACTGAAATGCTATTAACCCTTCTTGAAAAGAATGGGGTGAAGACCCACCTTGTAAAGAGGCTTTCTCCAAATGAAATGTTAGTCAAAAGGTGCTCTATGTTGCCCCTCGAGGTTGTAATAAGAAATTATTCTGCTGGCTCTATCGCCAAAAATCTGGGCCTAAAAAAGGGCATAAAATTTCCATTTCCTATCAGGGATCTATTCTACAAAAGTGATGAACTCCACGATCCTATGCTAAACGACGACAGGGCGATAGCCCTCGGATTCGTCACGGCTAACGACCTTGAGGTCCTTTACAAGAGCGCGCTAAAGGTAAACGAGGTACTTTCAAGCTTCTTGTTGGAAAAGGGCATTATACTTGCAGATTTCAAGCTTGAGTTCGGAAAGTTTAAGGATTCAATTCTGTTAGCTGACGAAATTACTCCTGATTCAATGAGACTCTGGGACAAGGATACCCTTGAGCCATTTGACAAAGACAGGTTTAGATTCGATCTGGGCGATCTGCTTGCTGGATATAGGCTGTTTTTGGAAAAAATAAGCAAATAAAAACCTTGATGTTTTAAAGATTGAATATATGACTATAGAAAGAGCTTCGTCTTTAGGTTTTTGTTATGGGGTCAGGCTTGCCCATCAGAAAGTCCTGGCGGCGTTGGAGAAATATCAAAGAGTGAATACACTTGGCCCCCTAATTCACAACGAACGCGAAGTAAAAAGGCTTGCTCAGCTGGGCGCTACACCAATAAGCTCTCTTGATGAAGTTAGCGCTCCTGCAATAGTCTTGAGAACCCACGGTGTAAGGCGTGATGTGCTTGAAAGCGCAAAGAAACTGGGTATAGAGGTTATAGATGCGACATGTCCTCATGTGGCAAAGGCACAAAGCATCGCCTCTAAGTTCTACCTTGAAGGTTTTCGTGTGGTAATACTTGGTGAGATCGAGCATCCTGAGGTGCAGTCAATTTTGAGCTATGCACCCGATTCAAACGTTGTTAACGAAAATCTTGAAAAATTTAATTTTGATAAAAAAATTATAGAAAAAGTTGGGCTTCTATCGCAAACCACACAGCCAATTGA
>JAJXTU010000064.1 GCA_021783475.1 bacterium
TCCGATCTGATATTTTCTATGCTTCCTTTGGTCGCCCTTGTTTGTATCTCTTCAGCTTTTAATTCACTGCTTCAAAGAAGCCAGCTTTTAAACTCTTTTGTAAAAAGAATAATAAATCCAAAAAGTTATTCCCAGTCGGTTTTCAGGGTAGTGATACTTAATTTAATATCTTCTATGTTATTTTGTAATCAGGCCCTGCCATTGATGTTGGCCGCTCAGCAATTAAGAACTGAATGGGGAAAATCTTTCCAGCTTCCAATGCTCTCAAGGGTTCTTGCAGACAGCGCGGAGGTTTTTCCTGGACTCATTCCTTGGAATTTATTATCTCAGATATGTGCCATCCTACTAGGAGTAAGGCCAATGTATTATATTCCATTTGCACTTCTTTTATGGATTTTGCCAATAGTCACGCTTCTTTTTAGTTTTTTTCCATCAAAAGGAAAACAAGTCGAATAATTTTGTTTGATTTAACTATTAGTAAAATCAATATACACATAACTATATTTTTTGGAAAGCCAATATTATTTTATGGTAATTAGGTCTATAATTAATGTACTGTTAATAAAAATTAAATATAAGTACACCCCCCCTAATTATAATTAGTCTTGCTCCCAAAGTTCTGGGCAAGACTAATTTTTGCATTTATTATTGAATTTAAAACAATTTAACATAGCTCTCCAGTTTAGCAAAAGATGTAAGAATGCAACTATGCAAAAGACTATTCCAAGCTCTACATGTAGAAACAAGACCCATGATGGCATATATACATCAAGTAGGCCATCGTATTTAAACGAAAGTGCCATTCCAAGGATTCCAGATATCAAAAAGGATGTGACTAACACAACGTTGCATATCTTTAGGAGTGTTTGTTTTTTCATCATTTTTGCCCTTACCAGGATTGTCGCAAATAAAGAAAATAAGATAGCCAATATAGATATTGTGCCTGTGTTGTAGCTCTCAATAATTGAGCGTCTTCTTTGCCTGGTTGCAGCCTCTGCAATATCGTCGCCAATTAGTGGTTGAGAATTATTAAAGCTTTCAACCGATTTGGGCGAGGAGGATGGGTCTAAGCTTGACGTATTTTTTGGCGGCGGCTCTGAGTAGTCGCAATACCCATCGTTGTTCGTGTCTATATATCTTGAGCACTTACCTGGATATGGATCATATTGAAGCCCCTTTGGGCATTGACCCCATACGCTACTTAGAGAGTCTGCAAACGACTCTGAGCTAATTGACAGCAATTTGAAAGCGACGAAACTACAAATAAGCTTTTTAATAAATGATCTTCTGCTGCACATATCACACATTTTTTTACCTCTAATTTAGAATTTAGTTATGTATAATACGCTAATAATAAACTTAAAGTAACAAAAAAAGAAGAGATAATTATCTCTTCTTTTTTTACTTAACTAACCCTTAGACCAAGGGTTAACAGCTTGATCCTCAGGAGCTTTGTGGCGGTGCAAATATTTCACTAATTTTTGTCATCCAAAACTCTGATTCTTCCGTCATCCCGTATGTGTTAAAGACGTATTCTGATTCTGTTTTAAATTTCTCCATTTTATCTGGCAATATAAGGCCCGATCTTGCCATAGAGAGTATTGAGTAATAGACCAATCTTGAATAAAGCCCGACAAGCTCTGGATGCTCTTTCAATGAATCTATTACAATATCTATGCTCTTTCTAAAGTCATCAATAGAATCCT
Source organism: bacterium (assembly GCA_021783475.1). GTDB lineage: Bacteria > Thermodesulfobiota > Thermodesulfobiia > Thermodesulfobiales > Thermodesulfobiaceae > Thermodesulfobium. The sequence continues at coordinate 1,707 of JAJXTU010000064.1, forward strand.
GGGTTTTAGATGCCTCTACGTTATTGATCCCTCTATTCATATACGTTACAGCAAGGTCGAGATTTAGAAAGCCCTTTGTTTCTACCTCTTTTTCAAGGAGGTCTATGGCCTTATTGAAGGTTTCAAAGGATTGATCAAAATTGTTCATATTTTTTTGTGTAATTGCTAGTTGATTTAGCGCGTGAGTGTAGAGACCAGGATTAGAAAGAGAACCATTTTTGTAGCTCTCATCGTATAAGTCTACTGCCTCTTTGATCTGAGAGAGAGCCTCATCAAGTTTTCCCATCTGTCCTAAATTTATCCCCTTGTGAGTCAGGAGCCTTGCAATATCTTCCTGATTATTGCCGAAATTTGCATCCAACAACTTCTTTCTAAGAGAAATTGATTCGTCAAGATCCTTCATTGAGCCCTCAAAATCTTTACCGGAAGCTCTTATAAGGCTCCTTATGTCCAGTGTGGTTGCAAGAATATCTACTTCTTCGTTCGACTGACTGTCATGAAGCTTTTCAACTAATTCTTGCAATATTTCCCTTGCTTCGTCCAGCTCGTTCTTGTTCACAAGCTCAACAGCATTTTGAAGCCTTTCTTTGTAATCTACTAAAGACATAATTCCTCCATAAATTTTTTATTTACCAATATAAATAGTAGCTTATTTTTTTACATTTGTGTAGGAATTATTTTTTTTTGCTATCAATTTACGATCTTCACTGTTATGTGTTAATGTGTTTTAATATATATAGTGATATCTTTAACTAAAAGGGCAATTAAACTAGCTGAAAATAATGGCGGCGAGATTTATATCTTGCCTTCAAGGGATTTGTTGTGCAGCACTTGAGGAACTGGTTCTGGAATCCCATCAGTTAGATGGGGAAGGCCAAAAAAAGATTTTGATAAACACTTTTACATGCAGTTTGATGATGTAGTTTTGTATGTACCAGATAATTTTTCCTATGACAAAGATCTAATTATTGATGCAAAGTCGAGCTCTTATGGCAAGGAATATATTTATATATATGCTGTAGATGGAGGTAAAAATGCCTAAAATTGAGTTTGATAAAGAGGCTAAAGAATACATACAGGCAAAGGGTTCGAAGATTTATTTCTTGAGTGCGTCTTCGTGTTTTTCTTGAAGCAGGCTTCCTTTGCCCCCCTCAGTTCGAGCGGGAGAACCTATGGAAGACACGTCATATAAAGTTTTTGAACAGGAGGGAATCGAAATTTATATTCCAAGGGAATTAAATCTTAAAAGTAATCTTCGAATCGCTCTGAAGAAGTTTCTGTTCTTTAAAGAGCTCGTAGTGGTATTTTGATATGCTTAAAGATATATTTTTAAAAACTTCTTTATCGAAATATATGTCATTTAGAAAATCTCTAAAGACATATCAAGAGAGGGGTTTCGCGGCCTCCTTGCAAAAGGGCATATCGAAAATAAAATATGAAATTTTTGAAGCAAAAGATACATGGAAGGGCTTAAGAGCAGTAAAAATAAATTTTGATTACTTTCCGAAGATACCAGTCCAGCACACTAATGTTTCATTTACTTTAGTTAATAAAGATGAGATTCATTATGCTCTGAACCTAAGGGATAGTTTTTTGAAAAATAACCCAGATACTGATTTTGTAATAGTTGTTGTTGATCTTTTAAAGGATATCAGAGAATATAGACTTTTTAATGAGCTCGTTGCAAAAGGCGTAAAGTTTTTCTTTTTATGTGAGCTTTTGTCAGAAATTTCATGTAGGGATATGCACAAGGTATTGTGGAATTCGAGCAAGGAGGACGCCAAAAGCTGGACTCTGCCCTATGTTTTTGAATATTTTGCCCATATGGGTTTTAAAGCGAGCCTGTACTTATCAAAAAATATATTTTGTTTATCTGAAATAGGCGGCATATTTGAACTTTTAGATGATTATGATGTGGTGCATTTTAAGAAATCAATATTTGCTATAAGAAACACTGAAGCTACAATTGATTATTTTCATAAAAACGAAATTTCTAAATTAAAGTCTCTTGAGTTAGACGATTTGCAATATACTCTAACTTTTTATAACCTTAAGAAAGACGACATTGCTTTTAAAGATTCTAATTATTTTGTAATTAGGAATAATCTGCCTAAGAAAGTTTCGCTCTTTGAGTTTAGTGGTTTTTACCTTGATGACCTATTTTTATTTGACCATGTAAGCTTTTTTGGTTCGATAAATAAATCTTATGTTAAGCTGGTAGGCGAATACTATAACAAGGATTTTTTCTCCAATAAAAGAAAATTTGGAGAAATGCTTTATTATTTTGAGCACCTTCCTCTTACACAGATAATGGTACCTCTTGAAGTTAGAAAAGAGTATTCTGAAGAGATATTTAAAAGATTTAGAAACCCCTATCTGCCAGATAGTGAAAACGTAAGGGCAATACTTTCTTTTTTGCATCCAAAATACAGTTCGGTAAGTCGATTTGCCCGCTGTGTAATTGAATCGAGAAGAGATTTAAGTATTATTTTTTCCGGATCTGGTGTAATAGACACTTCAATTTTGAAAGACATCTTAAAAGTTAGCTACAATCTCACTAATACCTCTCGTATTGAGCGTAATCCTTTCGGGATAAATATTGTTGGATTTTTTGAATCAAAAATTGGTTTGGGAGTGCAAGCAAGGTCGTTTTTTAGAAAATCTTCTTCCCTTGGCGTTCCCTGCTCTTTATTTTTCCTGCCTGTTGCGTCAAACGTAAGCGTTTCTCCTGAAGAAATCAAAAATATCGCATGTTTTAACGTTAGCAATCTATCCTTTAACAATACAATTTTTTTTATAAACTCACAGGATCTGGTTTATTTGAAAGACATATCCAACAACGTTTTCAAGGGCAAAACATCTGCAATTTGGAATTGGGAATTTGATAGATATTTTGATGATCCCGAGGCGTTTGCTTGTGTGGATGAGGTTATGTGTTATTCTGACTTTGCTAAAAGCGCCCTTATAAAAGCTGGAGGGAAAAAGGTTTATAAATTTCCATATCCCTTTAGCCACGATTGGAGGATATTGCAACACAGGAAAAATCTGCGCGCAACCTTTGGTTTTAATGATTCCTTTGTTTTTATGTTTATACTAGACTTTTTCAGGGATTTTGACAGAAAAAGGCCCTTTTTACTACTAAAAGCCCTGTCTAGGGTTATAAAAGAACATAGCAATGCTATCCTTATTTTTAAGACCTTCCAGGCAGCAAAATATTCTGAAAATCAGGCAAAAATTGCTAAGTACATTAGGGAGCTTGATATTACAGACAACGTCATATTTGTGGACGAAACCACAAACAGAGACGGATACATCACTATTCTCAATGCTGCCGATGCCTATGTCTCACCTCACAGTTGTGAGGGTATGGCACTTCCTTTGATAGAGGCTATGTGGCTTGGAAAACCTGTAATAGCGACAGGTTATGGTGGAAATCTTGAATTTATGAACAAAGACAATTCAATACTATTGGATTACAAGTTTGAAAAGATAGGCGAAAATAATTCAGGATACAATCCTGACTGGGAGTGGGCGCTCCCTGACGAAGAAGATTTATACAAAGCGATGCTGAAATTAGCAGTAGATAGACAATTCGCCCAGGAGCTTGGCAAGAGAGCAAGACTTTCTGTCAAAGAGAAATATTCTGTTGAAAACTTTTCTAGTGCCCTGTATGACCTTTTTGAAAGGGAAAAGTAAGGTGCTCTCAAAAGAGGTAATCAAGAGTTCTATCTTAGAATCGATAGAATTAAAAAATAAGCTTCTAAAAGATGAAAAATTTTTAGACATGGTTGTAATGTCTTGCAAGGTTATATCTGCTGCCCTTAGATCTGGCAAAAAGCTCTTAATTGCAGGCAATGGCGGATCTGCAGCCGACTCCCAACATATTGCTGCTGAGTTTGTGGGCAGATTTTTGGTGGACAGGAGAGCTTTGAGCGCTATTGCGCTCACCACTGACACGTCGATTATCACTGCAATTGCGAATGATTTTGGTTATGAAAGCGTATTTGCAAGGCAAATAGAAGCTCTTGGCGAGGCGGGCGATGTCTTTCTTGCAATTTCTACAAGCGGTAATTCAAAGAATTTGATAAAGGCCCTCAGAATTGCTCAGCTTAGCCATATTAGCACCATTTCTCTCACTGGTATGACTGGTAGCGAGATGGAAAAGCTCTCTGATATCTGCATAAGTGTGCCTTCAAGATTGGTTCCCAGAATACAGGAGTCTCATATTATGATTGCTCATATTATCTGTGACATGGTTGAAAAGAACCTTGTATCAAAATCCATTTGAAATATATTGTTAAGGTTTAGTATGGGCTCTATCTCTTACTTCTTAGGTGTTTAAACTAAAATATATAACTTCTTCCAAATGAAATATTTTTAAAGACGGACAGTTCTAAAAAATTCTTGTCCGAAGGGATAGTGAAATTTTTTGGATATTATTCTTTTTAAATATATTATAGATTTTTGTCGATATCCTTAACAAGGTATATTATACTGATTAAAATTAATAGAAAGGAGGTGAAAAATTGAATTCCTTGCCTTTAATTAGTTTGCCCATATCGCAGTCAAATGGTTCCAAGTCTAATCCAAATCAAGTATCTGGATCTCAGGATGAGGCTTTTTCTTCCCTTTTGGAACAAATTGTTAGTGAAACAACCCAGGTTGATTCCAATATACTCCAGGGCTCTCAGACCAATAGCGGTTCGACTGTGTCTAAACCTCAATCTCAGGCTACAACTAACGATCAAGGCTCTCTTAGTGAAGCTCAGTCTTCATCTGTGCCAGTATCTGTCTCAAATCAAATACCCATTCTAAGCATAGCAGTACAGATTCCTGTGTCGACACAAATAAATTCATCATCTTCGCAGCCGCAATCACAAACTGTCGGGAACAATCAAGGTGTTATCAATTCTTCCTCTGTCTCTCAAACAAGTGCTCAAACTTTAGCTCCCTTACAGGATACCCAATTAATTTCAATTCAAGCAACTCAGCTGCCTGTTTTAACTCAAAATGCTCAGCTTACAAACTTAACAAATGCTAATTTATCCACAAGTTCTCCTTCTGAGGGAAATCTTGTAGACCAGGCTATGCTAAACATCTTCAATTTAAACTCGAACCCTAGTGGCCAAACTGCTATTTCTACAATTGGCCCTCAGACGAACTCTGCCTCCTCAACTATAACGCCCTCTAGTCAGAATTCTCAGCCTATAAACTCTCAGATCGCAAGTGCTAGCCAGCCTCAATCATCAACTCAGGGTTTGACAGATAACCTTGGCATCTTATCTGCCAATCAATTAAATCAAAATATTGCTGCCTCAAATGTAAACTTGCTAACAACGTCTCAGGTAGTACAGGGTGCGCCTCAGAATTCGCAGACAAATGCTACTCCACCAAGTCAAACGACCTCTAGTGCTAACCAGCCTCAATCATCAACTCAGGGTTTGACAGATAACCTTGGCATCTTATCTGCCAATCAATTAAATCAAAATATTGCTGCCTCAAATGTAAACTTGCTAACAACGTCTCAGGTAGCACAGGGTGCGTCTCAGAATTCGCAGACAAACGCTACTCCACCAAGTCAAACGACCTCTAGCCAAGATTCTCAACCTGTTTTAGGTCAGCTTACGAGTTCTCCACAGTTAACTATAAATTCTCAAAATATCAATCAATCAGTCATACTGCCAACCTATACCTCTAACTCTCTAATCTCAACTCCACTACAGAGCAGCCAGCAGATATTTGTGCCCCAAAACCAAATCATAGCTCAAAATATCTCGAACAATATTACTTCCCAGATATTAAGCAACCTTCAATCTCCTTCTGTAAACACCCAATTAATAACTGCACAAGCTCTTTCTGGCCAGATAGTGTCAGGTTTCGATCAAACTAATTCTCAATCTCCCGGCTCTTCTGGCAAGACATCGTCAAATGGCGAAGAAGCCGTCTTTTCTGGCTTAGGAACAGCCACTTTGTCAAATAGCAGCTCTCTTATAATGCCAAACCAAAGCATATCCTATCACTCCCTGTCCATAGATGCCTATCAGAAGGTCCAAAACATGGTGCAGGATTTGAGATCGGGTACCCCAAAGGATGTAGAGTTCTTATTGGAACCGCCAGATTTGGGCAAAGTGAAGTTAAACGTATCCCTTGATAAGTCAACAAACGCTGTAAATATGACATTTTTTGTTGCTGACGACGTTGCCAAACACGATATTATGTCAAATATACAGGATTTCAGGAAGATTATTCAAACAAATGGATTTAAAGCAAACAACGTAAACGTATATGTAGGTTCTGATCAAAAGGGTCAAGGTTTCAACCAAAGTTTTAATCATTCGATTTATCCGGTTTCCGGTAGCAATAGCACCTCTTTTGACAGCGCAATCATATCAGGCATCCAGAGTCTCAAAAGCGGTGTAGACGTAAGAGTATAAGAAAAGGAGGAAGTAAAGATGTCAGCTCCAAGTGTTGGCTCAACCGGTAATACTGCTAATACGAGTTCTAGCTCGAGCTCTACCTCGACCTCAAGCTCCAATAGCTTGGCAAGCACAAACTCTTTCTTAACTTTGTTAATTGCTCAGCTAAAAAATCAAGATCCACTTAATGCAATGAGCACAAGCGATTTTATGAATGAATTGTCATCACTAACCACTACCCAACAAATGACAAACATGAGTACTACGGTTCAAAATTCCATGACAAACATAAACAATCTTTATGCAACTGGCTTGATAGGAAAAAATATTCAATATACCGCAAGTGATAAGAGCACTCAGAGTGCTACAGTTTCTCAAGTGACTATCAGCAACGGCACGCCTTCTCTGGTATTGAGCAACGGCTCTACAATAACTTTATCAAGCGTGACAAGCGTTTCATGAAGATAGATAAAATTCAAGGACAAGGCTCATCAAATATTAATCAATCAACAGCACAATCTAGCTCAAACTTTGCTGATGTCCTGAATAGTGAACTTAGTAGTATAAATCTTTCAAACCACGCATCAAAGCGTCTTGAATCAAGAGGTATAAATCTAAATTCTCAAGACATCTCAAGGATGAACGATGCTATGGAAAAGCTTTCTAAAAAGGGTTCTAAGGAGTCACTTGTTCTTATGGACAACAAGGCTTTTGTGGTAAATCCAAATAGTAAGACCATAATTACCGCTGTTAGTCAAGATAGCTTGAAAGACAATATATTTACAAATATTGATAGTGCAATAATATTATAAAATGGGCTGGACCGCTTGTCGGAGGCCCTCGAAAAATTAAGGAGGGTAAAAGATGTTAAGAGCTATGTCTTCTGCCGTTAGTGGCTTAGAGAATAATCAGACAGCCATGGACGTGATAGGCAATAACATTTCAAACGTTAATACAATTGGTTTTAAGGGAAGCACTGTTAGCTTCTCTCAAATGTTAACTCAAACTTTGAGCGGTGCGTCTGCGCCTCAAAATGGTTTGGGCGGCATCAATCCTATGCAAGTTGGTTTGGGAACCCAAATCGCATCTATCGCTACGCCTTTTGGCAGCGCCTCTACAGAGAACACTGGAGTCAATACCGATTTGGCCATACAGGGGAACGGGCTTTTTATAGTAAACAACGGCTCTCAGAACTACTATACTAGGGATGGCTCTTTCAACGTAGATGCAAACGGAAACCTTGTAAATAGCGCAGGCCTCAAGGTTCAAGGATGGCAGGCCGATTCGAGCGGCGTAGTAAATCCTTCAGGCCCCGTATCAGACTTAACCGTTCCTATAGGTCAGTCTATGCCTGCAAAACAGTCAAACAATATCACTATGACGGGGAACCTGGACGCATCACAGTATGCTAACATCTCCTCTTCAACTAATCCATATGCTGTTACATCATCTGGGGCAATATATGACTCTCTTGGCGTCTCTCACTCTGTTACCACAGTTATCACCCCGACCGGAACTCAAAACGAGTGGAAATGGAGAAGCTTAACAACCCTTCCTTCGGCCGATGTCCCCAGCAAGACCGCCGCCGCCGCCCCTACAGCAGCCACTACAACTGACAATATAACTCTATCTCTTAATGGCGATGCAATTCAGAGCATAGTAGGCGACAATGTGCCATATAATATATCTATTACCGTTCAATCTGGCGACACTGCTCCTACAATAGAGCAGAAGGTCATAAACGCTATAAACAACGATCAAATACTGAAAAATTATTTTGTAGCAAGTAACAATGGCGGCAGCGTTAACCTGCAGTCAAAACTTGTGGATCCAACAGGAACTTATGGCACTAACTGGTTGGGCATCACTGAAAGTGATGGTTCTACAGGCGCTACTACAGGACTTAATAATTTTTCTTATGCATCTACTGATGTAGGCACTACCCCTGTTTCAAATGTCTACGCTACTTCTGGTTTTGGAACAATGACTTTTAATACAAATGGCTCTCTGTCAAGTGTGACAACCACCTATCCATCTCCTTCTACCTCTGTTGCAAATCTTTTGATAAATCCTTCATCGGGTGCATCCACCCCTTGGACCCCTATAATTAGTTTTTCAGGTATGACACAATATGGAGGATCGTCTAGTCTAAACTTTGCCAGTCAGGACGGATACTCATCTGGGTCTTTGCAGAGTTATTCTATAGATCAATCGGGCGTCATTACCGGGACATATTCGAATGGACTTACAAATTCAATCGGGCAGATTGCACTGGCTAACTTTCCAAATCCGTCAGGTCTAACGAGCAATGGATCAAACATATATAGTACGTCTTCCAACTCTGGAACTGCCCAGATAGGTGCTGCTGGTTCGGGTGGCATTGGAACTATTATCCCAAGCGCCCTTGAGATGTCCAATGTAGATCTCTCTCAGCAGTTTACGAATTTGATTACTACCGAAAGAGGCTATGAGGCAAACGCAAGGGTTATTACTACATCTGATCAAATGCTTCAGGATCTTCTCTCGTTAAAGGCTACTCCGTAGGAATTTATTTTAGGAGGACTTTATTATGGATAATTCTATTTTTACTGCCACAAGCGGCGTTCTTTCTAGCCAAAATGCTTTGGACGTCGTGGCAAACAATATATCGAATAGCAATACAACAGGATTTAAAGAAAGCGGGACAAATTTTTCTGATATATTGTCTCAAGAGCTCTCTTTTGCCACCCCAACAACCAACCCTCTTGAGGTTGGCCTTGGGTCTACTCTTGACTCTACGCCGATATCCTTTGCTCAAGGGACAATCCTACAAACAAACAATCCAACCGATCTTGCCCTCAGCGGAAACGGTTTTTTTAAAACGATTGCTGG
>JAJXTU010000065.1 GCA_021783475.1 bacterium
TTATAGTAACTACTATTCTAAGAGGCTTTTATTTTCATTTAGATTTTTTATTTGAGGCAACGATTGTATTTCATTTAGATTTTTGATGAAGCAATTCGAATAGTTGACAAGATATTGTCTATGTTTTATCCTTTAGTAAAAATATCTTAAGGAGGGTGATATGAATAAAGAAGATTCTAGTCAAAAAAACATTTATGATTATGAAGAAGAGCAAACTTTAATAACAGGCTTTATGACAATAAGATTAATAATTGCGTTATTTCCTGATAAATCCTTGAGTAAATGTATTGATACACTATCCTTAGATGGTGGTATAAGAAAAGATGATGTTATAATAGAGAGTTTAAAAGAATATGGTTTAAATACTGTCGGAACTCTTGTAATTATATTATATATTATTTTACTTGCTCCTCGTGAAATTTCTAAAAGAAGAAAAGGCCAGCACAAACGATACGAAGATTTTGAAAATAAACTTACAGAAAGTATTGAAAAGGTCCAACATTTGTTTGAAATAGTTATTGAAATAGATAATGGAAAAAGTAACAGTAAATCAGAATCTGAAAATATAATAGATATTATTAGAAATTCTATTGCACATACAAATGTAAGATTTCTGGATCAGTATTTTGTCTTTGTGGATGAATATAATGTTAGTAAACGTGCTGTAAAAATTAAAAACGATAATATTGATTCATTTTTAGCACAATTAAATTCCGCATTTACATCTTATATAGAAGGAATAATAAAACAACAAAATTGAAAATAAAAAATAGTCTGGGCTATGTAAGTTTCCTTTATTTTTTCTAAAGTATATAAATCGAGATTATTGGGGTTTTGTTGGGACTAAAAGGAATAGTTACAATCTATAGAAATTTTTCTGATGTCGGAACCAATTTTGCTGGCGCATTAATTCCGATTGTTGCAGTTGCCTCTTCATCGTTATTTCATGGTTTGGTTCAGGACATATTTGTATTTTTGATAGTGATAGTAGAAATAGTTATTTATTCATACATTATCGTTCAGACCTACATTGACAATAGATCTATATTGAAAACTCTTATCGCGCTAATAACAAAGATCCCTATATCAATTCTATATATATTTAACCTCCTCCAACTATCGAGCCCGTCAGGAAGAGGTGGAGGAGAAAGACAATCTAACAGGATGAGGGCATTAGGCTTTCTTCTTATACTTTCACTCTTGGTATATGGTCTTGTGAAAGAAAAATAAAGAAAAATTATTTTAGTTTATAGATTTACAAAAACCACTCGCTATTTTATTCTAAAAAGGTTTTTATCGCTCTATTTCCGATTAATTTTGTAGTAGTTCCGTCAAATGCTCCTGAAACAACGCCTCCAAGAACGGGTACAAATTTTGTAAGATTGATAATTCCTGTATCTCCAGCTTTTGTAATAAGTCTATACCCAATTTGTTTGTTTATCTTTATCAATATTGCACCCGGAATATTTTTTAAAACCTTCCCTGCAGACTTAGTTGTAATTTTTATTCCAACATCCTTCAACGTATCTGCTATCGACTGCCCTGCAAGAACCATATAAACATAGGTCTTTACTTGATCGTCATTTATATCAAATCCTCCCATACATGCAATAGCAGCTATCATCCTAATCTGAACATATAAAACTGAAGTAATATTTATGGGAAGTGTGACTGGAAGAGTTATAAGCCCTCCAAAACTGGTCAAGAAGCCAGATGCAGCACATTTTTTTACTTGATTATTTACCAAAGAATTTGCAGCCTTGATTTTATCTGAATGCTTTCTTAAATAATTATTTGCAAGATCTTCAGCTCTGTCAAAACCAGCCACACCTGTGAGCGCCTTTTCGTATAAGAAATCTAAAGCCTTTAACATCTTGCCAGCTTCGAAAACTTTATCCACGCTAGGTCTCCTTTTTTTATTTAATCTATTGCAAAAATATATTTCAGCTCTTCATTGCTTAAATTACCCAGCCACGTTTCCTGTGTGGCTACTGTAAGATTGGTCAACTCCTGTTTTAACTTGACCATCTTATCAATTTTTTCTTCAAAGCTATTTTTTGTTATAAACCTATACACATTAACATTCTTTTTTTGTCCAATTCTAAAGGCCCTATCTGTGGCTTGATTTTCTACTGCAGGATTAAACCATAAATCAAAATGAATAACGTTATTTGCCTGAGTCAAGTTGAGACCAGTACCACCAGCTTTAAGTGATAAAATAAAAATTCTTTCATTATTTTGTTGTTCAAATCTATCAATCAGCTCTTGTCTTTTTTGTTTGTTCAGAGATCCCTCTAAAAACAGGGGTTCAGTTAATAATTCATCAGCTATAATAGACTTTAAAATATTCCCCATCTCTACATATTGAGTAAATATTAATACTTTCTCTTTGTTGCTCAAGATTATATCAAACAAATCTATAAGAGTCTTGGTCTTACCAGATAATTCTTTTGAAATTGGCGACTGTTTATCGTAGTTTCTTGGATGGTTGCATATTTGTTTTAATGATACAAGCAATTTCAATATATAAGCGCTTCTCGATTTTCTATCAGATTCTTTCAGCTGATCTAAGATTTTGTCAACCACTGCTTGATACAAGGCAGCCTGCTGTTTTTCCATAGTTATTAGCTGATCTATAACATTTTTTTCAGGAAGATCGCTGATAATAGATCTATCTGTTTTAAGTCTTCTTATCATAAATGGTGCGGTTATGTTTTTAAGTTTTATAATTTTCTCTTCATCACGCGAAATCTCAATTGGTTTGGCATAGGTATTTTGAAAATCTTTTAAGGTTTTTAGATAATTTGGCAAAGCAAAATCAAAAATACTCCACAACTCGCTTAGATTGTTTTCGACTGGAGTCCCGCTTAGTGCAATTTTATATTTTGCTTTTATAGATTTTACAGCTTTTGTAGTGGAATTATCAGGGTTTTTTATATGAGGAAATGAAAGCTATATTAGACTCTACTGTAGGAGGTGATAAGATGGCACCTGTAATTGAAAAGTGGATAGAAAAGGGAAGAGAAGAAGGTATGGAGAAAGGTATGGAGAAAGATAAGATAGAGTGTATGATTATTGAAGCCCAGGATTTACTTTTAGATGCCATTGAAGCCAAATTCGATAAGGTTTCAAGAGATATAAAGCTCTTAGTGAAAAAAAACAAAAGCAAGAGAAAAGTTAAGAAAACTGCATAAAGCTGTTATAAAATCTAAAAGCATAGATGAAATAAGGGATATGTTTTAAATTAATAACCATGTGCTTAAATATGATCACAGTTAAATAGCATATATTTTTTTAGAGAAAGGTGCAAAACTAAAAGTTTATGAGCAGCTTAAAAACTGAGAAATAATAAAAGCAAAATTTTTTACCTATTCGATGCAGCCAACATAATAATAGATCCTAACAGTGGACCAATTCCAAGAGTTAAAAATGCATAAAAATAACTGTGTGTTAAATCAAGCACGAATCCAACAGCCAGTGGAGATATTAGAGATCCAAGCTGCCATATTGCATTTATCAAACCCATTGCAATGCCAATATTTCTTTTGTCTACAAGCTCTCCTACAAAAGTATTCATCACAGGACTGTAAACAAATGCAAGAATACCCAATATAGGCGCAAGAAAATACAGGGCAAAGATGCTTCTATTTATTCCAAAAATGACCAAAAAAATAAAAAATAAAATTAACATAAAAAATATAATATTCTTTTTCTTCCAACCAGTAATATCGGTTAGTATCCCAGCAATAGGTTTACATATTAGCGCAGTTATTCCAAAGGCCGACATAAAAAAACCAGCCTGAATCAGAGTAAGCCCCAAACCTTTATTTAAATATGAGTTAGCCCAAGTAGCTGTCCCCCATGTAGCCCACATTGCAAAAAAGCCAGCCAAACCTGTTAACATAAATTCTTTATTTTTAAGAAGAATCTTAATGTTGTAAACAAAGCTCAAAATTGATTTTGTCTCATTTGAAGAGCTATTTTCACGAAGAAAAAAGTATGCAAATAAGAGCGTAATAATTGGCAGCATGCCTGCGACATAAAATGATGCATTCCATCCATGAAATTTCGCTATTGTGGGCACAAAAATATTTACCAGGAAAACTCCAACAGAAGATGCAGTCATAAAAAATCCCATAGCAGTATACCTGTTTTTTTCAGAAAACCAATCAAATATACCCTTTACACAGGCAGAAAATATAGCACCCGAGCCCATTCCCGCAAATATTCTATAAAAAAACCCTTGCCAGAAATTTCCAACTGTGCCCATCAATATAGTAAAAAATCCCATTATAAAAAACGAATAAAGTAAAATCTTTCTATATCCGAATCTATCAGCCAAATACCCACCCGGAAGCTGAGTCAATATGTAGCCAAAATAAAATGCGCTCATGTAGCTCCCTGCTTCTTTAGCATTTAGCTGAAGAGCTTTAGCTGCAAGAGGGATAATTGGCGCCCAAGCAAGTCTGTCCACAAAAGAGAATAGAAATGCTAACCAAAGTATCAGTAGGACTAATATTTGAGACTTTGAAAAATTTAAGATATTTATCTTCAAATCATCCTCAACCCTTGTTAACTAATAAAAATACAATTTTTTCAGGTCCTTGAACACCACTGACCAATGTCTTCTCTATATCTGCAGTTTTGCTCTCTCCAGAGATAAATAGCATATATTCATCCTGGCATTTTTGTTTTGCTAAAAAATAGGCTTCGCTTAATGTAGATCGTAAAGTAGCTTTTTCAATCGAAATATAAAGAGTTTTTGAGTTTAATATAGATTTTAACTTTTCGCGTTTTGGAATATTGATGACTGCACTAGCGCTCTCGGTCGCACCCGATAGAGCTTTTATAAACCCAACATTCTTATTAGAATCATAATCTAAAGAAGTATTTAGACCAAACTCATTTAAAAAGTTGATATTCTTAACAACTTTTACTTCTACACCACTTAGATTTGCAGTTTCTATAAATTTTTCTATCAATTTAGGCTCCCAAAATATTTTTTAGATATGATACAAAGTGTATTACGCTAATATTTTGCGCGTTCATAACATCCAGGGCTCCAGATATTTGCATTATGCATCCTGGGCAAGATGTAATTACAACTTCTGAATTTGATTTAATAATATTGTCAATCTTTCGCTGAACGAACTTGTTGGAAATGTGTTTGTGCATGATAGAATATGTTCCTGCAAAGCCACAGCATCTGTCCTTCTCATTTAATTCAGAAAATTTCTTTTCTTTTTCCTTAATAAAATCTTCAATTTGCAAAGCTTGATTCATACCTCTTGAAAGATGACAAGGATGATGATAAGTCACGACTTTATTTAAAGGAATAAATTTATATTTTCTGTTTTTCAAAAGTTCGACAAAATAATACCCTGCATCCGCTACCCTATTGGAAAAATCTATGCCAAATAATTCAGAATAATCTCTTTGAACCATGTGCGCACAGTGAGGATCAAGAAATAAAATCTTTTCAAACCTCTCAATATCCTTGATTGTCTTTTGTGCCTGATTGATAGCCTCAACTTTTAAGCCGTTGTAAAGGGCTGCTGCCCCACAGCAAGAGCTTTGATTTATAATTTCTATGTCTATATTTAAAAAGTTAGATAGACGAACTAAATCTTTACCTACATCATCATAAAATATATTGGTAGAGCAGCCTGCAAATAGTCCAATTTTTGAAGATTTAGTTTTTACTGTGTCAAATGACACTTTGTTAATAGCTGGAAGAGTTCTAAAACTTAGTCCAAATTCATCTCTTAAAAATTTAAATCTTCTCATCTTGATGCCATCTTTAAAGTACGGACTAGCAAGGGATATAAGAGCCCTTAATAATCTGTAATTTTTCATACTTTTAATCGCAAATTTTTTAATGATATTATTTCTTTCATACTTTGACTTTATTTCTAATATTAGTGATTGAATTGGAATTCTGGATGAGCAGACTTTATCACACGCCATACAGCCTGTACACAAAAAGGATAACTCATTCATCAATTTATAATTATCCATATATGAAAGCAATACGCCAATTGGACCAGCGTAGGTCTCGCCTCTAAACAGCTGACCGCCCACAGTAGTATACACAGGACATGCCATCTGACATGCTCCACATTTTATGCAGTTTAAGACCTTGTCAAACTTTTCTTCTCTGGCTATTTTCGAACGGTTATTGTCAAGAAGTATTACAAAAAATTCATTACCTGGAGGCTTTGTGAAAACGTCTATCCAAGATGTGATAACCTGACCAGTAGCATTTTTTGGCAAAAATGAAACAATTTTAAAGGCGTCGTCGACATTTTCTACTATCTTATCTATGCCCACAATACATATATTTATATCGTGATTTAAAACGTGCTGAATATTGCCCTCATTACTCACTATGAAGAAAGTGCCATCCCGTGTAACAACATTAGCCCCAAAAATGCCACAGTTTGTGTTATCAAACTCTTTATTTATTTCATTTTTACAAAAATCAACCATCTCTTTTATGTCCAGCTTAAGGTTTGCATTGAACTTTTCATTTAAAAAGTTTAGGATTTTCTCTTTAGACATATGAATTGCAGGAGCTGTCATATGAGTAGCTTTTTCGTTGTTTAGCTGAACCAGCCATTCACCAAGATCTGTCTCAACAGGCGTAATATTGTTCTTCTCAAGAAATGAGTTCAAATTTATTTCTTCAGTAGTGAGTGACTTTGATTTTACAACTTTTTTTATGCCCTTTTTTGTAAGTATATTATAAAAATATGTAAGGGCTTCGTCAGAGTATTTCGCAAAAAAAACCTCAAAACCTCTTGATCTAAGGTTGTTTAAAAGAAAAACGATGTTTTCTTCTAAACTTTTAATATTTTTTTCTTTAATATCCCTTATTTCATCTTTAAACTTTTCAAAATCAAAAACTTTTTCTAATTTTCTTCTTTTTTCAAAATAACTTTTTTCAGCTCTATTTAAAGCATTTTGAAGAAATTGATCGTTGCAAAATTCTTCTTCTGTCTTTTTCAAATTATTTACCTCTAATAATAATATATAGAGATATTATAGTGAAAAAAACTTTATTTTGTAATAAATCCAGTAATTACTAAATTGTTTTGTAAATTTTTCTATATTTTATAGTTTCTACTAAAAACGTTGTTATCCCGATACCCAAAACTACGACAATAACCAAGAAAAAGCCTATATTTAAGTTATGCAAGTTGTGAACCTTAATAGGCGTTACAATGTTAAATGACAAGAGTTTTGGATCAATTAAACCTAAAATGCCAGATAAAGAAAATAATACTCCGCCTAAGATAAGCGTCCTTGCCGCAGTAAGTCTTGCTATGTGTTGACTTACACTTTCAGGTAAGTTTAATCTTTTCCCTAAAATCCCAAAGAGTGCACCAGCTAAAATCTGAACAGTAGTAGTGCCAAGGCCAAAAACAAACCCAGGCAACCATGCAACATAAACATTTGGCATTGATGGAGCAAGAATCGTGTAAAGAATTAGCGCAAAAGCCCCAAAACCCCAACCCGCGATAAATCCATGAATTATAGCCATTTTATAGGTAGTTTTCTTATGTCGTAAGTCGATAAATTTGCCAGACAATGCTTCTTTGTGATGTATATTGTCAATCTTGCCAAGATGTATATGAAAGACATCGTTAAAATTGAAGATATAAAGACCACCAAGAACCATTGCGACTCCTACAACGGCATAAACTATATAATCAACATAAGGTTTCGACATAAAACTTATTAAAGAAAAATATGCAAGTTCGCTTGCTATAGCCCTTTGGACACTAAAAGCTAAAGAAAAGGCTAACCCTATAAAAAAGCCCTTCTTAGCCGAATAACTACCAATTGAATAGCTAAAGGTAATAGGCCAGGTATGCTCGTCTGGCGTAATACCATGAACGACGCCTAACAAATAGGCTAAAATTATCGTCATTAAAACGCTTGACTGAGCATGAACATTAAATAAATCCATAATTACCTCTCAACTAATTTACTTTGTATTTCGTTAAGCGTAAATAGATTTGTAAACTGAGAGCCGAAAAATTCAATTTATATCGCTTTATTTAGAATATGCTGTTGATTAGATCATCCCCAATGCCAAAGCCAGCTCCCATTTCAATAGCCTGTAAAAATCCACTTCCTAAAAGAGAGCCGAAAAATCCTCTGCCCTGCTGCTGTTGCGGCTGTTGATTGTAGTTTTGATATTGATTTTGCGGGACGTTTTGATGCAGGGTTTGTAAAAATGCAAACATCTGATTTTGTTCGCTTTGGATGCTAAGCGCTAAATCCTTCAAATCTAAGAGCATTTCCCTTGCATCTTGATTGCCTGAGCTTTGTAAAGTCTTAAGCTTATCAGCTAAATTTTGAATTTTCTCGCCAATACCATTGGCCTCTGATTGTAATTTTTGAAATTCGTTATCAATCAAACTATTGTCCATATTGTAGCCTCCAGAATTAATGAATTTAACACATTTTATTTTTTTAAGATTAAAATATAGTTAAGATAATTATGGAAATAGTTAAAAAATTTTAGAATAGATTATCTATAATAGAAAAGCTTATTTAATATTTTAAAATATTAAAATATTTGTTAATATAGATATTATGGAGCATTGAACTTGGGTAATCATAAAACTAAAATTATATAACTTAAACTGTTTTAAGTTATATAAAAATATTATAATGAAGACTATAACATACGAAAGGGGTAAGAAAATGTTTGGGAATAGCGGAAAAATTGCATTTGTAGATCTTAAGACCAGAAAAGCTACTGTAAAGCATTTCAATGAAGAATTTTATAAGAAGTTTCTTGGGGGGAGCGGATTTGGTGCCTATTTTATAAATAATTTAGTCAAAAAAGAAACGGATCCTCTTTCAGAAGAAAATATCCTTGTAGTGGCATCAGGCCCATGGCAGACAGGGATGCTGCCAGGAAGTGGAAAGATCTCTGTAATGTGTAAATCACCTCTTACCGGCACTTTTTCTGATACATCCGCAGGTAGTAACTTCTCTGTTCATTTAAAATCAACTGGATTCGATGCAATAGTAGTGCAAAACAAATCAGATAAGCCTGTCTATCTATATATATCTCAAGATAACATAGAGGTTATTGATGCTGATTCATTATGGGGAAAAGATGCATATCAAGCTCATGAAATGATTGTCGAGAAGCACAAAGGCAAAGTCGTCTCGACTATTACGATAGGCCAAGCAGGAGAAAATCTTGTAAAATTTGCCTGTGTTGTGAGCAATGCGCACGGTTTTGGTGGAAGAGGCGGAGCTGGCGCTGTAATGGGGTCAAAAAATCTAAAGGCTATAGTCGCTGCTCAAGGTGAAATGTGCAAGGTGTACGATAATGAAAAACTTTCTGAATTTAGAAGAGGGTTATTTGAAAAGTTAAAGAGAGCTAACGTCTTCAACGGTGAAGGCACACCAGCTGTGATGGCATCAATAGAAAGATTGGGAGATGTGCCAATACACCACTGGTTAGGTGATGAATGGGAAGAGGGGGCAAAAGCCTTAGCCTCTCCAAATTATACCCAGTATCTTAATGCTAAGAGCAGATATTGTTTTGGGTGCGTAATTGGCTGTCATAGATATGTGGAATCGCCAACTGGATATAAGGGGATAGGTCCAGAATATGAAACCCTTGCGCTATTTGGCACAAGCCTGGACATAAAAGACCTTGATACAGTATGCAAAGCAAACGATCTATCAAACAGATATGGCATGGATACAATAACTATGGGCAGCTTGGTTGCTACTGTTATAGAGGGCTATGAAGCTGGATACATAAAGCAAAGCGATATAGGGTTCGTTCCAAAATGGGGAGATGCAGACACCTTATTAAACTTAATAGAACTCACATATCAAAAAAAAGGAATCGGAAGCATTATCTCTGAAGGTTCAAAAAAATTATTGAGCACTTTTAATATGCCAGAGTCATTTAACGTTTCAGTTAAAAATCTTGATGTGCCAGCCCACGATCCAAGGGCTTTTTATTCTCTTTCTATAAACTATGCTACTGGCAATAGAGGTGCATGCCACCAAAGAGGAGCCTCTCATGTGGGCGAGAGAGCTGGAGTTCTAAATCAATTCGGAGATGATATAAAAACATCATTGGACAGCATGGAAAACAAGGATTTGCTAGCTATCAGATCGCAAGACCTTTCATGTTTGTTAAATTCTCTCACTCTTTGCTTCTTCCATCTTTTTGGAAATCTAACAGCAGATGATATTGTAAAGGGAGTTAATCTTGTCACTGGATGGGATACGAATATTGAAGAGCTAATGAAAACTTCAGAGAGAATATTTATTTTACAAAGAATGATAAACACCGATTACGGTTTCGATAGAAGCGATGATACCCTGCCTGAAAGATTTTTCAAAGCTGCTGAGACTGGACCTCGTAAGGGCAAGGCTGTATACGATTTCGAAAAGTATCTTAATAGCTATTACAAAATAAGAGGACTTGATGAAAACGGCAAAATACTGCCAGAAACAATAAAAAGATTGGATTTAGACAAGCTCGATATGAGCTATTTTTGTACCGATTAACAGAATTTAAAATTTCACAATCTCCCTTAGTTTAAGGTAAATTTTAAACTGGGGAGATTGTGTCCTGTTTTGAATTCTTTTTAAATATCTTATTGTTAATAAAATAAATAAATGGCAATAGAATCCATACAAAACATAGCCAAACAAAATCAAACGCAAATAGACTTCTTATAACAACTTCTTCAATATTTCCTACATGTTCAGCCATTTTATAAAGTGGATATTGAGTCATCTCACTATATGCAGGCCTATCTCCACTTCCAG
>JAJXTU010000066.1 GCA_021783475.1 bacterium
TGTAAAAGAGGCGAAGAGAATCTTTGCAATGATTTTAAGGCTACTGGGTGTGATGTGGATGGAGGTTACGCTGAGTATTGCTTAATATCTGAGGACTTTTGTTATAAAATGCCAGATAAATTTTCAGACGTTCAGGCCGCACCACTTCTGTGTGCTGGAGCAGTAGGCTACAGGTCACTAAAGCTTACGAATATGAATGATAGCGATTGCATTGGACTTTTCGGTTTTGGAGCCTCAGCTCATTTAGTACTTCAGATAATAAGAGGTCTGTATCCAAATTCAGAAGTATTTGTATTTACCAGGAGAAAAGAAGATTCTGCAAGCAAAGTGGCGAAAAACATGGGAGCTGATTGGGTAGGGGTTACAGGAGATATGCCGCCGAAAAAGCTAAATCGTGCTATTGACACTACGCCTGCGGGTTATGTGATAAGAGAAGCATTAGGCGTTCTTGAAAAGGGTGGAAGATTGGTTACAAATCTTATCAGGAAAGAATCTCTAATACCAGAACTTGATTATCAAGAACATCTGTGGAATGAAAAAGAAATTAAAAGCGTAGCTAATATTACAAGAAAGGATGTAAGAGAATTTTTAGATATTGCATCATCCATCCCAATAGTATCAAAAGTGCACGAATTTGATTTTCATGATGCAAATAGAGCGCTTGTAATGCTTAAACATGGAGAATATAAAGGAGCAGGAGTTTTAATTGTTAGGTGAATTTTTTTCTGCGAGCTACAATTTATGAAATATGCTTTGATCGCTACAGACTATACAGGTGAAATTTTTAAGGGAAATTTTGAAGAAGCGCCATTTTATTTAATTTTTGATAATGATAAATTTTTAGAAAAAATTCCTGGAGAGAGTCTATCAAACATTGATTTATCCGAATATATATTGATTGGCTCCAAAATTAGCGATGAGTATAAAGATAAGTTAATTAAATTAAATGTAGATTCTATAATTTCAGATTTTGAAAATCTATATAGTGCTAAAGCTTTCTATTTAGATTTTTTGAAAAAAGTAGAAGTTTTTGAAAAATATTCATCTGAATATGAATCCTGGTTTGAAGAAAATAAGTTTGTTTACCTGTCAGAAATAGAAGCGTTGAAAATGGCAGCTCCTTCTGAAGGAAAAGGTCTTGAAGTGGGGGTTGGAAGTGGAAGATTTGCTAAGCCATTGGGAATCTCATTTGGGGTAGAGCCTTCAGATAAAATGGCTCAAATTGCAAGAGATAGAGGCATAAATGTATATAAGGGATTAGCTGAAGATTTGCCTTTTCCTGACGAAGAATTTGATTTCGTGCTTCTTGCAGTGACCATTTGTTTTGTAAACGATCCAGAAAAAAGTTTGTCCGAAGCAAAAAGAGTTCTGAAAAATGGTTCAAGATTAATAGTTGCTATAGTTGACAAAGAAAGTGAGCTTGGTAGATTGTATCTAGATAGGCAATCAAACAGCGTTTTTTACAAGAATGCAAGATTCTTTTCGTCAGAAGAAGTAATTGAGCTTTTTAATAAAATAGGCATTCGATTTGCAGGAGCCATTCAGGTCTTGTTTGATAGAAGTGTTAATGATTTGGACTATGTACAGAAGCCTGAATCTGGTTATGGGAGGGGAGCTTTTGTGGTCATAGTAGGTGAAAAAGTATAAAATTTGTGATAATAATTTATTTGACCTATTTTACGATGCTTGGGTATAATGTCAAATGCTTTTGAATAAGTTCAAGTTAATAAGTAACTTTTTAGATGTATACCATTTAAAAATTAATATTGTAATAAAAATTTTACTTGGAATCTTAATATTTCTTTTATTTGATTTTGCTATTTATAATGCCTATCAACCTTTAAATAACTCTCTTTCAGGTAAGTGGGAATTAGAATCCAACAATATTAGAAAAGTAATAGTTCTGCCATATACCGAACAAGTGCCAGACAACACAATCCTAAGGTTTAAAAAAACATTTAAGAAAATTCAGGCTGACACATTGGTCATAGAGAGTATTGACTGTGCTGGCTTTGAGGTTTTTATAAACGATAAACTTGTGTTTAAAAAGGGCGATATAAATAAAGCAGTTTTCAATATACCCTGGAATGAAACTTACTCAATATATTTTGATCCGAATATTATCAGAGATGATAACACTTTGGAAATATTAGTAAACGGTTTTTCTTTATCGGGTATAACGTCTGTCCCGTATTTGGGTTTGGACGATAAAATAGCTCCAATCCAAAGTCTTTACAACCTTATCAGCTATTATTTTTTTCTAATATGTATGGGTGCTATTTTGATATTTGGGATAATTTTATTAGTTTTTGGGTTTCAAAATCAGTTAATAAAAAATATCTATTTAAATTTTGGCATATCTTTTATTTTTGTTTCAATATATCTTTTTGAGTTTGTTTATTGGGGCACTCCAAGTACATTTCTTTTTGTGATATTAAAAAAAATAACATTATCATCATCGCTAATAGCATCACAATTTTTCTTAATGGGGACAGAGTATTATTGCTTTAAAAAATATCTATTGTCAAAATATACATCTTCTTTAACTGTTTTATATTTGATATATATTATTTTTATTGGCAGTCCTGCACAACTGATGGGTTCTTCAGTTAATTTCAAAGACTTTGCATTATTGCTGAATCTGTCTTTAGTTGTATATTTTGTTGTAAAAGCTAAAAAAATTCAATTAATATTGCCTATTGTAGTTCTTTGGTTGACAATTATGAAGAGTATTTTGACATTAATAATGGGGCAATCCCAAGATTATTCTTTTATATATGGCATAGCTCTAACTTTATATGCTTTTGGGATGATTTTACTTGAAGATTATAAGAATATATATCATAATATGATAATTTCACTAAATAAATACACCACTGATGCATTAACCAACACATTTAACAGATATATCCTATCAAATATTGTTTTTTCTTCATCAGATATATTTATTGTAGTTGATATTGACAATTTTAAGGCAATTAATGATAAATATGGGCACGTATTTGGCGACAAAGTATTGAAAGATTTTGTTGATATATCGAAGCAAAATTTGCGCGACAATGATTTAGTAATTAGAATGGGCGGAGATGAATTTTTAATTTTATTAAGAAATTGCACCGAAAACGCTGCTACAAATATAATTAACAGGATAAAGAACAAATTTTTAAAATCATCAGATGAAGTTGTAACCACTTTTTCTTTTGGTATTTCTCAATTTACGAACAATTTTGACGATACATTCAAAAGTGCTGATGAAAGCATGTATGATATGAAAAATATGCATAAAATCACATAATGTATTATCATTAAGTAAATACTATAAGTTGGTGAAAGTTTGAATAATTTTAAGTTAGGCTTAATAATAATAATTGTTTTTTTAGCATTTAGCATTAATTGCAAACAGGCATTTGCAAGCAATTGGATATTCTTTGCAAGCGATAGTACATATGGGAACCAATATTTTTATGATGCAGATAGCATAAAACATATCTCTCAAAATATTATTGAGGTAAATTACAGAGAGCTGTATTCTGAATCAGGCAAAAGCAGCTATATTTCAATTTTAAAATCTCACAATATATCAACTTATGGATACGATTTGCTTTTATATACGATTGTTTATTTGAAGTTGGATCTCAAAAATAATTTAATTATGATAACGTCCTTTACTGATTATAATAAAAACGGGGATATTTTGTACCTTGATAGCATAGATAACCCAACCTGGGATTATGTTCAAGAAGGAACTATTGGCAGGCTTCTGATAGAATCTATAAAGAATAACCAAAACAAGTAATCTATAAACAGTTTTACATATAAAGTTTAATTAAGGAGGAGGATATGTTTAGGGGAGTTTATACTGCTTGTATTACAATTTTAGATGATAATGGTAATTTTGATCTTGCGAAAATGGCTGCTCACATAGACAATCTCATAAACAATGGAGTAGATGGAATATTATTTCTTGGGAGCATTGGAGAATTTTATTCTTTCTCAGTTGAGCAAAAGAAGAAGTTCGCATCTTTCGTAGTGAGTGCAGTAAATAAAAGAGCAAAAGTTCTTATTGGTACAGGCTCTACAAATATAAATGAGGTTATTGAAATGTCAAGGTATTCCAGAGAAATAGGGGCAGATGGAGTAACTATTGTGTCGCCATATTATTTTGGACCATCTGAAGGCGCTGCAGAACAATATTTTGGAAAGATTGCTCAGTCGGTAGATATTCCCATTATGTTGTATAATTTTCCTGCTAGGACTGGAACAGAGCTATCTGCTGAAGTAGTATCAAACCTTGCAAAAAAATATTACAATATTGTTTCTTTGAAAGACACAGTAGACAGCATCAGTCATACGAGAAGGGTAATACAAAAGGTAAAGTCAATTAGGCCTGATTTCACCGTTTTATCAGGTTTTGACGAATACTATATTCTAAATAGAGTTTCAGGTGGAGATGGAGTGCTATGCGGTCTGGCTAATGTAGATCCAAAACTTCTTGTCAGTCTACATAAGGCCTATGAAAACAAAGATTTCGTTACAGTAGAAAAATGTGCAAAAAAGATTTCTGTTCTAATGAGACTGTATGAGTGTACAGATCTTTTTATTACGGGCATAAAGGCTGCAGTTAAGGCTAACGGGTTAGATATTTCTACCTTTACCAATCCACCAGGGATCAATATAACTAATGAACAATTCGAAAACGTTAAACAAATTATTGAAGAAGCAAGTGCCATTGTATAACAAATAGTTTTAAGAATTTAGGAAAATGGAGGCATTTTTCAAAATGAATTATTTGTTTCTGGATATTGAAACAGTTATTGATGATGATTTACTTCAAAAAGCAGGATCAGAAAAAAATAAAAGTCAGTACAATAACAACGAGTTCGTTAGCCAAAATGTATTTCATATTCCTATTTGTTTTTCTGTTCTTGGCAATGTGGGCACAGAAGATTTTTATTTTAAAACCTTTATCAGTCGAGAGGCACCTCTAATAGTTGATAAGTTTTTTTCAGGATTTTATCTGTCAATAAAACAATCAAAATCAAAAAAATCTCAATATCCTGTCATAGTTACTCACAATGGACAAAGTTTTGATATGCCTATTCTTACTTTGAGAGCCATTAAATATTATGATACTTTGTCAGAAAATGCAAAAAATGGCTTGAAAGAATATCTTGATACCAGTGACAAATGGGAAAATGATAGACCAGATTATACAAGCAGAAATACTCTTTATCATATAGATACATATTTACTTACAAATTCTTATTCGTCCTTGAAAGCTCTTTGTATGTTAAACGAAATTGATAGCAAAACTCAAATGGACGGTAAACAAGTCGCTAAATATTTTAAGGATAATAAATTGGAAGAAATTGCTCTTTATTGTGCCGAAGATGTCCTTTCTCTTGCAAAATTGTTCAATAAGATTAACATTGCGCGCGGAAATAATTCATTGGTATTGCCAGAGAACTTCAATCAGTGTGAAGTAAATGTATTGGCTTAAATATTGATTTAACTATTTAGAATTATTATATTCACTTTTAAACTTTCTATAAAACTAATCAAATTCTAATAATAGTAAAATAATATAAAAATATGATCTAAATTAAAAACAGGGAGGTAGTTATGAAAAATTTTTTATTTGGTTTACTCGTAGGCGGCATACTAATGTTTGCATCCACTGCTTCGTTTAATCTGGTTTCTAACCAAAGCTCTGCTCAAGCTCAACCAATTGTTCCCGGATATTATCAACAGGTAGCTTGGGGGAATCATCCTGAGATGGAAGCAGCTTTAAATCTTTTGATAAAAGCAAAAGAACATCTTAACAATGCAGCTCATGACTTCAACGGTCATAGGGTTAAGGCTATAGAATATACCGATAGAGCCATCCATGAAGTTAGAGATGGCATTGATTATGCAAACAATCACTAATTTTTAACATTATCTAAACTTAAAACGGCAGATTCTTTTCTGCCGTTTTTCTGTATCAAGTGCTTTTGTAAAAACTCTTTATCGAGTCGATTAAACTTCTGGCAGGAGAGTCTTTTTCAGCAAAATACCAATTTTTATCTTTGTAAACATAGGAAAATATAATATTGCCACTTGAATCAAAATCGCCATAGCCAAGAAGTGTGTACTTATAACTGTCCATATTTAATTCAAAAACAAATATTGTAAATGAAAGATTGTCATATCCAGCCAATGAAAGTCCATATTTAGATCTCAACTTGATTAGATTTAGTTTTCCGTTATATGAATATTCTTCTACAACAGAAACTTTCATTTTCCCATCAGGAATAACTTCAATGCCTTCTTTTGTATAAGAGAAAGTATCGTTGTAAGAATCGGTATAATAATTTACAAATGTAAGAGCATAAGCTGTAGGACAATGGCAAAAGTCAATTGAGATAAAAAATAAAAACAATATTATTACAAATCTAAATAGCATCATTTCCCCCTTTATAATTTTGTTAACACTAATTATATATTTTTTCTGATAAAATGTATCACAAGCTTAGTATTTATTTAATTTTAAGTTTTATAATTAAAAGTAATAGATTTAAGGTGGCAGATGAGATGGAAAAGAAATATAACGCAAGATATTGGATTGAACATTTAAATTTGAAGCCACATCCTGAAGGCGGCTATTATCGTCAAACTTACAAATCAGAACTATTGTTGGATGGCTCATTTTTAAATGGCATAAACACTAACAGACCCCTATTTACATTAATATATTTTTTATTAGACCACGATCAATTTTCTGCATTACACAGATTAAAGTCTGATGAAGTGTGGCATTTCTATTTTGGCAGTTCTTTAACTTTGTATATATTGTCTCCAACAGGATCACTGGAAAAAAGATTTTTAGGTCCAGATTTTGATAGAAATCAATCTTTTCAGCAAATAGTTAAGGCTGGGCATTGGTTTGGTGCTGATATAGATGATAAAAGTAGTTATTCATTGGTTGGCTGCAGCGTCTCACCTGGTTTTGACTTTGAAGACTTTGAGATGGGAGAGCGTGATAAGTTGCTAAATGAGTTTCCAGATCACAAAAACTTAGTTGAAAGATTAACAAGATGCTAGATGTTATCAGGCCAATATTTCCTGAAGATCTCAAAATTGTAAGAGAATTATTTCAAGAATATGCAGCCTCTTTAAATTTTGATTTAGATTTTCAGAATTTTAGAGATGAGATTGCTAATTTGCCAGGCGAATATTGTGAGCCAAATGGGGCAATATTACTTGCAAAACTTGATGAGGAATATGGTGGCTGTGTGGCATTGAGAAAGATTGATGATATATATTGCGAGATGAAGAGACTTTATGTAAGACCCCATTGTAGGGGAGAGGGTATAGGCAGAGAACTATCGGTAAGGATCATCTCCATAGCGAAAGAAATTGGTTACTCGTTTATGAGGCTTGATAGCGTTTCTGACATGAGAGCTGCAATCAAATTATATAGATCCTTGGGTTTTTATGAAATTGAGCCATACAGACATAACCCAATAAAAGGCGCAATATTTATGGAGTTAAAATTGTAACAATCTTGGGACTGAACTTTCTTTATTGACATTGAGTTAGCTCTAAGTGGTAAAGTTAAACTAAGTAAAACTTAATTAATACTATTGTCTTCATTTCAAACTACAGATTTAGGAGGCTTTAAAATGAAAAAACGTAAATTGGGATCTGAACTTGAGGTATCAGCTATTGGTTTAGGTTGTATGGGAATGAGCCATGGGTACGGACCAGCAGCAGATAAGAATGAAATGATTTCATTGATTCATTCAGCAATTGATCTAGGCGTAACCTTTTTCGACACTGCTGAAATATACGGTCCATTTACAAACGAAGAACTTGTAGGCGAAGCGCTTAAGCCATTCAGAGATAGGGTGGTTATAGCTACCAAATTTGGGTTTAACATTCAGGATGGGAAACAGTCTGGTTTTGATAGTCGTCCCGAACATATACAAGAGGCTGTAGAAGGATCTTTGAAAAGATTGAAGATTGAAACTATAGATCTTTTGTATCAACATCGCGTAGATCCAAATGTTCCAATTGAAGATGTGGCTGGAAAGATAAAAGATTTGATTCGAGAGGGAAAGGTAAAATATTGGGGACTCTCTGAGGCTGGTATAAGTACCATTCGACGTGCACATGCTGTCCAGCCACTGGCTGCAATTCAAAGCGAATATTCAATGTGGTGGAGACAACCTGAGAATGAATTGTTACCCGTTCTTGATGAATTGGGAATTGGTTTTGTTCCATTTAGTCCATTGGGCAGAGGATTTTTAGCTGGAAGATTTGATAAGAATTCCACTTTTGATAGCTCAGACTTTCGAAGCAGGCTGCCTCGTTTTACACCAGAAAATTTAGACGCAAATCAAGCTTTAATAGATCTAATTAAAAAATTCGCAGAAAGAAAGAGTGCAACATCGGCACAGATTGCGCTTGCATGGTTACTGGTCCAAAAACCGTGGATCGTTCCTATTCCTGGCACCAGGAAATTAGAGCGCCTGACTGAGAATCTGGGAGCTATTGATATTGAGTTTAGTAAAGATGAGATAAATGAATTGAACCTTGCAAGCTCCAAGATCAAAATTGCTGGAAATCGCTATCCTGAGGAATTGGAAAAAGCCACCAATCGATAACAGATTTTCAAAAATTAATTTTAAAAATAGCAAAGTCATATAGGCTATTAGAATAAGCTGAAAGCCAAAAAATAGAGTAAAATAAATATTATATTTAGGAGTATGGATTTTTTCATACTCCTAAATATTTTTATAATCTAATTAAATTTTGAGGAGAAATTATATGACAATTTCTGAAGTAAGCGAGAAATTTGACATTTCAAAGGATACCCTTCGTTATTATGAACGTATTGGTCTCATACCTCATGTCGGTCGTAACAAAAGTAAAATTAGAGATTATAAAGAAGAAGACTGCAATTGGATTGAATTTATAAAATGCATGCGAAATGCAGGCTTGCCTATTGAAGTCTTAATAGACTATGTAAGACTGTTTTTAAAAGGAGATGACACAATTGAAGCAAGGAAAAATCTTTTTATTGAACAGCGTAAATATCTAATTGAAAAGATGGAAAATATGAAAAAGACCTTAGAGCGTCTGGATTATAAAATTTCAGTTTACGAGAAGATAGTAGTTGAAAAGGAAAAATCTTTAAGAAGAGATAGCTTATATATAAAATAATCAATTTGAAATTATATATTTTATAAAATATATAAAAAAAGTGCATAACAGCTTTTTAAGTTTTAAATTATTTTAGAAAAAGGGATAAAATGCTTTAAAAATGATAGAGAATGTACGATTTTAAAATTTAGCAAGTTTATTTTTTTTGATTTTTATACCAATCTCTCCATATTATTCTATAAATTTTTAAAAATTTTGGGATTTTATTAAGAACGGGTATATATGGAAATAATAAAAGAACTAAGAAAAACGTCATCATCAATATGCCAACCTGCAAGTCCCCATTAGGAGATGTAGACATGGGAGGAAGTTGGTATGCGAGTGTGTATGGCCAAAGCCACCAAGCACCAGGATAATTTCCTGTTTCATTGGATATGCCCCAATCTTCTCCAAGCATATCTAATGGCTTTGCAACACTGTGATAAACTTTCCCCTGAAAAAGTAGCAGTGGTTTTGTAAAATCCATATTATAAAAGTCATAAGGAGAATTCGAAGAAACAATTGAACCTTCGAGTAAACCAGACAAACCCAATTTAAATAAACTGTTCATCATTGTTTTTATTGGACCGTAGTCACCATCAGGAATTATTATATTGTTGTTTTCAATTTTTGCATTTTCAAGCACCTTATCATAAGATTTTACCCATTTCATTTTTTGTTCATTGGTAGCATTTCTATATACTTCAAGAGCAGATTTTAAATTATTGTCAAAAATAGCAACCTTTTCAAGAGGATTTATTATATAATCATCTATTGAATTAATCGGAGTAGTTACGCCTAAAATAGCTGAAGGTTTAATGCCAAAAAAGTTTTGAGATTGAGAAGCATCGCTATCGTATGGTGGGCCATAATCGCCAATCGAGCTCTTGCCTTCAAGAATATTGATAAATGTTTTCAGATAAGAAATGGTTTCATATTGTGCAACCTGTTTTGCAGTAACTGGAGGATAGTCTGGTGAACCAAATGCTAAGGCAAGAGCAAATATTATTATGGCTATGGATACGAACACAGCTAAGCCCTCTTTTAAAAGATCATAAGACTTTAACGGGACATCTTTTAAGTATATATCAGATTTTAAACTCATATTTTTTCACCCCACATAAATTTATAATGGTTTTACAGGACCTTCACTTCTTACAAGAAAAAGATGGATCATAATTAACACAATTAAAATAATAGGCAACACTAAAATGTGTAAACCCAAAATTTGTGCAGTGTTCATCGGATCGAAAAATCCACCAATTCCCATAGCATTAAGTAAATCTTTTGCTTGTACTGCAATCCATTGAGAATCCCAATTTGTTTGGGAGAGATATCCGGTAAAACCTTCAAAGGTTGTTAATCCAAATGCTAACATTCCGAATAACCATGTTTTGTCTCGTCCATCTCTATATGCTGCCATTGAGAATTTTGATAATAGATGAAGAATAAGTCCTCCAAAAAAGATTTGGACCCCCCAAAAATGAAGAGAGTTAACAAAAGCACCAATTTTTGAAAAGTGATACCATGCTGGACCAAATGAAACTAATATTATTCCTGTAATTACAATAAAAGCAAGAGCTGAAAGAGATATAACACC
>JAJXTU010000067.1:0-4270 GCA_021783475.1 bacterium
ATTATTGTAATTTTGGTCCTGTATTGTTTTGGGCTGATAAAAAACTTAAGTTTTTTAATAATAATTTTAACCTTACCGCTTTTTGGTTTGGTATTTGCATCAATTGGTATGTTTTTTACTTCAGTAGTACCAAACATAATGTTTTTTGACTATCTTTATTTTGTGTACATAAATCCAATGATTTTGTTTTCTGGAACTTATTTCCCAGTAAATATATTGCCAATATTTCTAAAAAATATTCTAAAAGCAGTCTTTCCTCTTTATTATGCAGTAAAGATTTCAAGAGAGCTCTATCTTGGCCGCCCAGTAGACATAATAAACGTAATAGTATTGCTGATAACAGCAGTAATTTTTACAGTTTTAGCAATTAAATTTTTAAAAGTTAGACTGATAGATTAACGATGGATAAAAACACTATATCCCAAAATACCTAAAACAAAAATTACCACAAGTGTGTAAAAAATATAAATAAAAGCATTTGATCTGTATTCTCCCAAACCAATTCTTCTTTTCACCACCATATAATCTATAAGACCAACAATAACTGTTAAAAAAGAAAGCCCGGCAAAGACAACAGCCACCCAATAAAGATATAGGCTCTTTTCTTCAGGAATTCCAAATGTGGGACCAAGATAGTGGATGAAAAGATCGAATCTATCAAGGAGAACGCTAAAAGCCATCAGTCCAAGTGATGTCCTAATCCAGGAAAGAAGTGTTCTAACAGCAGCCATACTTTCTCTGGCATCTTCTCCTTTTGCATCATTCTTTGTTTTCAAGAACAAGTTATCAGGTTCCCTTATAAACTATGCCCTTATAAGAACAAACAAGACCAATACCAATAACACAGCTACAACGAAAGACATATATCCAATATGGTATTCTGGAGAACATTGAAAATATCCCGCTCTTATCTTTCTTACATTTTGGACATAGTCTACCGCACCAGCAAGTATTGTACAAACCGACATCAAGAGAAGTAAGATAACAATTATATGTATTGAACCTACCGTCCCCCTTATATATGAAGAAACACCTGGTTGAGTTTGGAGCCAAACATCAACTTTGTCAAGAGCAATACCAAAGCCTAACATATTAAAAGCTGTCCTGACCCATGCCAAAAAAGTCCTGACAGCAGCCATTGCAAACCTTGGGTCTACATAACTCATCCTGTCTTCTTCAAGACGAAGAATCTTCCTAATAAGGTCCATCAATTTTACTTCACCCCGTATTATATAAATTTAATTAATTATAAAACAAAAATTCATTTATATGAAGTAAATTTTATAAAACCATAAATATTAACAAAAGTTCAACTTTAAAGATATAATAACATCTAATATATAGCAGAAAAGGGTGAGCAAGAATGGAGAGAAAGATAAAAAAAGTACTTATTGCGAATCGAGGAGTTAGCGCAGTAAGAGTGATGCACACATGCCGCGACAAAAAGATCCCTACTACAGCGGTATACAGTACTCCTGATAGATTGGGGCTACACGTGCTCTCATCTGATTCTGCAGTTCACATTGGAGAGGCACCCCCAATAAAGTCATATCTAAACATGGATGTGATAATTGAAGCAGCTTTAAAAACTGGCTGCAACGCTGTGCATCCAGGATGGGGTTTTCTCTCAGAAAATCACATATTTGCCCAAAAGGTCATAGACTCAGGTCTTATATGGATTGGGCCAAAACCAGAAGTTATAAGGGCTATGGGAGACAAGATAGAAGCAAAAAAATGGGCAAAACGAGCAAATGTCCCCGTGATACCAGGAATTGACAATGCTAAAGACTTCGAAGAGATAGTCAACTGGATGAAAGAAGAAGATATCTCTTTTCCAATCTTGATTAAAGCCTCAGCAGGCGGCGGCGGCAAAGGCATGCTAAAGGTAGAAAAAGTTGATGACATCCAGGGTGCATTCACTCAAGTAAAGTCTGAAGCATTAAAATCATTTGGAAATGACAATTTATTAGTAGAAAAGTATGTAGAAAGAGGAAGACATATAGAGGTTCAAATAATAGCTGACGAACACGGTTCAATATGTCACCTATTTGAAAGAGAATGTACAATACAAAGAAGAAACCAAAAAATTATAGAAGAGACTCCATCTCCGAGTCTTGACGATACGCTCAGACAAGAAATATGTTTTACAGCAGTAAGGTTTATGAGAGAAATTGGTTATACATCTGCTGGAACAGTAGAATTCTTATACGACTCAAATACAAAAAAATTCTATTTTCTCGAAGTCAACACAAGACTTCAAGTAGAACATGGCATTACAGAGCTCTCAACGGGGCTTGATATTGTAAGCCTAATGATGGATATAGCAGAAGGAAAAAAACTACCTTTTAACCAATCAGACATACATCAAAATAGGTGGTCAATAGAGTGCAGGTTAAACGCAGAAGATCCCAAAAATTTCTCCCCTTCCTTTGGGAGAATTACTCGACTTCAAATTCCCCACGGTCCAGGAATAAGAATTTCTCCAGGTGCTTATGAGGGAGCATCCATCCCCCCATTTTACGATTCTATGTTTATGCTTCTAATAAGTGCTGGTGCAGACAGAACAGATGCAATAAGGACAATGGATAGAGCCCTTTCAAGAGGTTTGAGGGTTGAAGGGGTTAAAACGATATTGCCGCTACTGCTCAGCATAATAAGACATCCAAAATTTATCTCTGGTGAATTCTCCACAAGATTTATAGAAGAACATATGAATGAGTTAGTTTCTGCTTTTAAAGAAAGAGACCCAGAAGATGAGGTTCTCAAAATTGCTCGTTATGTTGCCGAGATAAGCGCTCTTGGCCAACAAAAATGGATGTGAGGTGATATTGTGTCCGAATATATATTTGTTAAACCTGGAATGAGCCCATCGGAAATAGTAGGAAAGGTTAGGAATCTTAATGGAATATGCCTTACATCCACAGGCATGAGAGATGCAGGACAATCTGATTTTAAAAATAGACATAGAATTTACGATCTTAAAACGCTTGCTCCACATTATAACCAAATGGGGCTATTTAGCTCGGAATGTCATGGAGGCGCAAGATGGCATGTAGGAGTAATGAACAGAAAAGAGTCACCCTTTGAAGAAGTAGAGATTTTTAGAGAGTTGATGCCAAACGTATTGCTGCAGACTTTAGTAAGAGAAACCAATCTTTGGGGCTATAGGCCATACCCAAAAAATGTTATTGAATATGTCGTATCTAAAGTAGATATAGACGTTTGGAGATGTTTTTCTTTCTTAAACGACATAAGAAATATGAGAACGGTCGCAGAAGTAGTTATGAATAGAGGAAAACTTTTCGAGCCAGCAATATCATTTACGGAAGTAGAATGGGCCACGAACGAGTATTATTTGAAAACAGTTGATGAAATTGTTTCTCTTTGCTCTGGGACAAACGAAATAATACTATGTATAAAGGATATGGCGGGAGTCGGCAGTCCAAAAAGAATATATAGTTTAGTTGATTGTATAAAACAAAAATACCCAGAGCTTGTAATTCACTATCACAGACATACCACAGACGGCCTTGCTCTACCAGCATATCTTGCTGCAGCACAAGCAGGCACAAAGATAATAGACGTAGAAGAAGACTCTCTTGTTAGATTTTATGGACAGCCACCAATTATGAGTACTTACGCATACCTTAAAGAGTCTGGCATAAACGTTCATCTTAATACAAAAGCAGTTTATGAATCAATTCAAGTGGTGAGGGAATGGATAAAACATTATGAATGGGCTGAGTCGCCCTTTAAAGGATTCGATTACTTTGTGACCAAACACAAAATGCCAGGCGGCGCATTCCCTAGCTCTTTTGAACAGGCTCAAAAAGGTAGTTTTTTACATTTAATGCCGCATATTCTTCATTTGATGTCTTTATACAACAGGATAGTAAGATACTTTGATGTAACCCCAGGCTCTCAGATAACCTGGGTTACCTGCAGCGGAATAATCAATAGATATTCAAAGGAAAAGGGCGAAGCAGGAGTAACACATATCATAAGACTTCTTGAAAAATTCGTTGAAGAAAAAAAATGTAGCTTTAATATGATGACTGATGATGAAAAAACAGAACTGTTAGATCTATTCAAAGGCGCTCCTGGAGACTTCAAGAATCTACTGCTTGGCTTATATGGGAGATTGCCGGTAGGCTGGCCTGACGATTGGGTTTATCAGAGCACATTTGCAGATGAATGGGAAGACAAACTAAAATCAAGAGTTGACATATCGCCGCTTGATTTGGTTGAAGAGGACGACTTAGAAAAATCG
>JAJXTU010000067.1:4280-10318 GCA_021783475.1 bacterium
GAGAGAAGAGCTAAAAGAAAAAATTTCTAGGTTCCCTTCTGAAGAAGAATTTATACTCTATTTGATGCATCCAAAGGATGCTATAGATATGATCAATTTCAGAGAAGATTACGGCGACGCCCCTATGGTATTGCCCACAAATGTATTCATAAATGGCTTGAAAAATCCTGGAGATAAAGTAGAATTTACTTTTTCAGAAAAACCATATACGCTTGAATTGGTGTCAATAGGAAAAGAACACGACGGTGTAATCCACGTAGTCATGGAAGTTAATAACAAGACAAGGGTGTACAAGGTAGAGACGCCAAGAGCTAAAAAGAAGGAGATTAGATTTGCAAAGGGATCGAATGAGCTTGGCTCTCCAATCAATGGAAATCTATGGAGACTTGGAAACCCAAAAAGAGATCCTATCAAAACAGGAGATATATATCACAAAGGCGAAGAAATAGCGAACCTTGAAGCTATGAAAATGGAGACGCCGCTCCTTGCACCTTACAATTGTATGATAAAGGAAATATGTGCTAATTTAAATGAAGGTGTAGTAGAAAATCAACTGCTATTTGTGTTAAAACAACTCTAACAACAAGAGCCGTGAACTCGATAATATAGGTCACGGCTCTTTCTTAAATATTATCCTAAAATTGCCTTAAGATCTTCATCGGGAGTCTTAATTGGAGCAATATTAAAGTTTTTCACTAACACGTCAAGAACATTTGGCGTTATAAAAGCAGGTAAAGATGGCCCTAGCCTTATATTCTTTATTCCTAGGTACAATAGGCTCAACAAAATTGCCACTGCTTTTTGTTCGTACCATGAAAGTATCATAGAAAGCGGCAAATCATTAACCCCTACGCTAAATGCTTTTGCCAAAGCATCTGCAAGCACAATTGCTGAATAAGCATCATTGCACTGCCCCACATCAAGAAGCCTTGGCAGTCCATCAATTTCACCTAATTTTTTATCGAAAAACCTAAATTTACCACACGCAAGTGTCAATATGACACAGTCCTCTGGAACCTTTTCTACAAACTCAGTGTAGTAAGATCTACCTGGCTTGGCACCGTCGCATCCTCCAACGAGAAAGAAATGCCTTATCTTTTTCTCCTTTACGAGGTCAAGGACCTTAGATGCTGCGCCAAGAAGAGTCTTTCTTCCAAAGCCGACCAAAACAGAATCACTATCTAGATCCTCTTGAAATCCTTCCATTTCCAGCGCCTTCTGTATAACGCTAGAGTAGTCATAATTGTCTATATGCTTAACGCCAGGCCAGGCAACGACACCAGTTGTAAAAATATTGCTAAAATAACTATTTTGTGGTCTTTGAATACAGTTCGTAGTCATTACTATTGGACCAGGAAACTGAGGGAATTCTCTTATTTGATTTTGCCATGCAGTCCCAAAATGTCCGTAGAAGTGAGGGTATTTTTCTTTTAACAAAGGATAGCCGTGAGTAGGAAGCATTTCTCCATGGGTATATACATAAATTCCTTTGCCCTGGCTTTGTTTTAATATCTCTTCAAGATCTCTCAAATCGTGTCCAGAAACCAATATTGCCTTTCCCTTTTTGTGACCCAAAGGAACGCTGGTCGGCACAGGATCTCCATAAGTTTTAGTATTTGCCCTATCAAGGAGCTCCATAGCCAAAAGGTTATACTTTCCAACCTCAAGAGTTTTGCTTACCCACTCTTCCAGAGAAATATCATTCCTTGTGATATCTGAAAGAGCTCTAAACATATAATCATAAAGCTCCTTGCTCGACTCGCCTAAGATTGTTGCATGGTCGGCGTATGCCGCCACTCCTTTTAAACCAAAAAGTATGGTATGTTTAAGAGCCCTTTTATCTGGATCAGTTTCAGGATCGTCTTTTAGACCAAGCTTCTTCCCTTGGATTTCTAATTCTGAAACGCTATTTTCAAATTTAAAATTAGCAAGATCAGAGAATGCGATCTTAGATTTTTCGGTTATAGCCTTTTTTAAGTTGTCTCTTTTGCCTTCTACTGATTTGATCCACTTTTTTAATCTTTCAGGATCGAAGTCAACATTTGTCAGCGTCGAAAAGAGTGCTTGACAAACAAAGTGACCAAGATTTTCATCCACATCTACACCAAGTTCTTTTGCACTCTGCACTACAGAGGAAAGACTTTTTAAAGAGAATATTAAAAGATCCTGTAAACTGCTTGTAGTTTCATCTTTGCCGCAAACACCCTGAATTTCACATCCCAATCCTTTTGCTGCCTGTTCACATTGATAACAAAACATTGCGAATCACTCCCTTAATTAATTTTCTTAATTTAGAATATACTTTTAAGGATGAGAGATCATTGACTTAGATCAATTAAGGTAAAATTAGTAAAGGGAAATAAGAAAGGAGGCATATATGGAGAGCATACTTAAATCATCTGTATTTTTTAAGAATTTAAACGATGAGGATATTCAAAAAGTCTTAACAATATCTCATAAAATAGAATTAAACCATAACGAAATACTTTTTACCGAAGGGAGTCTGGCGTTAAATCTCTTTATTGTTCTAAGCGGCAAGATGAAGGTTTACAAGATATCGCCATCTGGAAAGGAGCAAATACTTCACGTAATGACAGTTGGAGATTTGATTGCAGAGGCGCCAATGTTTGCAGGGCTTGATTATCCTGCAAATGCCCAATGTATAGAAAAGTGCTCCCTACTTGCAATTGACAGAGAGGGCTTTAAAAAGCTAATAACCAATAACCCAAATCTAACTATGAATATATTGTCAGCAGTATCATTTAGACTTAGAAATTTTACAACTTTGATAGAAGATCTTTCGTTAAAAGAGGTCTCGGGCAGACTTGCATCATATCTTTTGTACCAAAAAGAGATACAAAAAAGCTCTAACATAGAACTGCCAATTACAAGAACAGAGCTCTCAAAATACTTTGGCACTATGCCCGAGACCCTCTCAAGAATATTTACAAAATTTCAAAATTTAAACATTATTTCATCAAATAACAAAAGCGTCACGATAATAAATGAAGAAGGCCTAAAAAAACAAGCTTGGGGCAATTAATAATATGTTATTTAAAATTGATAACGCCTATTGAGTTTAAAAATATTATTATAAGTAGTACTGGCGTTATAGTTTTAAGAATAAACAAGTATATCTTCGTGGCAACGGCAAGCTTCGGAGAGCTATTGGATAACTCATCTAAAACTGCCTTCTGTTTCATAATATAGCCTACAAATATGGCTATAAAGAAGCCACCGACTGGCAGGAGTATGTTGGAAGAGATATAATCATACCAATCAAAAAAGCCTTTTCCCATAAACTTTATAGAACCTAAAAGTGAGCTGGGGTCTACTGACAGGGCAGCAGTTGAACCAATTACCACGATTATCAAAGAATTTACTATACTTGCAGTTCTTCTTGAAATATTAAACTCCTCAGTATGATATGCAACCAACACCTCTACAAGAGAGAGCATTGCAGTGGTAGCTGCGATTGAAGAGAGGAAGAAAAATGCCACAAGAAGCTGATTTCCAAAAGGCATTTTCGAAAAAACAAGCGGAATTGTCATAAACAAAAGCCCCGGACCAGCGCCCGGTTTCATACCAAAAGCAAATACAGCAGGGAAGATCGCAAGCCCAGCCAAGACAGAGACAAGGGTGTCAGAAAATGCAACCGAAGCAGCAGTCCTAAAAAGATTGTTCCCCTTTGTGAAATAACTTCCATAGGTAACCATGGTCCCCATGCCAAGAGATAGTTTAAAGAATGCAAGCCCAAGGGCTGTTAATATAGCAACAGCACTCAATTTTGAAAAATCAACGTTAAAAAGAAACCTAACCCCTTCAAAAGCATTTGGAAGTGTTAGGGCTCGAATATCACAAATTACGATCAATAAAAACAAAACAGGCATCAAAGTTTTTGTAACTCTCTCAATGCCCTTCTGAACACCCATAATGAGAATCGCGCCAACAACTACCATAACTATTATCTGCCATATGATAGGCGTCAAAGGACCTATTACAGTTTGTGCAAACTGAGTCTTTGCGCTTTCTGTTGTAATACCGACAAAATCTCCCCTTAAGGATTTAAAAAGATAATAATATACCCAGCCAGCTACGCAGCTATAAAAAAACATAATTAAATAGGCCGCTCCTACTCCCATAGTGCCTACATGCTTCCACATAGTCCCGGGAGCCAGCTTTTTAAAGGCTCCTATTACATTTGAACGGGTATTTCTTCCAATGAAAAATTCAGCAAGCATTACAGGAATCCCAACAAATATAACGCAAAGAACATAAACGAGCAAAAACGCTCCGCCCCCAAACACGCCCGTAAGGTAGGGGAATTTCCAAATGTTGCCCAAGCCTACAGCAGAACCAAGTGTAGCAAAAAAAACAGCAATTCCAGAAGAAAACGTTTCTCTCTTTTTCAAACCTGAAGACAAAGCCTCTACTCCTCTCTTTTAACTACTAATTTTGAATGTGTCAGTTGTTAACTTTATCGTACTGCGGATTAAACAAAATCAACAACAAGCCTATTATTATAGATGATACTATGCAGTAAACACAAGCAGCTTTTATTATAAATATCTCAAGGGTCGTCAAGCATATAGCTACAATTACCGCCATAAAGTTAATCCAAAAGAGGAGAATTTTTGGATTAAAGCGAAAAACTTTATTTTTGTTTAATTTATAAGAATACACCCATAGAGCAAAAAAAACACAATATGCAAATACTTCTAAGGCTGCCATGGGAATTATGCCAAAAATATGAGAAAATGAGCTCTTTTGCACGGTATCACAACCTGAAAATATTACACACACTCCAGAAGAATCAGTCGTCTCCAGGTGGAATAAATAGATAGATATTAAAAAGCCCATAACAATGAAGATAGGTATCAAATAATTTCCAATAACTTTAAAGAAATTTACGTATCTTATTAAGTTTTTAAATTTAAGACTCAGAAGAGAATATATAGTTACTATTAACAAAAAGATAACTGTAAAAATCGCATAAGGTTTCCCTTCAGAATTTTTATTTTCAATTGCTTTAATATCTATATACTTAGAAAACTCAGAATGGAGGACTTTTTCAGGAAAGGGGATGCCGCCTTGTTTTATACCCTCTTGAATAAGATTCGGCAAGTCTTTCTCTATTTCATCTGTTCCAATCAGCACCTTGTCCCCAATAATCATAAACGGAACGCCTACATCACTTTTTTTAACACCATATTCAGATGCCAGATTATAAAAGGGCTCTGCCTGGCTTTCTTTATAAAGCATAATATAGGTAATCAACAATTTGTTTTTAAACCTCTCCTGAATAGGAGGAAGAATATTTTCTATTACATCATGACAGTGAGGACACGTAGGGCTCCAGAAAAGTACCACATTTACTTCACTTGAAGCAAATACAGGAGATGCCCAAATAATAAAATATGTTAAAAATGCAAAAAATATTTTAGACCTAATAACGTCCTCCAAATAAATTACTCTAATAAAAATATATCACATATTTATCAATAATAATAAAATTAGCAGGAGAAATATTTCTCCTGCTAATAAAATAATACGAACTAATTATCCAACTTCTCCCACAATTCTATAAACTACATTCTAAAAGTTTAAGAATTAATCTTTGTTTGTTTTTTTAAAGTAGAGGGAGATCTCTCTCCCTCTACAATACAAAAAACCAAAAACTATTTAGATTGAGTGTTACTGTTTTGTGTAGTAGGTTTAGATTGCAAACTTGAAGTAGCATTAGCACCGGTCAAAGGCTTAGAATTTTGCGCAAGATTTGACACCTGCTGATTCACCATAGATTCAAAAGCGTTTGCTTTCTTGTTAGATGAGGTGTTTTGTGTAGAACTTAACAAAGAACCAGAATCAATTTTGTTAAGGGCCATTTTCTTCACTCCCTTTTAATTAATTACCAATATTATAGCACGAATAGGTGTCTATAATCTTTATACTCCAGGAAGCGCTATTGCGAAAAAGCCCTTTAATATATATCCAAGTCCTACATATATTGCAAGAACTCCAAATAGCATATAGAGAAA
>JAJXTU010000006.1 GCA_021783475.1 bacterium
AATTCAGATGTTATTATGATTTGTGGAGGGAATCCTGCTGAAAATCATCCTGCCATTGCGAGATATATCAATATGTGCAAGGATTCAGGTGGGACGGTAATATCTGTAGATCCAAGGTTTACGAGAACTTCTTCGCTCTCTGACATATATTCGCCGATAAGGCCAGGCACTGACATAGTTTTTTTTGGTGCCTTAATTAATTACATTATCCAAAACAAAAAATACCAAGAAGTTTATATGAAAAACTACACAAATGCTTCTTGGTTATTAAAGCCTGAATACGAATTTAAAGACGGTCATTTTTCTGGATGGGATGAAGCAAAGAGAATGTACAATTATGCCAGCTGGGGATTCCAAACAGGTCCAGATAAAAAAGTTTTGAAAGATATGACCCTTCAGGATCCAAATTGTGTATTTCAAAGGCTTGCACAACACTATTCTCGATATACGCCTGAAGTTGTAGAAAATGTAGCTGGAATGAAGAAGGAAAATTTCCTGAAAATTGCTGAGGTTTATGCTTCTACTGGAGCGCCAGAAAAATCAGGTTGTTTGATATATGCTATGGGTCTTACCCAACATACTATCGGCACACAAAATATTAGGGCTTTTTGCATGATTCAGCTCTTGCTTGGAAATATGGGTATGGCTGGTGGTGGAGTAAACGCTATGAGAGGCGAGGCAAACGTTCAAGGGTCTACTGATATGGGTCTTTTGTTCCATACTTTGCCAGGTTATCTGCCATCACCAAATGACAAATTACATCCTACTCTTCAGGAATTTATTAAAAAGTCTATCGCACCTGATAGCTACTGGGTTAACGCTCCTAAGTTTATTATAAGTATGCTAAAAGCATGGTATGGAGATGCAGCCACAAAGGATAACAATTTCGGATATGATTGGGTGCCAAAGTGGTCAAAGCCAGCTTCCTGGATGCACATATGGGACAACCTATATAAAAATGAAGGAATTAAAGGTATGATGATCTGGGGACAAAACCCCCTGGTATCAAGTCCATTTGCTGATAAAACAGGCAAGGCACTAGAAAACCTTGAGTGGCTGATGCAAGCAGATTTATTCGAGACTGAAACTGCTAATTTCTGGAGAAGACCTCATGCCGATACGAAAAATATTAAGACAGAAGTATTTTTGCTGCCTGTGGCATCAATGGTAGAGAAAGACGGTTCGGCTACCAATACCTCCAGGTGGCTTCAGATGAGATATAAGTCAGTAGAGCCGCTTTATGAGTGCAGAGAAGATTCAGTAATAATGCACGATTTGATTCATAAAATAAAAGATCTGGTAAAAGTTGATCCGTCTACCCCAAGTCCTGAGTCAATACTTAACTTAACATGGGATTACGGTGGACACAACCACAGTGCGGATGAGGTGTTTAAAGAAATCAACGGCTTTGAGGTAGCAACGAAAAAGCAAGTTCCGGGCTTTGCTGCACTAAAAGATGATGGTTCTACGACAAGCGGTTGCTGGATATATTCTGGAATGTTTCCTCCTGCAGGAAATCTTGCGAAAAGGAGAAAACCAGAAAAAACTGGATTGGGACTCAATCCTGAATGGGGTTGGGCATGGCCTGTAAATAGAAGAATTCTATACAATAGAGCTGCATGTGATTTAGAAGGCAATCCTTGGAATCCTGAAAAATACGTTATAAAGTGGGATGCTGGACAAAAGAAGTGGGTGGGTCGAGATGTTCCCGACTTCTTGCCTACAAAAGCTCCGTCAGATGCGGGAGGAACGCTGCCCTTTATAATGCTCACTGGCGGACAGGGAAGAATATTTGTTCCTGGCGGCATAGTAAAAGATGGTCCTGTCCCTGAACACTATGAGCCAATTGAGTCGCCAGTTGCAAATAAAGTAAACCCTGTACAAAATAATCCAATTGCTGTGATATTTAAGTCAAACATAGACAAGTATGCTCCACTCAACGATCCGAAATTTCCATATATTTGTACCACATATAGAGTTGCAGAACATTATCAATCGGGTGCAATAACAAGAAAAATACCTATAACAGTAGAAGCTATGCCACAAGTTTTCGCTGAGATCGATCCTGAGCTTGCAAAAGAGCTTAACATAAAGGATGGTGACAATGTAGAACTTGAGTCCATAAGGGGTAAGGTTAAAGCTAAAGCATGTGTTACTACCAGGGTTCAACCGATGATAATCAATGGTAAAAAATATCATGTAGTTGGAATTCCATGGAACTGGGGCTTTGTCGGTATAGATCCAGATAGCGGTAAAGACGAATCATTTGCTGCAAATCTTGTAACAGAAAATGTAGGGGATCCTACAAGCCTTATTCCAGAATCCAAAGCTTTGATGATTAACT
Source organism: bacterium (assembly GCA_021783475.1). Lineage (GTDB taxonomy): Bacteria > Thermodesulfobiota > Thermodesulfobiia > Thermodesulfobiales > Thermodesulfobiaceae > Thermodesulfobium. The sequence continues at coordinate 2,345 of JAJXTU010000006.1, forward strand.
TGAGGAGGGCCTAAAATGGAAAGAGTGGCCTATATGTACGATTCTTCCAAGTGTATGGGTTGTAGGGGATGCCAGAGCATTTGCAAGGAATGGAACGATCAAAAAACTGATCCTACAACTTTTAATGGGGTATATACCAATCCTCCCAGTCTAAATCCTGATACAAGGATGATTATAAAATTTTATGATACCTTTACTCCAGATCCAAATTTTAACTTTTTAAAATATCAGTGTTTCCACTGCGGAGATCCTGCTTGCGTAAAGGCATGCCCAAGCGGAGCTCTTTTCCAGGCAGAAAATGGCATAGTAGCATTTGATGTAAACAAGTGTATAGCATGTGGTTACTGTCACAGTGCATGTCCATTTGGGATTCCTCAGATTGGGAAAGTGATAAACAAATGCGATATGTGCTATTCAAGGGTTATGGAAGGTTCTGAATCTGATAAAACTTCTACGCCTGCATGTGTAAAGAGCTGCCCTGCGGGCGCACTTACTTTCGGGAAAAGAAATGATTTGGTTGAGCAAGGCAAGAAAAAGGTTGAAATTTTAAAAAATAAAGGATATACAGAAGCAAATCTTTATGGAGAAAATATTCTTGGAGGGTTAGGAGTTCTGGCTATTCTAAAGTATTCTCCTGAAAAATATGGTCTTCCAAAGGAACCTACATTTCCTAATGATATTGGTTTGTGGAAAGGCATATTGCATCCTTTAGGGGTAATTATGTTAGGAGGCGCAGCTGGTTTTGTCGTGCTTCATAGAGCGCTTAACCTGGGAAAAAAGGGAGGTGATAAATAATGGCTGTAAAAAAGATTGAAAAACATAAGAAAAATACTAGGATATTTCACTGGTTGCACTTAATAACATTTATAGTTATGCTTTGGACTGGAATTTCTTTGTTTTATCCGTGGACGAATGTTTTAGGTATGACTTTTGGCAGCCTTAGAAATGCAGCATTTATTCACAAATATCTTGGATGGTTTTATGTGGTTCTTCCGATAGTTTATGTTTCCTGGAACTTCAAGCTATTTTCAAACTTTTTCAAAACTATTAGCACATTTACACCTGAAGATAAGAAATGGCTTTCTATACTGGGTGGTTATTTGCATCCCATAATTAAGGCTGATGAAGTTCCTCCACAAGGCAAATACAATGCGGGACAAAAACTTTTGGGTTGGATAATAATTGTTTTTTCAATTTTACTGGGTATTACAGGGTTGGTTATGTTTTATTATGCGCTATTCCCTGGTTTGTTGGTTCGAACGGCTATAATAGTTCACGTATTTTGTGGCACATTTTTAGGGGCTGCTGTGATTGTGCACTTTTACCTTGCTGCAGTTAATCCTACATCGAACAAAGAGTTGGGGACTATGCTTGGCAGTGGTATGATAGAGGAAGATTATGTAAAACATCATAACGCGCTATGGTATGAAGATCTAAAAAAGTAGACAGTTTCTAATGATAAAATAGATTTATAAAGTATATTTTATATTGTTTTTAATTTGAGTGCAAGGTCTTAAATGGCTTTGCACTCAAAAATTGTAAATCTTTATTAAAGAGAAAACTTGATATGAATATATTGATAATTTTAAATCGACGGGTTTTTGTATATATGATAAAGGAGGAGAATTATGAGGGTTTTAAATTATCGTATATTTCTGAGAAGGGAGTCTGAAGGTGGTTACACGGTAACAGTTCCGTCGTTGCCAGGCTGTGTAACTTATGGTGATACATTAGATAATGCGGTGTTGATGGCCAAGGAGGCAATTGAGCTTTATATAGAAACCCTTGATTCTCATGGCGAAGATATACCATTGGAAGATAACATATTTGAGACCACAGTCGCTGTAGAATCTAATGCCTAAACTGCCTTCATTAACTCCTCAGAAGGTGATATATATTCTTCAAAAAAAAGGATTTATACTTGAGAGAACAAAGGGAAGTCATCATATCTTTATAAATTTAGAAACTAAAAGAATGGTAGTTGTGCCGTTTCATAAAAAAGACCTGCCAAATGGGACGCTTCTTGAAATATTAAAACAGTCAGGTATAAGCAAAGAAGAACTAGAAAAATTGATTTAAGATATTAAATTGATTCATCAAAATTATTTCTGTAATTATTTAAATAAATTTTAAGCTATATTTGATTATAATAAAATAGATTTATAAAGATTAGATTTTGATTAAAATTTTATATTGTTTTTAATTTGAGTGCAAGGTCTTAAATGGCTTTGCACTCAAAAATTGTAAATCTTTTTCGGAGGTACAGATGAATTTAACAAAATATGTAGAAAAGTACCCAATTTTAGAATCAGTTGCTGCTTTTTGGGAGAATTATTTTTCTTGTAGAGATAAGTTGCTCTCTAAATTACCTGATTTTATTTCACCAGATAGTATTAAAGTTGATGAATTTAAAAAAGCTTTTGATGAAGGCAGACCGTATTTAGATTTATTTAAAATTAAGATATACAAGAAAGATCTAAATTTTTTGGCAAAAATTGTAAAAGATGATTTTGGAATAAAAGAAAAAGTAAAATTTGATGAAAAGGGCTTACCGATATTTGACAAGTTAATTTTACCTGAAGATAAAATAGGTTTCGTAAAGTTAGTTGTTTATTCTTCTATTTATTCATATATTGGCGATATAATTATGAAAAATTGTAGCCTTGTAAAATGGTATGAGCCTATTTGTCCTGTTTGCGGTTCGAGGGCTGGCTTAGGATTTATAGAGGGGGATGGAAAGAAGAGTCTGGTCTGTTCTACTTGTTATACGAGGTGGGGACACAGAAGGACAGCTTGCCCTGTATGCGCTGATGAAGAACAAAAGTCAATGAAATATTTAAGTGCAGATGAACTCCCTGGGTGGAGGATAGAGGTTTGCGAATCCTGTGGTATGTATTTAAAAGTATTGGACTTAAGGGAAAAAAATGAGGACACACCTCTTTATCCCTTACTTTACCTTTCGAGTTGGGATTTGGACGTTTCAGTGAAAGATTTAAACTTCAGACCATCATGGTTCAAGATTTTTTATGCTGCATCTTGGCTTAATAAATAATACTTATTCTTGTTTATGATAAGAATATTTTATAATAAATTATTTTAAATCAAAATTTTCAAGAATATAGCTTAAATTTGAATATAAGACAGTTTTTAAGATAAAATTTTTTTATATATTTAAATTTGAGCATTATTTAACCAATTTAATGTGATATTATTAAATTGATAGTGTTTTGAAATTATAAAATATATTCACTATCAAGGGAGTGAAATGAATGGGGAAATTTAATCGAAGAGATTTTCTGAAGTTTTCCTTTACTAGTGCTGCCATGATGGTATTCGATGGCAACGTAGCTGTACCAAAGCTTGCCTATGCAAGCACACCTTTTAAGCTAAAAGATACCAAGGTTACAAATTCTGTATGTATTTATTGCGGAATTGGTTGTGGTCTTTTAATCTATTCAAAGGACAGCAAGGTAGTAAACGTTGAGGGAGATCCTGATAATCCAAATAGCGAAGGTGGGCTTTGCGCAAAGGGTTCTACCTGTTTTAGCGTTTACGATAGCCCACTGAGGTTGCAAAAACCAATGTATAGAGCTCCTGGCTCTGACAAGTGGGAAGAGAAAAGCTGGGATTGGACTATTTCTGAGCTTGTCAAACGAATCAAAAAAACTCGAGATAGTTCTTTTGTAAAGACTTCAAACGGAGTAACAGTAAATAGAACTGAGGGACTTGCGATGCTTGGTGGCGCAGCTCACGGTACCGATGAGTGTTATCTATTTGCTAAGGTTGCCAGGGCTCTTGGTATAGTTTACCTTGAGCATCAGGCAAGAATCTGTCACTCTTCTACTGTTACAGCCTTGGGGCCAAGTTTTGGCAGAGGGGCAATGACAAACTCGCTAATAGATGTGAAAAATTCTGACGTAATAATGATATGCGGAGGAAATCCTGCAGAGAACCATCCAGGCAGTGCGCGCTATATCAATATGTGCAAAGAGCGTGGCGGCAAGGTTATTTCTGTGGATCCGCGATTCACTAGAACCTCTGCACTCTCAAACATTTATGCTCAAATAAGACCTGGTACTGATATTGCATTTTTTGGTGGTTTGATAAACTATATTCTTCAAAACAATAAATATCAGGATATTTATGTAAAACACTATACCAATGCATCTTATCTTTTAAAGCCTGAATTTGATTTTCAGGATGGATATTTTTCTGGATGGGATATGACAGGCAAGTCATATAATTATGCAACCTGGGCATATCAAACTGGTCCTGATAAGAAGCCATTGAGAGATATGACCCTTCAAGACCCAAGCTGTGTATTTCAGAAAATGAAGCTTCATTATTCAAGATATACTCCTGATGCTGTTGAAAAAATCACAGGGATTAATAAGGAAACTTTTCTTGAGATTGCACAATTGTTTAGCTCTACTGGTGCGCCAGATAAATCTGGCACATTGATGTATGCGATGGGCCTAACACAGCACACTATTGGCACACAAAACATCAGAGCTTTTTGCGTCATTCAACTTTTGCTGGGCAACTTAGGTATGGCTGGTGGTGGGGTGAACGCAATGAGAGGGGAGACCAATGTTCAGGGTTCTACTGATATGGCTCTTCTTTATAACTCCTGGCCTGGATACCTTGCTGCTCCGAACGAAAAACTTCATCCAAATTTCAAGGAATACCTGAAAAAGATTACGTTGCCTGATTGCTATTGGTCTAATGCGCCAAAGTTTGCAGTTAGTATGCTTAAGGCATGGTTTGGAGACGCAGCTACAAAAGAAAATGATTTTGGTTATGATTGGCTGCCAAAGTGGTCCAAGCCAGCTTCATGGATGTATATCTGGGACAATCTCTATAAAAATGAGGGTATTAAGGGGATGATGATCTGGGGTCAAAACCCATTGGTATCAAGCCCATTAGGTGATAAAACTGGCAAGGCATTAGACAATCTTGATTGGCTTATGTCTGCTGATATTTTTGAAACTGAAACAGCTAATTTCTGGAGAAGGCCGGGCGCTGATCCTAAGAGCATAAAAACTGAAGTTTTTATGCTTCCTATATCTTCATTTGTAGAGAAAAATGGTTCAGTTACAAACACTTCTAGGTGGCTGCAGATGAAATATCAGGCAATCGAGCCACTTTATGAGTCCAAAGAAGACATGGTTGTATTAGATGGTCTGGTGCTTGGATTAAAGAAGCAATTTAAAGACGATCCTTCTACCCCTTCTCCTGAAGCTATACTTAACTTAACTTGGGGTTATGGTGGAGATAAGTATGATATAGATACCGCGTTAAAAGAGATCAACGGTTTTGAGGTCGCAACGAAAAAACAGCTAGTTAGTTTTGCAGCCCTTAAGGAAGATGGCTCAACCGCATGCGGTTGTTGGATATATTCAGGAGTGTACCCGCCGGCTGGGAATATGGCTGCAAGGAGAAAACCTGAAAAAGAGGGGATAGGACTTAATTCTGAATGGGCATGGTCATGGCCTGTAAACAGAAGAATTCTATATAACAGAGCTAGCTGCGATCTGGAGGGTAATCCCTGGAATCCAAAGTTGTCTGTTATTAGTTGGGATAGCGCTCAAAAGAAGTGGACTGGCCGAGATGTGCCAGATTTTCTTCCAACAAAAGCGCCAAGCGCACCTGGTGGAGATGCTCCTTTCATAATGATACCAGAAGGCGGAGGAAGGCTTTTCGTGCCAGCTGGAATAGTTAAAGACGGTCCATTTCCTGAGCATTATGAGCCAATTGAAGCTCCTGTGAAGAATCTTATAAGCTCTGTACAAAACAATCCTGTAGCTATAGTTTTCAAATCAAACATTGATAAGTATGCCCCATTAAACGATCCAAAATATCCATATATATGTACCACATATAGATTAACTGAGCACTATCAAAGTGGAAGTATAACAAGAAAAATTCCGATCTTAGTCGAAGAGATGCCGCAGGTTTTTGCAGAAATAGACCCTGAACTTGCAAAAAATCTTGGGATTAAAAATGGTGACAAAGTAGAGCTCGAATCTATCAGGGGCAAAGTAAAGGCACAAGCTTGTGTTACATCCAGGCTGCAGCCTATTATGATTGATGGCAAAAAGTTTCATATAGTTGGGATACCTTGGCATTGGGGCTTTGTAGGAATAGATCCTGATAGCGGCAAAAAAGAATCTTTTTCTGCTAACCTGATGACTGAAAATGTAGGGGATCCGACTTCTGAGATTCAAGAGTCCAAAGCGTTGATGATTAACTTGAGGAGGGCCTAAGATGGATAGAGTGGCCTATATGTTCGATTCTTCTAAATGCATGGGTTGTAGAGGGTGTCAATCTGTTTGTAAACAGTGGAACGATCAAAAAACTGACCCTACTACTTTTAATGGATTTTATACAAATCCGCCAACTTTGAATCCACATACGCGTATGATTATAAATTTCTACGATGATTTTACTGAGAAACAGAATTTTAATTTTCTTAAATATCAGTGTTTTCACTGTGGCGAGCCTGCCTGCGTAAAGGCTTGCCCAAGCGGTGCTTTGTTCCAGGCAGAAAATGGCATAGTAGCATTCGATGTAAACAAGTGTATAGCATGCGGTTATTGTCACAGTGCCTGTCCATTTGGGATTCCGCAAATTGGTCAAGTGATAAACAAGTGCGATATGTGTTTTTCAAGGGTTATGGAGGGCAGCAAATCTGATGAAACTGCTACACCTGCCTGCGTAAAGGCATGTTTGGGAGGGGCACTTTATTTTGGCAAGAGAGACGATCTGGTAAAACAAGGAAAAGAAAAGGTAGATATTTTGAAAAAAGAGGGCTTTACTGAAGCGAACCTATATGGTGAAAATATACTTGGTGGTTTGGGAGTACTTTCTATACTAAAATATGATCCTGAAAAATATGGCCTGCCAAAAGATCCTGTTTTTCCAGTAAATACTCTTATCTGGAAGAATATAATGCATCCACTTGGGTTGATGATGCTGGGTGGTGCTGCTGGTCTGGTATTTCTTCACAGAATACTGCAGACTGGCAATAAAGGAGGCGATCAGTAATGGCAAAAAAGATGATTGAAAAGCACAAAAAGGCTACTCGTATCTTTCACTGGCTTCACCTTATAACTTTTATAATAATGCTTTGGACAGGATTATCTTTGTTTTATCCAGCGATGAACGTTATGGGATTGACTTTTGGGAGCCTAAGAAATGCTGCTTTTTTGCATAAATATCTTGGATTTTTCTATCTGTTGCTTCCGCTCTCTTATGCAGTATTCAATTTCAATCTATTTTCTAAATTTATAAAACTTATTGGTACCTTTACGCCAGAAGACAAGAAATGGATGAAGGTGTTTGGAGGGTATCTTGCTCCGCTGATAAAGGCAAAAGAGGTCCCACCGCAGGGCAAGATCAATGCCGGTCAGAAGCTTTTGGGATGGATAATTATCGTGTTTTCTTTGTGCCTTGGCTTAACTGGATCTATGATGTTCTTCTATGCATCTTTTCCAGGATATTTGATTCAAATGGTGATAATTGTTCATGTATTTTGTGGCACTTTTTTGGGTTCAGCAATTATTGTTCACTTTTATCTTGGGGCAGTCAACCCTAGTTCAAGAAAAGAGCTTGGAACAATGCTTGGCAATGGAATGATCGATGAAGAGTATGTAATGAAGCACAACGAGTTGTGGTATGAGGAGTTAAAGAAGTAAATATATTTTAGCACTAAGTTTACAAACTTCTGAGATATGTTTATTTAAAATATCTCAGAAGTTTTTTTATGAATAGATAGCTCTTATAGGATCAACTTCTGCTGCCTTTTTGGCTGGTATTGTGCCAAATATTACGCCCATTAAAAATGCTACAAATATAAGCGGTATTAAAATATTGAAAGGCACTACAAAAGGCATTTTTGTAAACAGAGTGATTATAAAGGTTATTAATAGTCCAATTAATATGCCAAAAATTGTTCCTGAACCAGATAGAATGGCTGCTTCTATAAAAAATTGTGTTAATATATCTTTTTTTGTTGCGCCGAAGGACTTTCTGACTCCTATTTCTTTTGTTCTTTCTTTTACGGCTACCAAAAGAACGGCTGCTATTCCTAAGCCTCCGATAAAAACGGCTATCATTGCGAGCGCTACTGTAAGATTGTCAAGAGTTTGAGTAGATTTTGTTTGAGCGGCTATTATGTCGCTTTGGTCTTGAACGGTAAAGTCATTTTCTTGACTGCCCGTAAGATTGTGATTTTGTCTTAAAATTCTGATGGCTTCATCTTTGTATGAGCTCATCAGGTATTCTTGAGGTGCCGAAATATAAATATTATTTATATAAGTAACATTTAACAGCCTATCTAGTGCGGTATCAAGAGGAATTATTATTTGATTGTCCTCATCTTGGCCTCCAATATCTACACCTACTGGATCTTGAATGCCTATGACCCTAAATGGCGTGGTATTTATGATAATAGTTGCACCGAGAAGCTGCTCTGGGACGGCATTTAGATTCTGTATGACGGTTCTCCCAATTATTGCCACTCTTTCGCGAAGCCTATCCTCTCTGGAAGTAAATTCTCTACCCATGCTAACTGTATAACCTCTTACGCTAAACAGGCTTGGGGTTGCGCCTATGATAGTAGTTTGAGCGCTGTAATCAGAGAATTTTACCGTAAATGATTTTTGTTGGGTAGCTGCTACTTTTGCATTTGGAAGATCTTTTCTTAGCATTGTGTAGTCGAATGGTTTTAAAGTGGTGACATTGCCAACCTGATGCGCTCTGTTGCCCATTACTTTAAGTTGTCCTGCTGTAACTACTATCATATTGCTGCCCATACTTTTTATCTGGTCGATTGTTTTCTCTTTTACACCCGAGCTGATGCTTGCTATTACGACTGTGGCGCTGATACCAATAAGGAAACCTAGAATAGCAAGGATTGATTTTCCCTTTCTTCTGGATATGCTTTTCATAGCTTGTGAAAAATTAATAAAGAAGTTGTTCATCTTTGTAGCACTACCGCCGGGTCGTATGAACTGGCCTTCAGCGCTGGTTGAATCCCAGCAATTAAAGCAATTACAGTAGAAACGCTAAAAGCTACAAGAAATAGTATGGGGCTAATTGAGACATTTATTCCAGTAAAATGACCCATTATTAAGCCGAAAATAGCACCTAAGGTTGCTCCAAAAAATGAACCAATGATGCTGATTACAAATATTTCGAGAAATACCTGTATTACTATAAGTGACTTTGTGGCCCCAAAAGCCCTTCTTAGAGCTATTTCTTTTTCTCTTTCAGAAATTGATGCCTGCATTATATTGGAAACTACAACAGAACCAATTATTATAGAAACTATAGTTGAGACAACTAGAAATATATTTAAAGTAGAGTTAATCCTGTTCAAGAATTCCATTACCTGATCGGGTGTTATGATTGTAAAGTCATCTGGGAGTCCCTGGGCAGTGAGTTTATGATTATACCTTAAGATGGTACTAATTTCTCCTGCAACGTTAGTTATATTTGTCCCCGGTGCAAATTGTATTCTCATCATAGTAATGTATGTCTGGTTCAACATTCTTTTTAACATTGTGTTGAGAGGTATGACGATCCTATTGTCTCTGTCCATTCCGTTTGGAGTAGTACCAAGTGTGCTTAGCACCCCAATAACTGTAAATGGTGTAGTGCCAATCCTGATTAGCTTGCCAAGAGGGTTTTGACCTTGAAATAGCTGCTTTGCAACCGTACTACCGATTATGGCCACCCTTGACATAGAGGTATTTTCTCTTTCGGTAAAGAATCTTCCTTCAGCCACGTTCCAATCCCATGCTGATGTGAATGAAGATGAAGCGCCTGAAACAGTTGTATCTATGTTTTGTGCTCCATATTTTGCGTTCATATTGCTGTTTGCTTCAGGGTCTATTGCTGTAATGCCGCTTATCTGATCGCTAATTGAGCGAACATCGTCTAATGTCATGGTAGTAGATCTTTGGAATGGTTGACCTGGCTGCCTTCTGCCGCCTGCAAAGACTATAACAGATGTAGGACCAAATTGTTGGAGGGTTTCATTTACAAGCTGTCTTGCTCCAAGACTTATTGAGGTTACCAGTGTAATCACAAGAATACAAAGAGATATTCCTGCTATCATAATAAAAACCTTCAAGCCTTGCTTTAAGTTTATTTTTATTGCTGAAGAAAGAATCTTGATGATCATGTATTGATCACATACATTTTTTGTAATTCCTCTTGAGCTGATTTTGGATTCTTTACTGCGTCTTCTTTTAAGACCTTTCCAAAACTTAGAGTAATAACTCTGTTAGTGAATAGGGCTATTTCGGGAGAGTGAGTGACCATCAGTATTGTAATCCCATCTTCGTTTAGCTTTTGAAAAACTGACAAGATCTCCATACCTGATTGTGGGTCTAGGTTTCCTGTTGGCTCATCTGCTAAGATTAGTTTTGGATTGTTTATTAGAGATCTTGCAATGGCTACCCTTTGTTGCTGACCGCCTGATAGCTCAGAGGGATAAAAATTTAGTCTTTCTCCCAATCCAACGGTTTCAAGAAATTTTTTAGCCCTTTCCTTAATATCTGATGGCGGATTTTGTGCATACACAGAGGGGAGTAAGACATTTTCAATTGCCGTAAGATCGGGCAAAAGGTGAAATTGTTGGAATATAAAACCTATATATTGGTTTCTCAGATGGGCAAGCTCATTGTCAGAGAGCTTTGAGGCTTCTTTGTTGTCAAGAAAATATCGGCCACCCGTAGGCCTATCCAAGAGTCCTATTATATTCATCAAGGTGGTTTTGCCGCTGCCTGAAGGAGCCATAATTGCGGCAAATTCTCCTTTTTCTATTACAAAGCTTATGCCCTTTAAAACGATTGTTTCAAGAGTGCCTGATTTGTAAACCTTTTGGATGTCATCTAATTCTATGATTTTTTCGCTCATTTTGAATTCTTCAATATACTTTCTGGGATATCTCCTACTATTACTTTGTCGCCTTCTTTTAACCCGCTGGTTATCTCAGTATAGTCCAAATCTGATAAGCCAGTCTTGACTGCTCTTTTTTCGAATGATCCAGGACTGGTTTCTACAAATACAACTGTCTGATTACCAAAAGTCTTCAGGGCAAGGTTTGGAACTGCAATCACACCTGTTTTTTCTTGAGCTTTGATATTTACATTTGCTGTCATTCCAGGCATCAAAAGATGTTTTGGATTTGAATCAATGGTAATGACTGTTGTGTAATATACTACATTACTTACAACTGTGGAAGTTGGATATATTGCTGCAACTGTTCCTGTGAAAGTTTTGTCTGGATAAGCAAGAACAGTAAATGTTGCTGGCATTCCTACCTTTACTTTGCCTATATCTGTTTCATCGACAGATGCATCTACTTCAAGCTTGTCAAGGTCGTCAATCGTCACGAAATTTGGAGCATTCATCCCAGATACTACTGTTTCACCCTGGTGGGTAGTAACAGCTGATACCATTCCGCCTATTGGAGCGGTAATAGTACAATATTCAAGGTTTACTTGTGCGGTGTTTAGGGCTGCTGATGTTGCATCGACAGTACCCTTTTGCGCAAGGTAGCCTGCTTTTGAGCTATCGTATTTATCTTTGGAAATTAGTCCTTCTTCGAAGAGTTTGGCATATCTTTCATATGTAACCTTTGCATAGTTATAATTGCTCAACGCTGCCTGATAATTTGCCTGAGCTTGATTAAGTGCTGCAATTTGGGGTCTTGGGTCTATTTCAGCTAAGACCTCTCCTGCCTGAACTATAGTGCCTACCTGTACGTTTAATTTTATAACCTGACCAGTTACCCGCGCTCCCACGTTTATTTGTGCTCCGACCTGGGGATTAATAGTTCCAGTAGAGTTTACTAATTCTGTAATAGTTCTCTTTGTTACGTCTGCTGTTTTAATCGCCTGCTGTGATTTTTTTAGATTGTTTATATAATTGTTATATCCATAAAATGAACCAGCAATAATTATTATTAAGACGATAATTAAGGCTATTACCTTTTTTTGTTTAAAGATCTTTAACATCTCTCCTCCTTATAAATATTAACTTTATGGTCCATTTAATAACTTTCTGTGTTGAGAAATTTTACGCCTATGTCTCTTTCTAGAGCAGCAAGACTAAGATAGTAATTATATTCATTTATTATCCTTTGATTTTTTGCCGAAATATAGTTGTTCCTGGCTGTTGTTAGATCGATTATTGAGTTTAAACCCTCTCTATATTGGGCTTCATTTACCTTTAGGTTTTCCTCAGCGCTTTTTACTGCTGCATCAGATAGTTCAAAAGTAGAATAGGCGTTGTTTAGATTCAATATATCAGTCCATACAGCGAGCTTCACTGAGTCCTCTAAGTTATCCTTTGTTTTTATTAGCGAGTTCAATATATCCTGTTCCTGTCTGATCTTTGAAACGTTTTGTCCGCCGTTGTAAAAGGTCACCGTTGCGGTTACGCCGTAGAACCATGAATAGTTTTCTGGTGGAAATTTGCTGTCGCTTCTCGAATAGTCGCCAACTAAATTAATCTTTGGGTAAAGTGAACTTTTAAGATTTTTTAATGTATATCTTGCTGCGTCAATGCCTTCAACGGCGGCTGCAATATCAGGTCTATTTTTTATTGCCATAGAGAAAATTTCATCCGAAAAATTTGTTTTTATTAATTTTGGTGCGCTGCTATAAGCTGTTTGAGCAATATTAAAATCTTTTCTGGGATCATAGCCTAAAACATTTGCTAAATTAGCCAGACTGACATTGATTTGATTTTGTGCATTTAAAAGTGAGATCTTTGCGTTTTGTGCCTCAACTTCTGCTGATAAAACGTCTGACCTGGCGACTAAGCCAACGTCAAATTCTGATTGAGTGTATTTTAATACCAGGTTTGCAAGATCTAAGCCTTCTTTGGCGGTATTGTATAGCTGGTCTGCTGACAGGACGCCTAAATAATTTTGTTTTACCTGATATTCAATCTGGCGAAGGGTGTCGTTGTATTGTTTTTCACTTTGTTTGTAAGAGTGATAAGCGCTCTGTATATATGAGTTCGTGGCCCCAAAGTCGTAGAGGAGCTGACTGGCATCCAGTGAATATGAGAAATTGTCCTTTGAGCCGAATGACGCATTATTTGTAGACATTGCTCGATTTCTTTCATAGTTTAGTGATCCCGTGACATCGGGCAACCTATAGCCCAAAGCCTGAATGTACGTTTCTTTTGCAGATTGCATCTGATAATATTGCGCTTGAAGAGTTTTGTTGTTTTCCTTGGCAATTTTTAGTGCATCGTCAAGAGTGAGGACACTCGAATCATCAGCAGATGCGATAAGTGGTTGTAGTTCTAAAGTGCAAGTTGTTAGCACAAAAAGTAGTAAAATGCTTAAGCAAGTTATTAATGAATAATTTAAAACTTTAATTTTTTGAGTCATCTATATCAGCCTGTATTTATACAAAAAATTTCTTTCCCTGTCCAAATAAAGCTCTTCTAATCCTTTTACTACGGTGTATGAGGTACTAATCACAGGTATAGAAAGCTGATTTTTCGCACCTCTGTGATAGAGATCTCCAAGGGTATACTCTAATTCTGTCTTTTTTTGTCTAATTATATCAACCGACATTGATACTCTTAAATCTTTCAAATTCTTCGCTTCGAGTTGTTTTGCTTTGCCGTTTAGAATTGAAATTGCTTCATCTTCGCTCAGGGTGGTAGACAGGTTTATTACTTCAAGACCCTTCATGTCAAAAAGTTTTATGCCTTCGCTCTCTGCTATAGCCTTGCCTTCCTTCAAGGCATTGAGAAACACCTTGCAAAGGTTTGGTGAATTCCATATAAGGTGATAGGGTAGCAGTGTCAAACAGCCTATGGCTGCTCCTGCGCTATAAAACACCATCTTATTCCACACAAGACCAATCGGATCGATTTCTATATTTGCTGGAAAGCTTGCGTCTATAAATACTTGAGATAACTCTTCTAAAAATTTTACGGATGAGTTAGTCTTTTCATATAAAGAAAGCCATATAGCCCCAGGTGAAGTGTAATTCACAATTCCCTTATCACTAAAAGTAGCACCGATTGTGCAAGCAGATGATATTGCTTTTTCTTTTCCTATGAAATCTAATAATTCATCTTCCTTTTTTACGCCATTTTGGAAAGAGAGAGCGTAAGAGATGTTTGATTTTATTCCCTCAAGCGCGTCATAATAATCTTTTGTAGCAAATGATTTTACGACAGTAATCAACAAGTCAAATTTTTCATTTTCAATAAATTTTGGGTTGCTAAATGCTTTAACATTTTTGTAATGCTTTGTGCCCTGTGGCGTTGAAACCTTAATACCGTTGTTGTTTATAAAATCAACATTTTTACTGAATCCAAAAAGCACAACGTCGTGTTTCTCGGATAAAAAAGCTGAAAACATCATTCCTAAAGCTCCAGTTCCAGCAATCAAAATTTTCATTTTATCACCTCTTAAGTAAAGAATACGGATTAATTAATGCATAAGTAACAAACTTATTCTAGCATTTTAATTTAATTTTGATCTAAAATAGTATTATGATTATTTTTTAATATGCTTGTAATCAAATATAGCTATAAATAATGAGAAAAATCTACACATTCTATTTTTTGGAGGTTAAAATGAAGATTGAATACTTTGGTCATTCATGTTTTGTAGGCGAGACAAAAGCTGGCACAAGGTTTATGTTCGACCCGTTTAACGAGAAAGTAGGGTATCCCTTACCTTCTGTATCGGTTGATGCAGTTTTTACCTCTCACGACCACTTTGATCACAATGCTGTTAATGTAGTTAAGGGCAATCCAAAGGTATTTAAGGATGCCGGTAAATTTGAATTTAATGATCTCTCCATAGAAGGGCACCCCTTTAATCATGACAACAATGACGGAAAGGATAGGGGAAAAATTGTCGCTTTTAAGATAACTGCTGATGGCGTTAGTATAGCTCATATGGGAGACCTTGGAGAAATTCCTTCTAAAGAGTCTCTGAAGCCATACGAAGGCGTCGACCTGGTTTTAATTCCTGTTGGTGGATTTTATACGATTGGGCCAGATGAGGTAATGAAGATTGTAGATGTAATCAAGCCAAAACAGATTGTTCCAATGCATTATAAAATGTCTGGTAACGAATTTCCAATAAAGACTCTAAATGAATTTTTAGCAGCATGGAAGTATGGTATAAATAATATTAATTCTAGCAAATATGAGATTCTACATGGAAATAAAGAAAAAGAATTAGTTGTGATGAAGACGGTTTTTGAAAAATAAACTATTTCTCATTATCGCCCCATAGTTTTAATAATCTTTCTTTGATCTTTTTTTCAAAACCTACGTCAGAGGGGTGATAAAACTTTCTATTTTCAGATAGATACCTTTGCTTCGCAAAGTGTTCTGGGAAGTCGTGGGGGTAAAGGTATCTATTTTTCAGGTCTTCTGTGTGAATATTTTTCAGATGTTCAGGAATTTTTAAGATTTGTTCATCTTTAATTGATTTTTTTGCGTTGTTTAGTGCCATATAAGCGGTATTACTTTTTGGTGCACAGGCAAGATATACTGTGGCATGTGCAAGGTTTATCTCAGCTTCAGGAAGACCTACGAAGTTTACAGCATCGAGAATGGAGGTCGCAATAGTGATAGCATATGGATCAGCTAAACCTATATCCTCTGAAGCAAGTATTATCAGTCTTCTTGCTATAAATCTTGGATCTTCACCTGAATCGAGCATCAGGGCAAGGTAATAGATAGCAGCGTCAGGATCGCTACCTCTTATTGACTTTATAAAAGCAGAAATTGTGTCGTAGTGTTGATCTGAGGACCTGTCAAACAACAGTTTTTTTTCAATTATTCCATCTAAGTCGTCAATTGATAGCTTTAACTTATCAGTATCTGATGAATCAACGATTAATTCGATTATATTTAATAAATATCTTGCATCCTTTTGTGAAAGGTTTATTATCAAATCCTTTGTTTGTAAGTCAAATGTAATTTCTTTATTTTTAAATTTTATGTAATATTCTATTGCTCTATCGAATAGTTTGCTAAGGTCGTCTTTGCTGAGAGGATGTAATGTGAGTAGCAAGGATCTCGAAAGTAGAGGTTTGATGATGTAGAAAAAAGGATTTTCTACAGTAGCTCCTACAAATTTTATCGTGCTGTCTTCTAAGACAGGGAGCAAGGCATCTTGTTGAGCTTTGTTCCAACGATGCACTTCGTCGACGAAAAGCAAAGTTTCCATTCCTCTTTTTTTATCCTCTATCGCTCTGTCGATAACCTTTCTAAGCTCTGGTACTCCGCTTAACACAGCATTTAATATTTCGAAATTGGCTTTCGAATAGGAAGCTATTATTTTCGCAAGAGTTGTTTTGCCAATTCCAGGAGGCCCATATAGTATAACGCTTTTTAATTTTGCGTTAACTATGCTTTTATAAATGGTGCCCTCTCTTTTTAAAAGATGACTCTGCCCAAGAAATTCATCAAGATCTTTGGGTCTGAGCGATTGAGCTAAAGAAGTATCGTTTTCAAATAAATTTTCCATATTTTTATTTTATCAAAATAAAGTTATAATTTGCTTAATATATTTATTTTCTTTTATCCTGGAGGTAACTATGCAGTTAATTTATATAAATGATCGCTTAGGATATATAAAATCTAGTGTAAATATTGGGTTTATCTTAAATGAAAACAAAGAAGCTATTTTAATTGATGCTGGGATTGACGATGAGAATGCGAAAAAGGCATACAAACTTCTGAAGGCGGAGGAAATTGTTCCAAAAAAAATTATTATTACGCATGCCCATGCAGATCATTTTGGCGGTGCATGGTGGTTTGTAAAACATCTTGATACTGAAATATTCTCAAGTCTTCCAGCTAAATCCATACTGGAATATCCTTTGTGGGAGCCTATATATCTTTTTTCTGGAGCATATCCACCAAAGGTTCTTCATCAAAAATTTTTTCTTGGGAAAAAAGTAAGCGTAGACGGTGTTATAAATCCAGGAAATATAAATTTTGAAAATATAAATTTTGAAATTGTTGATCTGCCTGGTCACTCCTTTGGTCAAATTGGAATCTTATTTGAAGACTATCTATTTTGTGCTGACTCATTTATCTCGTACGAATTTTTGACCAAACACAAGATACCTCTAAACTCAGATATAAGGGGAACTCTTAGTACCCTTGGCTATTTGAAGAATTCTAATTATAAAGGGATAATACCTTCACACGGCGAACTCTTTGAAAGCTATCTTGACGTCTTGGTTGAAAATGAAAGAATTATCAATCAGATTTTAGAATTTATTTTAGAAATATGCTTTAAGAAAATATCTGAAATAGAGCTTTTAAATTTGGTTTACGATAAATTCGCTATCTCAATAAAAGATATGGCTACCAATGTCTTAATGAGGCTTTCTGTTTTAGCATATATAGGCTATCTACTGGATGAAAACCTCTTAACAGTAGAATTTATAGACAATCAGCAATTTTTTGTCAGATCTTAGCAGCAAACAGTGTAAAATTTTCTGTTTTAAGATATGGTTTAAAGAAAATTAGAGATTTTATCAGCTTGACTCTTTTTGTTTTTTGATATAATATTTCAATATTCAAATGGGCGGTTAGTTCAGTGGTTGGAACGCTTGCTTGACATGCAAGAGGTCGTAGGTTCGATTCCTACACCGCCCACCATTTAAGCCTTCCTAAGTTCAAATTCAAACCTAAGTATAAGTCATTTTTAATTCTCCAATTAGTAAATTTTTTGTAATTTTGTGCTATATTAAAATCATCTTTTATATATATACAATTTGGAGGTTTTAATGTCTAAAATTATTTGCTATCTGGACAACGATAAACTTGTGGATTTTAGGGATTTCAAAGATGGCGAAAAGTTTATACCTGTTACAAATGAAGATAAAAAGTCTTTGGACGTTCTTAGGCATTCAGCAGCCCATCTATTAGCTCAAGCGGTAAAAGAGCTCTATCCTGAATCAAAATTAGCGATCGGTCCATCCATAGAAAATGGTTTTTATTATGATATATATCGAGAAGAGCCTTTCAATCCTGAAGACCTTGAGATAATAGAGAAGAAGATGAAGGAGATATCAAAAAGGGATTTAGAGATTACGAGATCTTGTGTAGCAAAAGATGATGCAGCTAAGCTTTTTTCTGATTTAAATGAAGATTATAAATTGGAATTAATTAAAGATATACCTGATTCAGAAGTTTGCATATATAAACAGGGAGACTTTATAGATCTTTGCAGAGGGCCACATCTCTCTTCTACAGGTCAGATAAAACATTTTAAATTGTTGAATTTGGCTGGGGCTTATTGGAGGGGCGATGAAAATAGAGAAATGCTTCAAAGGATATATGGCACTGCATTTTGGACAGAAGAAGATCTAAAAGAACATCTTAAATGGCTGGAAGAAGTGACGAAGAGAGACCACAGAAAGCTTGGCAGAGAATTAGATTTATACAGTATGAATGAAGATATAGGAGCAGGTCTGATTTTGTGGCATCCAAATGGCGGAATTATTCGAACACTTATCGAAGATTATTTAAGAAAAGAGCACACAAAAAGAGGCTATGAAATAGTTTATAGTCCACATATGATGAACTTAAGAATATGGAAGATATCAGGGCATTATGATTTTTATAAAGAAAATATGTATATCTTTGAAAATGATGGCCAGGAATATGCAGTTAAGCCAATGAACTGTCCAGGTCATATGATGATTTATAATTCTAAAACAAGAAGCTATAGAGATCTGCCCATAAGATTTTTTGAACTTGGAACTGTATACAGATTTGAGAGATCTGGAGCCTTGCATGGACTTTTGAGAGTGAGGGGATTTACCCAAGACGATGCCCATATTTTCTGCACAGATGAACAGCTTCAAAATGAAATTATAGGGGTTCTTGATTTTGCAAAGGATATGATGGATCTCTTTGGATTTAAATATGTGGTGTCGGTAGGTACCAGACCTGATGGTTCAATAGGCACAGATGAGCAGTGGAAGCTTGCTACAGATTCGCTGACTAATGCCCTGAAACATAAAAATATTGAATTCGAGATAATTGAAGGAGATGGGGCATTTTATGGTCCCAAGATTCAGGTAGAGCTTATAGATGCGCTTGGAAGGAAATGGACTGGTCCTACTATCCAGGTAGACTTTGCCCTGCCAGAGAGATTCAACCTCGAGTATGCTGATAAGGATGGCACGAAGAAAAGGCCTGTGATGATTCACAGAACAGTAGTAGGCAGTATGGAGAGATTCCTTGGAGCACTGATAGAGAATTACGCAGGAGTATTTCCAGCATGGTTATCTCCAGTACAGGTAATGGTTATACCCATTAAAGAAGAAGCAGATCTCTTAGAATATTCTTCTCAGATTGAGAAAAGGCTATTTGACGAAGGCTATAGGGTGAAAGTTGACAAAAGAAATGAAACCTTGAAATATAGGATAAGAGAAGCAGAGATGAACAGGATTCCATATATATTAGTAGTGGGCAAGAAAGAATGTGAAGGGAAATTGGTGTCGCTCAGAACAAGGGGCATGAACGATGAAGGCCAGATGAACATTGAAGACTTTTTGAAAAGGCTATATCTTGAAGCAAGAATTCCTTCAGGCAAATAGTATAAGAGTGTTTTCAGAGCGATTAATGACCTTTAATAGTGGATAAGAAGCTTAAAGCTTTATCAATTATCAATAGCTTATATGATATAGTTTTTACTTCTAAATTTGTTATTTTTGATAGAAATTTATCCATATATAATTTTTGTTTTCTAAATAATTCAAATAATCGAACAGTGTGTGGTTTTACTGATAAAGAGTTAGCTGAAAATAATCTCTTTTTTGAAAACATATTTCCCGATGATAGGTCTAAGTTTGTTGAAAGTATTTTTGATTTAGGGGTGGGGGAGAGTTTGCAATATGAGTTTCGCTTCAAATCAAAAGAAGGTAGTTATACCTGGCTTAGATCTAATATGACAGCATTTAATAAAGATGAGAGATTTATTGAAGTCGGTGGCGTGATAGAATCAATATCTAAAGAGAAAAACCTTGAGGCTATTTTATATACGATAAAAGAAATCAATCAACTTGCTGTAAAAATAGATAGAGAAGAAGAGCTTTTACAGAGTTTGTGCGACATACTGGTTGATAAGCTCGGATATGTTGGAGCCTTTCTTGGTGATATAGATTCTGAAAAATTATTCAGATTAAAATATTTTGCAAAGAATATTCCTGATGTTCTTGTGGACAACTTTAAAGAAGTTACTATTTCAGTGGATGAAAGAATACCTGAAGGCAGAGGGACAGTAGGTAACGCCTATAGAACAGGGAAAATTTTCTTAATCCCTGATACGTTAAGCTCTGAGAAAATGAGTCCATGGATAACTTATCACAAGAAATATGGCATTCGTTCTACCTGCTCTATACCATTGAGTAAAGATGGTAGGATAGAATTTGTGCTGGTAATATACTCTAATACGCCTGATCTTTTTAGTGAAGAGTATATGGATATACTTAATGAGATTGAGATGGACATTTCTTTTGCATTGAGAAAGATCGATAAAGAAAAAAATATACAAATTCTTAGCGATGCAATGGAAGAATCTTCTGAATGGTTCTTGGTGGCGGATGAAACTAGAACTATTTTACATGCAAATAAAGCAGTTGAGAAAATTTCTGGTTATAGTTTGGATGAAATCATTGGCAAAAAGATACCTGTCTTTAATTTCGACGATCATTTAAGTGGGTATTACGAGAAGGTTTTCGAAAAGGTTTTGGCAGGAGAGAAATGTCAATGTGAAATCGTCAAACAGGCTAAAGATAAAAGTATATTTTATTTAAATACTATAGTTATTCCGATTTTTTTTGATAATAAGATTTATAGATTTGTAGAACTCTCAAGGGATATAACCAAAGAAAAGCTTCAGCAGGAGAAAATATTGGAGTTAACCAAGCTTTATATGACGCTTTCAAATATAAATCAACTGATTGTTAGAACTGATTCTGTTAGAGAGCTATATACAATGATGAACGAGATATTAGTTAAAGATGCAGGTTTTTCAATAGCTTACTTTTCTCTTATTGATGATGAAAATAAGCTAAAGATTTATAATTGTTACTATTTAGAAGATGATGTAGATAGGAAGTATAGCGAATTTCTAAAGTTCATTGAAGAGAGCTATAAATCTGAGGATATACCTATTTTAATTAAAAAAGGTTTTATTGGTGCGGTTGCAATAGTAAAAAAGGAAATTTCTTATTATAACGATCTTCTTACATCTCTAAAGACTGATGAAATCAAAGAAAAATTTAAAGATTATGACTTATTAAGATCTGCTGCTGCAATACCTATTTTTAAAAATAATAAAATTTTGGGATCAATTTTTTGTGGCTCTACTAAAAAAGATTTCTTTACTACTGACGTGTTAAGACTTTTAAATGAAATAGGCAGTGACATAAGTTTCGCTCTGGGAAAAATTGAGATGGAAAGATTTAATACTATGACCTCTCTTGCGCTAAATTCTGGTAGTGACTTTGTAATGGTTACTGACAAGAACTTTAAAATTGTTTATGTAAACGATAATGCTCAAAAGATATTTGGATATGCGAAAGATGAATTGATAAATCATCATCACTCTATTATATCCTCAAGGTCTCAGGGTCTGGGTTTTGCAAGAAGGTTTTATAGGACTATTAGAAGCGGTCAAAAATTTTCAGATTTTTTTGTTTACATGACGAAATCTAGTGAAAAAATTTATTGTTACACTACAATTACTCCATATTTAATTCGGGGAGAAATAAGATATTATGTCGCAGTAGGCAAAGATATCACCCATTCAAAGTCTCTTGAAGACAGTTTAAAAAAGTTAAAAGATTTCGACCCTTTAACAGGGCTGTTAAATAGAAACAAATTTATTGAAAGTGCAAACGAATTTATTAAAGTTGCGAAATATGAAAAAAAACTTGCAAGTGTATGCATTATAAATCCAATGAGCTTTTCTGCTATAAATCAGGCTTACGGTTTTTATACTGGTGATTTGATTTTATGCGATATATCTAAAAGAATTCAAGACAATCTAAGAGATAACGATTTAATAGCGAAATTGGAATCTGATATGTTTATAATTTTACTAAAAGATATTGCATCTTTGGAAGATGTTATAAATATAATTTCAAAGTTAAATTCTTTTCTTGAGAAACCATATGATACCCCAAAAGAAAAAGAGGTCCTAGTATCTTTCAATTATGGCGTAAGTTTTTTCCCAAATGACGGTGAAAATGCCCAAACTCTTGTTGAAAGAGCCAATATCGCTCTGGGTAGCATTAAAAATAGTAAAAATAAGAAGATAGGCTTTTATAAGAAGGATTTCGAACAAAAAGCAAAGATTAAGCTGGATTTGAGATCAAAATTAGAAAAGGCAATTTTAAACAAAGAATTTGTTCTTTATTATCAGCCAATTTTTTCAATAAAAGACAGGAAAATCGTTGGAGCGGAGGCGCTTCTTAGATGGAAGGATAACGGTAATATAGTTTTTCCAATGGATTTTATCCCAATATTAGAAGAGATGGACCGTATAGTAGAAGTTGAAAAATTTGTAGTTGATAGTGTGTGCAGTAAATTAAGACAGTGGGAATCAAGAGGAAAATCAAGTGTACCTATTTCAATCAACCTATCTGAAAGAAGCTTTAAAGATGACAACTTTAGGAAATATATAATCTACTCTGTTAAAAAATATGCTATTCGTAGGGGATTTTTTTCCATTGAATTGGTTGAGAGAGTTTTTGTCGATGATTTTGAACACTGCTCTGTAGTATTAAAAAAGTTTAATAGAGAAGGCATATCAATATCGCTGGATGACTTTGGTACAGGATTTTCATCTCTTAATTATCTTTACAAACTTCGATTTAAATTTTTAAAGGTCGATAAATCATTTATAAACAATATTGCGAACGACATAAGGGCAAAATCTATTATTGAAAGCATCATCTTTTTAAGTAAAAAGTTAGATTTGACAACTGTGGCTGAGGGCGTTGAAACGCTTGAACAGTTTGAGATACTGGAAAGTTTAGGGTGTAATATTGTCCAGGGGTATCTTTTGGCCAGGCCTATGTCTGAAGAGGACTTTGAAGATCTTTTATAAAAAAATTTTTTTATAGTAAAATAATAATAAATTAGTAGGTTTGGAGCTAATATGAAAAACTTTGATGAATTTAATGTTTTGCTAAAAAATCTTCCAATTATCATATTTCGAACAGAATTCTTTCTTAGAGATATGCAGATAGAATACAAAAAAATATCAATATTAAATCCTGATTATTTTTGTGAGCACTATGGTTATTCGATTGATGAATTGGGCTCTATAGATTTTTGGCCAAGTAGAATTCATCCCGATGATAAAAGAAAGATTTTTGAGAACCTGTTATGTTTACAGGTGGATAATGTTGCTAGCTATGATTGTAGATTTTTGAATAAAGATGGAAACTATATCTGGGTTAGAGTAACCGACAATATAATAAATAGAGATGACTCTTTCTTTGAAAGCGTAGGTTTTGTGCAAGATATTACAAGAGAAAAGATAATGTTAGATAAAATTGAAGAGTCAAGCGATCTGTTTTCAATAATTTCTGATCAATTTTCTTTAGGAATATGTGTTTTTAATAAAGATAAGATATTGTATGTAAATAAATTTCTCAAAGATACCCTCGGATTTGTAGAAAAAGATTTTTTAGAGTCAGATATATCGAAGCTTCATAAAAATTTGAGTAATTTTGATGAAGTTGAGTTAATATTTCAAGATATCTTTAGCAAAAACGATATTATAAAGTGCGTTAACGATGTTAGGATAAGACGAAATGACGCAAAAACAAGGTTTTTTAATATCTTGGTAAACCCCTTCAGATATAAAGGCGAAGATTCTTTTTTGTCTATATTTTTTGACATAACAAAACAAAAAAATTTTGAAATGCTATATTTTGCATTGAAAGATATAAATCAAATACTGGTAAGGTCTGTCCAGGAAGGCGAGGCTCTAAAAAATATTACAGATTTACTCGTTAGAAACATAGGATTTAAAAATGCGATATTTGGCGATATTGATGAACAAAAGAATTTTAGGCTTTTGCACAGCACTGGAGGAAGAGATTCTTTTATAGAAGACTATAAGTCATTAAATATTTCTGTTGGTTCTGAGGCAAAAGAAAATTATTGCACTATCCAAGCCGCATATTTCTCAGGGAAGATTTCTTTGATTTCAGATATACTGACGACACAAATGCCAAACGCACTAAAAAATCTATTTATAAAATTTAGCATAAGGTCGGTTTGCTCAATCCCTATTAAGATCTATAACAAAATTAAATATATTCTTGTAATATTTTCCGATACTCCCGATATGTTTAGCAATGAATACATGAATATACTTGAAGAAATAGAAGAAGACATCTCTTTCGCAATGGAGAAGATCGATAAGGAGAGGAATATTAAATTTCAACAAGAAAAAATAGTAGAATTGACGAAGTTATACAAAACTATTTCTGAGATCAATAGTTTTGTTGTAAAGGTAAAAAGTTATACTGAGATCTTTGAAAATGCGCCTAAGATTTTAGTTGAAAATGCAGGATTTGATTTTGTTTTTTTTGCAACTATTAACAAAGATCATCTTGAAATGAAGAGTTTTTATACCACAAACGATAGATTTGTAGATTTTAAGGACTACATTATTGATGTATATAAGGAAAAAGATATTAGAAACCTTAGTGACTTTTTTATAACTGCTCAATCTTTTTTGACTGGAGAAATTGTTGTAGACAATAATATATTAGATTCAAAAAGATATACTCCAGTGAAAGAAAAATTTAAAGACTTTACTTCACTTTCTGCCGCTGCCATACCAATATATAACAACGAAAATAAAGTTGGAGTGGTATATTATTGTGCTACAAATAAAAAAGGATATTTTAACGAAAGCATTTTAAACTTGTTAGGCGAGATAGCTAGTGATATTAGTTTTGCACTTAATAAGGTAGAGATGGAGAGATTTAGCTCTCTAACTATGTTAGCATTGAATTCTGGAAACGATTTTGTAATTGTTACCGACAAAAATTTTAATATCATATATGTAAGTGATAATACTGAGAGAATTTTTGGATTCAGTAAGAAAGAGTTAATTGGTAAACATCATTCAATTTTTTCCTCGAAATCCCAAAGCTTAAGTTTTTCCAGAAGATTTTATAGAACGATTAGAGGTGGTCAAAAATTTGCAGATGTTTTTATATATAAGAAAAAATCTGGTGAAAAATTTTATTGTTATACGACCGTTAGCCCCTTTGTTATAGATAACGATATAAAGTACTTTGTGGCGGTTGGCAAAGATATCACTCAGGAAAAGGCGCTGAGCGAATCGGTAGAAAAACTCGTGGATTTTGATTCTTTGACAAACCTGCCAAATAGGAAAAAATTCTTAGAAGAAGTTGATTCATATTTAAAAATAGCTAAATATAGCAAAAAGATATTTGCTGTTATAATAGTTAACCCTATTTCTTTCTCTGATGTAAATCATGCTTATGGTTTTTATAAAGGCGATATGGTGTTAAAAGAAATTGCCAAAAGACTTAGGGATCTTTTGTTTGATTTTGATATTATTGCGAGACTAGAGTCTGAGAAATTTGCTATCCTCGTGAAAGAGCTAGGCTCTTTAGATGATGTGGTAGGAGTTGTTGACAAGGTCTTCCTGGAACTTAATAAGCTCTATAATATTGCTGATAATAATATTAAACTATTTTTTAATGTAGGAATAAGCTTTTACCCTGTAGATTCTACTAATGCAGAAAAGCTCCTGGAAAAAGCAAATATTGCTGTTAAGGAAGCAAAGGAAAAAGGGGAGAACTCAATAGGATTTTATAAAAAAGAGCTTGAGAGCTTTGCCGTGAAAAGCTTGAAACTCAAGGACGATCTGTCGCAAGCTGTCAAAAACAACGAGTTTGTTCTGTATTATCAGCCGTATTTTTCTACTTATAATAAGTCAATGATTGGTGCTGAAGTCTTGCTAAGATGGAAAAGAAATGACAATATAATTTTGCCATTTGAATTTATAGCATTTTTAGAAAAAAGCGATTTAATTGTAGAGGTAGAAAGAAGCATAATAGATCATCTTGTAGAGAAATTTAATGAATGGCAAATTAATAAATATTCTATCGTTCCCATTTCAGTTAACCTCTCCACCAAGAGCTTTGAATCTACTGATTTTAAGGAGCACCTGTTTGACCTGTTAAAAAATAATAAATTGCCTCAAAATTATATAAATATTGAGATTATAGAGCGCTTATTTATAAACGATTTCTCAAGCGTAAGAATTGAGTTGGAAAATATAAAAAGAAGAGGAATCAGTATCTCATTGGATGATTTTGGCACTGGATTTTCATCGTTTAATTATTTATATCAGCTACCATTAGATATATTGAAGATAGACATGTCTTTTATTAGAAACATGTTGGTAGATGATAAGGCTATGGCTATTGTAGAAAGTATTCTAAAACTTGCCAAAAGGCTAAAAATCAATAGCTTAGCTGAGGGAGTAGAAAATATTGAACAATTAAAGATATTAGAAAAGCTTGGATGTGATTATATTCAAGGCTATCTCTTGGCTAGGCCTATGGCTGAAGAAGATTTTGAGGAGTTAATAAAAACCCAATAAAATAATGGTGCCGAGGGTGGGACTCGAACCCACACATCCGTGAGGATACTGGATTTTGAGTCCAGCGCGTCTGCCAATTTCACCACCTCGGCCTGTATATTAGAGAAAATATATAACAAAAAGTCCAAAAAGTCAAACATATTTCCAACCATCAATTACAAGTTGATGTCTACCAAGAGACTTTTTTAGCTTAATAGTTAAGTCTCTATTGTATTGAACGTCCTTTGGGAGGTATATCTTTATCCCATCAACTTCTGAAATCTCAAACCTAGTTGGGTCCTTTGGTACGCCCAACTTAATTGAAGGCGGAAACTTTATGTCTCCAACACAGGTGCCAATTGATGGGTAATCATCAAAATATACAATGTTTCCATTTTTGCTAATATACAACTTTGCGTCATTAGCAATTGATAAAGTCATATGTACCCTCATTTTAAAAAAATATTGGTGCCGAAGGTGGGATTTGAACCCACACGAGGTTAAACCTCACTACGCCCTGAACGTAGCGCGTCTGCCGTTTCGCCACTTCGGCCTATTCATAAGTTACAATATTTATAAGACACTGTCAAATATTCACATATTTTATTATATTAGACTTAGTTTAATCTGAATTCAATTTGCTATATTTTTAAAGACGATTTAGATTTTAAGGCTATGAGATTTAGAGCAGTTGAAGGCTAAAAAAATTCACTAATGATTCTTGCAGTACATTTGCATTATTGTAGTAATATTTGGAGAAAATGGCAATAATAAATGTCTATTCTGCCCAACATAAATTGGAGTTTCTATTTTTCAATTGTTATATATTTATGTTAATATTATGTAAAAGTAATATGATTGATATTTGACAACTAAATATTATCTATATTTACAAAATTGTCTTTCTGGTTTAGAATTTATGAAATCTGACTGATTGGTCATAAATGGAGATTATGAATATAGAAGATAAAATTTTGAAAATTGCTTTTGAACACTTTTCACAAAAAGGGTATGCTCAAGTCAGAATAGGCGACATCTCTAAAGAGGCAGATATAGGTAAGGGCACAGTATACCTTTATTTTAATTCTAAAAGAGATCTTTTCTATTCTACTATGGAACATGCCTTTAGAAAGTTATCAGAGATTCTCTGGTTGGACAAAGATTTTAATAGTGTTCTAAGCTTGAGAGCTTTTGTTTACGACTATTTTGATAATTGGGAGCTTGCTAGCAGGTTAGGCAGCTTGGTATTGGAAGGGCTCTCGCTGGGCGATAGAGCTTTTTATAGTGAGTTAAGAAGCGTTAGAGATAGATACATTATCGAAGATCTTGATAAAATTATTAAGAATCTCATGAAGGTAAACATAATTCGTGAGATTGATCCAAGAATGGTTTCGCTTTTTATTTGGGGAAATTTAGTATTTTTTACAACTTTAGTTTTGAAAGGGGAAGAGATTAAATTGGATAAAAAAGAAATATGGCAAATGATTTTCTCAGGTCTTACTTCGGGGTTGATTAAATGAAAATAAAATCTTATATTTGTTTTTTTGTTCTTTTTATTTTTCTGACTCTTCCTGGTGTTGCATACTCAAAAGAGACTACGCTGGAGTATAAGCCTACCAATCCCCCTGAGCAGTTGAACCTTACTTTGGACAAATCAATTGAGCTCGCAAAAGATTATAGTCCTGTAATAAAGATGGACAAGGAGAAGATTGGCAATGCAAGAATGCAAGCGCATCAAGTTTCTGGCTATCTTGTCCCTCACCTTAACTGGCAGTCTACTTATACCGAGCTAAAGAGCGCTCCTACCATTATGATCCCAGGAGTAGGCAAGGTTTCAACTGGTTATAAAACCACATATGACCACAGAGCTGTTTTGACTTATGATTTTGACGTTTGGAGAAAGATCTGGGAACAAAGATCCGCTGCATGGCTAAACGTAAGAGAGGCAGAAGAGAATTATAGAAGCGCTGTTCAAAACTTAACCTATCAGGTTACAAGCGCTTACTTTCAGTGTTTACAGGCAGAAGACAATGTGGCTTCTCAGGAATCTGATTTAAAGCAAATTGAAGAACAGTTAAGGGTTACGCAGGCTATGTACAATGCTGGTACGGCTGCTAAGATTGACGTCCTAAGAGTCGAGGTATCATTGGCTCAAATTAAACAGAATTTGTTAGATGCTGAGAATCAAAGGGATTTATCTTATTCTTCCTTGAATAATCTTATCGGCTATCCAATGAATACTAAATTGGTTCTGGCAAAAGATCAAGACGTTCCAAATATAACTGGAAGTGTGGATGACTTGACTGCTAAGGCCGTTTCCTTCAGGCCAGATCTTAGATCTGTAAGATTTGCTGCTGAGGCTGCAAAGAAGCTTATATGGGTTGCAAAGACGCAGAGGCTGCCTGACTTTTCTGTTACTGCATACAAAGAATGGGTTGATAACACATTCTTTCCTGATAATCAAGACTGGGGTGCTGTAGTTCAAATGACTATTCCGATATATGATGGTGGAGTGATTAGGAGTCAGGTTCAACAGGCAATCATTGCCTACAGAACGCAAAAGGATTATGAAAGACAAGTATTCGATCAGGTTAAGCTAGATGTAAAACAAGCAATTTTAAATCTTTCTTCTGCAAAACAGAGAATTGATACAATTGCACAATCTGTTTCTGAAGCTGAGGAAAGTTTGAGACTGGCTAGGGTTCGATATCAGGCAGGAGTAAACACCATCTCAGAGGTTTTAGATGCTGAGGCTCAGCTCTCTACTTCACAAACTCAATATGCCCAAGCAAAATTTGACTATCAGGTTGCAAAGGCATCACTTTATAAGGCTATAGGTTTAGATTAATTATGATGAAAAATATTTTAAAAAGAAAAGTTTTACTTGCATCATTATTGGTAGGTGTTTTAGTAGTTGCAGGCTTAGTTTTTGCTCTGCTTAATAAAAAACCCATGCCCATACATCAGCCTGTATCAGTTAAGGCTATGAAGGTAGTAGTTAAGGACACTGACGTTTATCAGGATTATGTGGGTCAGGTGGAAGCTGTAAACGACATACAAGTTAGATCTAAGGTTTCTGGTAATATCGTAGAGAAATTCATAAAAGGTGGAGAGATAGTAAGAGCAGGTCAACCACTTTTTCAAATTGATAAAAGAACTTATGAGGCTGCTGTTTCTAATGCTAAAGCACAGCTAGCTCAAGCAATTGCAAATTATGAGAATGCAAAACTTGATGCAGATAGATATAAAACTCTTGCTGCTCAGGACGCTGTTTCTCGGCAGACTTCTGATACTGCTACATCGGTAGCATTACAAGATTATCAGATTGTAGAGGCGATGAGAGCAAACCTAAAACAGACAGAAGATAATCTAAGTGATACTTTGATAGTAGCACCCTTTAGCGGGAAGCTTGGTGTGGGAGACGATCTGAGTCTGGGCGCGTTTGTGACTGCTGGCCAGACTGTAATGTGCACTTTGTCATCTCCAGATCCGATGTATGTTTTGTTCAGCATATCTGAGAACGATTATTTAAATATGTTTAAGAATGGCATTGATCCTATGAACAGTGATGTTGGGAAAAACATCGTGCTAACTCTTTCTAATGGCACTACTTATAAGTATCCAGGAAAGATAGCTGAAATAAACAGAGGGTTAACGCAAAATACAGGCACTCTATCGATCAAGGCTCTTTTCCCCAATCCTGACAATATTCTTGTGCCGGGGATGTTTGCAAATGTGGTTCTTAAAGAAGGCAATTTAAAAAATGCTATACTTATTCCTCAAATGGCTGTACAGCAGGTCTTGGATAAGACCTTTGTTACTATTGTAGATAGCGATAATAAGGCGCAAATGGTACCAGTTAAAATGGGCCCAAGAGTTGGATCTTTCTGGGTTGTGGAAGAGGGTTTGAAGCCTGGTGATAACGTTATAGTCGAAGGATTCCAAAAGGCGCCTACTGGAACGTTAGTCAAGCCGACTGAAACAACTCCTGAATCACTGGGCTTAAAGTAACTTATGGCACAATTTTTTATAAAAAACCCAATTTTTGCCATAGTAGTTTCGCTGATCATTGTATTATTAGGGCTTCTTGCAATGACAAACCTTCCTATTGCTGTCTATCCTCAAATTACACCTCCTCAGGTGAACGTCATAGCAAGCTATCCTGGTGCTAATGCTGAGACTGTAGAACAAACTGTTGCTCAGCAAATGGAGAACCAAGTAAACGGCGTAGAGGGTATGGTTTCAATGCTATCAACAAGTACTGATGCAGGGAGCTATACTTTAACCGTTCAATTTGAACTTGGCAAAGATCCAGATATGGCAACAGTCCAAACACAAAATAGGGTAGGGCAGGCATCTCCTCTCTTGCCAAATGCAGTTGTCCAATATGGAATAAATACGATGAAAGTTACTCCACAAAATGTTCTTGTATTTTCACTTTACTCTCCTAAGGGCACGTATGATTCTACCTTCCTTGCAAATTATGGAAATATTAACATAGTTCATCAACTCCAAAGGGTTAAGGGTGTAGGTCAGGTAAACATGTATGGCTCTCCCTTTGGAATGAGAATATGGCTAAACCCTGAGAAGATGGCTCAATTGGGCATTACTACAACTGACGTATATAATGCAATTCAGGAACAAAATTTACAGGCAGCATCAGGTACTATAGGCCAGATGCCTACAGCATCCAATCAAGCATTTCAATACACCACAAGGGTAAAAGGCAGGTTAAGTACCCCCCAAGAATTTGATAATGTAATCATCAGAGCAAATCCTGATGGCTCTATCGTGAGACTTAGGGATATTGCAAAAGTTGATATGGGTGGAAGGTTTTACGTTTATAACTCTACAATGAATAATTATAATGCTGCTGCTTTCGGCGTGCAGCTAACTCCTGACGCTGATGCTTTGAAGACTGTCGATGAATGCAAGGCAATCATAGCAAAAGCTGAGAAGAGTTTCCCGCCTGATATGAAATCAGAAATTATTGTAGACAATACGCTTTTTATAAGAGAATCTTTAAAAGAGGTTTTGATAACTTTATTTGAGGCTTTGCTTTTGGTTATGGCAGTAATTTTTATCTTTTTACAGTCGTGGAAAGCGACTCTTATACCAATGCTAGCAGTGCCAGTATCGTTGATAGGCACATTCGCTACATTTCTTGTTTTTGGATTTTCTATAAATACCCTTACTCTTTTCGCTATGGTGTTAGCAATAGGTCTGGTGGTCGATGATGCGATTGTAGTCATTGAGGCAGTAGAGCATCATATTCGGTATGACAATATGAAACCTTTTGAGGCGGCACAGAAAGCTATGAAAGAGGTTTCTGGTGCAATAGTCGCAATCGCATTTGTCTTGTCTTCTGTTTTTATTCCTGTTGCCTTTTTTGGTGGAACTATGGGAGTATTGTACAAGCAATTTGCGTTAACCATTACTGTTTCTATGATACTTTCTGTAATAGTAGCTCTTTCTCTTACACCAACCTTGTGTGCAAGAATGCTCACACCTTACGATCCAACAAAACATAAGGGATTGTTAGCCAGATTTTTCGATAAATTTAACGATATTTTCGAAAAAATGATTTCTGAATATTCTAAAATTGTTTTTAAATTTGTAAGAAAGGTAAAATGGGGGCTGCTGTTTATTTTATTATTGACAGCTGTTACTTTTTTCATTATATCTCAACTTCCAACCTCATTTGTGCCAGATGAAGATCAAGGATATTTAATTACTGCGGTTTCTCTACCAGAGGGTACAAGCTTGAATGTCACCTCTAATGAAATGAATAATATTGGTGAGGTAATAAGAAAAATTCCAGGTGTATATGCTGTAACATGTATTAGCGGTATCAACTTTTTAACATTTGCTTCAGATTCAAGTACTGGAATAGTATTTATAAGACTTAAGCCCTGGGATGAAAGAACAACTGATCAGACTTCTGCCTCAGGCATTATAAAACAGATATTTATTAAATCGAGCCAATTTCCAAACGCAACAATATTACCTTTGCTGCCTTCTTCATTGCCAGGAATCGGCACAAGGGGAGGCTTTACAATGATGCTTGAAGATAGAAGTGGGACTACAAGTAATCAAGATTTGGGCAATATATCTAAAGAATTCATTCAGGAAGCCAAAAAAATGCCAGCTATTGGAACGATTTATTCCACTTATAACGCTAATGCACCTGGTTATACATATAATATAGACAGGGATAAAGTAAAAAAACTGGGCATTCCTCTTGATGACGTTTTTAATGCAATGCAAGCATTCTATGGTGGTATTGAGATAAATGATATAAATCTTTATGGAGAAACCTATAAAGTTACAATGCAAGCCTTACCGCAATTTAGGAAGAGTCCTGACGACATAAAATATTTCTTTGTAAAAAACTCAAGCGGCCAAATGGTTCCGCTAAGTACTCTCGCTACCGCAAAACTTACGAATGGTCCTTCAGTGATACAAAGATTTGATGGCTACAAAACAATTCAAATCGGAGGCAATCCTGCTGCAGGATATAGTTCTGGCCAGGCTATGCAAGCACTGGTGGATACTGCTCAGAAGGTTCTACCAAGATCTTTTTCTTATGGTTGGTCAGACTTAAGCTTGGAAGAGCAAAAATCAGGTCAAAAAGCGCCTGTACTGTTTGCACTCGCTATTATTTTTGCATTCTTATGTCTTGCAGCTCTTTATGAGAGTTGGTTTGTGCCAATTAGCGTGGTATTATCTGTTCCTACTGCAGTCTTTGGCGCTGCCTTTTTCCAATATGCCAGACACCTTAACAACAACGTTTATATGCAAATTGGCCTTGTTATGCTTATAGGTCTTGCTGCCAAAAATGCTATCTTGATAATCCAGTTTTCAAGACAGAGAGAAGAAGCTGGCATGAGTCAGATCGAAGCTGTGGTAGAGGCTGCAAAGGTAAGGCTTAGGCCAATTCTTATGACGTCATTTGCGTTTATATTTGGTTGTCTGCCTTTGGCAATAGCAACTGGTGCAGGCTCAGGCGCAAGAATTGCTATGGGCACATCGGTAGTTGGCGGGATGTTCACGGGCACATTTATTGGTGTCTTTATAATACCTGTCCTATATGTTGCAGTTGAAAGGGTTGCTTACAAGATATTTAAGAAGAGATAATTTCGTGAATTTTTATTTTTTATGTATTTAAGGAGATGTCAATTTGACTATATTAGAATTTTCTTTTAGAAACAGCATTGGATCCTTTCCTGTAGTGCATGAAATTTCTGAGATATATAGCTTTATAAATAAAGATTTTTCACCCTTTCCAAATTATAGGGTTTTACAGCTCTCAGCTATTGAAGATGATTTGGCAAGCATAAAGGTTTCGCCTTTCTTTTCAGTACTTTTCTGCGCAGGTAAGGCTTTCCTCTCTAAGGGAATAAGATTTGATGTGAGAGATGTTAGTTTTTATAATATGTCGCGAAATTTATTTTCTTTTGATGACATTAAAGAAAATATTGATTTATGTAGATTTCATTATAGAGGTAATGTAAGGCCTTTGAAAGATTTGTTTTTAGGGTTGGATTCAAATTTTTTTAATGAAAGGCCTATAGATATTAAGTGTTTATATCTTTTTAACATTTTTGAGGGGTTGTTTCTCCCTATGCCAGAAGAAGAAGTTGTTTTTGAGAACAAGTTAGGCAATTTCAAATTTGTTTGTGAATTCAACAATATAGTTAGATAAAATGGACTTTTCTCAACTACCTTCAATATCTTATATTTTGGAAGAGATAAAAAAAAGTGATATTGAAATCTCTCATGATTTGTGCGTACTGGTTAGCCAAAGAGAGGTGGAGATTGCAAGACAGCTAATTAAGAGTGGCAAGAGCATTGCCAAGGATGAAGTTGTCGATAGTGTTTTGGTCAAATTAAAATTTTTTAGCAATTCTGTACTCAGAAGACTGATTAACGCTACAGGAATTATTGTACACACCAATCTTGGGAGATCTCCTTTGAACGAGTCTATCGCTAAAGAGGTAGCTAAAATATCTACTAATTATTCAAACCTTGAATACGATCTTTTTAATAATAAAAGAGGTAAAAGAGATTCTCTGGTGAGGGACTTACTTATAGCCCTCACAGGAGCCGAAGATGCAACGGTGGTGAATAATAATGCTGCTGCTGTTTATATAATTTTAAATACCATTGCAAATAATAAAGAGGTTTTAATTTCAAGGTCTGAGCTCATTGAAATTGGTGGATCATTTAGGATTCCTGATGTAATATCGTCTTCTGGAGCAATTCTGAAGGAAGTCGGCACAACCAATAAAACTCATCTAAGAGATTATGAAAATAACATAAACGAATTAACTGGCGCTATTATGAAGGCTCATCAAAGCAATTTTTATCAAGAGGGGTTTGTACAAAGTGTAGAAATTGAAGAATTGTCAGATCTTGCTAAGAAAAAAAATATTTTATTTTTTGAAGATTTGGGCAGCGGATGTCTGATTGATTTAAGAAAATATGGTTTAAATTACGAACCTACTGTGCAGGAAAGTTTGAAAAAGGGTGTAAATATCATTAGCTTTTCTGGTGATAAATTGCTTGGTGCAGGGCAGTGCGGTATTATTTTGGGTGAAAATAGATTGATTGATATGATTAGAAAAAATCCCTTAATGAGAGTATTGAGAGTTGATAAGATGACCCTGTGCGCTCTTGAGGGGACTTTGAGATTGTATCTTGATAAACGACATGAAGAAATACCTGTTTATAAAATGTTGTCGAAAACCCTAGATGAAATGATAGTTGATGCAAAAAAGGTCATCAATAACGTAAAAAATGACAATTTAATACTGAAAATTCTTGAAAGCGAAGGCAGACTTGGCGGTGGATCTACTCCTAAGAGCTCTTTCAAAACTATTGGAGTAGGGTTGATGCATAAAAAACTATCGACAAAAGAGATTGAAACTTTTCTGACAAGAAGAGATATGCCTATAATTGGTAGGGTCCTGGATGAATATTATTTTCTTGATATGAAGACGGTTTTTCAGGACGATATTGATTTTATCTCTAGTACATTAAACCAAATAGCTTAACCCCTAACTCCCATGTGATTTCAGTATCATAAGAGTCATTTTAACATTTATTATTGCAAACTTTATTAATTGCCAGAAGAAAAAAGTTCTTAGAAATTTTGTGAATCCTAAGGGTTTTGACGCAAAAAAAGCTTGTTCATAAGGCTTTCTATTTTCAACCATTTTTAACACCTCACTATTCTGGGATTATATACCAAAATGGATTTTGTTTTGCTTTATATATAAACGCATAATGCAAAAAAAGCTTGATCCAGTGTCCAGCGAGTCCTATTTCACCGAATGTATAGTTTAAGTCCCTGCCATATTCGGGAAATCTTTTGAAATCAGGAACAATTGGAAAAACAGTAATAGATACGGCTGTTCCTGAAAACAATCCTGTTCCTGTGGATGCTACACATGCAGCACCTAATTTTGCCATACTTGCTGTATGTAATGGTTTGTCCCTGCCATTTACCAAATTCGCTATACTTTGTGCCACAGCTTTCCCCATCATAGCTGATGGCATTCCAGTTCGGGGAGGCGCTGGTGATATTGTCGTCTTATTTGGACTTTGCATCGGCTTGCTAATTGGATGTGGAGGTGCAAAGGCGATGCCTATTGCAAATATATTTTTATATATTGGATTTTGCAGTGTTTTTGGCCAATCTTCAGCATCCCATTCTGGATATGGTTTTGGGTTATAATTCCCATCCACTTTCATAAAGCCATTTGGCAAAAATAAAGAGCTGGTAATATCTTCTTCATTTTTGTTGAAGGCTTTTAGACCTACGCCAGCAAATGGTGGTATTAGCATTGCAAAATCGAACTCTTGCTCATTGAAAGCGCCATCAAGAGTTTCGTATTTAATTTTATTTTTATCAATCTTTATCGGATGAGCTCTCTTTATCCAAAAGATCTCTCTTTCTGCAAAAAGAGATTCTGTAAAAGTCTTGCTATGGGCGACGTAACCGCCGTATTTAAGGTGTAGGCTTCCCATTCCAAAGTCTCCAAGCTCGTATTCGTTTGTCATATAAATTATTTTAGCCCTGTCTCTTACGCCTTCTCTTCTTAACTTTGATTCTACGTTGAAAAGATATTCGAAGGCAGCTCCCTGACAAGTAGCCATTCCATGCCCCATACCTACTACGATTGTTTTGTTCTTGCCAGCTTTCATTTCTTTAATTATGGAGCTTAGACTTTCCCAGGCTTGCACGGCGTGAGATGCGGAGCAAATTGATTGAGAATTTTTTGATGGGCCCAATCCTTCAGTAGCGTCAAAATTTAATTTCGGTCCAGTAGCGTTTATGAGATAATCATACTCTATATTTTTCATCTCTTTTGATGTCATATCTTCTACAACAACAAAGGGAGATACTATATCTTTGTTCCCTTCTGGGTATATCTTTGTTGCCTTTGCATTTATATAGTTTATATCTGCCTTATTATAGATTGATTCTAAATCAAACAGCACTTGTTCAGGTTTCATATCTCCTACGCCGACCCATACATTCGAAGGAATCCAGTTATACTTTTTTGTAGGGGAGATGACAGTAATTTGATGGTCTTTGCCTAAATATTTTCTCAATAGACATGATGCAGTATGTCCCGATATCCCAGCTCCTAAAACTACAATTTTTGACATTTAGGATCCCACCTTTAAAAAATATATAT
>JAJXTU010000068.1 GCA_021783475.1 bacterium
TTGTACACTTTAGGTAAAGCTTGTTTGAATTTGGTTTTTATTTTTTTGATTTTATCTTGCAATGTTGCCTTTGCTCAGGATCTTATATATACTCCCTCCCCCTGGCAGATGGCAAAGCTTCCTTTGAATAGCAGTCTAAACCTGGATTTTTCTTCTGGAGTGTTTGTGCCTGGTCAGCAAGATTCCGTTCAAAGGGTCTCTATAATTGTTATAAGCAACAATGATCCATTTTGGGACTCCGATAAGGCATCTGTTTACCTTACTGAGGGCGAGAAGGATAGATACTATTCACCTATTCCTGGAAATTTTTTTGGACCCCCGCAGTCAAGATGGTTTTTGATAACCTTTTCACGGTTGGCCTCATTTAGTAGTTGTACCATTAAAGTAATCCTAAAAGGCGTAATTACTCCTACTGCTAATTTATATTTTTATACAAGCAATGGTATCTATAAAAATGCAAAAATTGGGTTTGGTTCTTACGACACTGTTAGTTATACTTTTAATTTAGGTCAGCCTGGTGATAGCGTTACGCTGGTAATATTAAATTCGCCATCAGAGTCTGGGCCCAATATGGCATCTAATTGGCGGTCTTTAGACTATAAGATAGAGGTTTCTGGCAACCCATAATATTTACAATTTTGGTTGTAGTAACTATAATACATAGGAATTTTAGTGCAGGAGGATTATATGAAAGAATTAATTAGCTTAACCCAAGAGGGTTACGATAGACTGAAAAATGAGCTTGAATATTTGAAAGACGTAAGGTTAAAGGAAATATCTGAAAGAATTCAAGAGGCAAAAGATTTTGCTGAGGATTTTGGCAATCTTGAATACGAAGAGGCAAAGAGTGAGCAGGCTATGATACTTTCTAGAGTAAGTGAGCTGGAATCTCAACTTACAAATGCAAAGATAATCGATATAGATAAGATTGAATTATCAAGAATAAGCATTGGTTGCAAGGTAGTTGTGAAAGATCTTAACAAAAAGACCACAAAGGAATATATTATATTAGAACCGATTGAGGCTGATCCCTTGAGCGGGAAAATCTCATATCAATCTCCAGTCGGTAAGGCTTTGTTCGGTAAGCAGATTGGTGATGAGGTTAGCGTTCATACGCCAGGAGGCCAAACAATAAAATTAAAGGTGATAAACATTGAAAGAGCATGATGATGAGTCGTTTTTAAATGATGAAAAATTAGAAAATGAGTACTTTAATCAAAGACTAGCAAAGTCTAATTCTTTGAGAGATATACAAATAGACCCATATCCAGTTGAGTCTCAATTTGTTGATTACATTTCAAATATAAAAAGTAAATTTGAAGAGTGCAGTTTATCTGAAGACGACGAAGTGAACATAGTAGGCAGGCTTTTTTCTAAGAGATCGCATGGTAAGATGAGTTTTGCAGATATGATTGATTTTACGGGTAAAATTCAGATACAACTGAAGAAAGATGTCTTGAATGAACAATATGATTTATTTAAAAACTTTATCGATATTGGAGATTTTATCCAAATTTCTGGTCCGCTTTTTAAGACAAAGACAGGCGAGATTACTGTTTTGGTTAAGTCTATTAAGATATTATCTAAGGCGCTCAGGGCCCTTCCTGAAAAGTGGCACGGTTTAAAAAATGTAGAATTGAGATATAGATTTAGATATTTGGACTTGATATCAAATCAAAAAACAAGAGACGTATTTTTAAAAAGAAGCAAGATTATGAGTCTCATAAGAAAATTCTTTGAAGAGAAAGGTTTTCTGGAAGTAGAGACCCCAATGCTTCACATAATACCTGGCGGCGCATCTGCCAAACCATTTGTTACCTATCACAACGTATTAGAGAAAAACCTTTTTTTAAGAATTGCTCCTGAATTATACCTAAAAAGATTATTAATCGGTGATTTTCACAAGGTCTATGAGATCAATAGATCTTTTAGGAATGAGGGAGTCTCGGTTAAACATAATCCTGAATTTACAATGCTTGAGGCCTATCAAGCCTACTCTGATCTAAATGATATGATGATTCTTGCAGAGGATCTTCTAAGTTATCTATGTGAGAACGTTTTAGGGACCAGTAATATTACTTATCAGGGGAAGACTTATGATTTTAAGCCGCCACTGAGAAGATTGGATTTTGATGAATCTATTAAGGAATATGTGGGTTTAACAGATGAGCAGCTAAAGGATAAGCCATTTTTGCAGTCATTTGTAAAAAAATTAGGATGCCAATATAGCGAAGAATGGGGATTGGGTAAGTTAAAACTCGAGATATTTGAACACCTAGTGGAGAAAAAAATCGAGGAGCCTACCTTTGTAATCGGATACCCTTCTGAGGTTTCTCCATTAGCAAAAAAAGATCCAATAAATCCTTCAAGAGCACAAAGATTTGAATTAATAGTAGCTGGTAGGGAAATTGGAAATGCACATAGCGAGCTAAATGATCCTGTTTATCAAAAAAATATGTTTTTGGAACAGGCAAAACTGAAAGAATGTGGAGATGAAGAGGCTCAAGTTATGGATGATGATTTCATTTTTGCTCTTGAGCATGGGATGCCACCGGCTGGCGGTTTAGGTTTGGGAATTGACAGGATAGTTATGCTTTTGACAGACTCTCCCTCAATAAGGGATGTCATACTCTTTCCTCACTTGAAGCCAGATTAAATATGGTAGGTGAATTTTTTGGAGTTGGATGAAGTTATAGACGATCTAAGATGTCTAATTGATGTCCTGCCTGATGATTTTAAGTATCCTATATTAGAGCTAAAGAATTTAGATAATATTATAGAAATTGTTCTT
Source organism: bacterium (assembly GCA_021783475.1). Classification (GTDB taxonomy): domain Bacteria; phylum Thermodesulfobiota; class Thermodesulfobiia; order Thermodesulfobiales; family Thermodesulfobiaceae; genus Thermodesulfobium. The sequence goes on from JAJXTU010000068.1 coordinate 2,792, forward strand.
GATCTTGGAAGGTTTCCCGAGGTTAGGTTTCCTGAAGACGCCTTCGAGATAACTACAAAACAGGTTACACGAGAAGACCTGTCAAGGGTTACAGAGAAAGTCGGAAGTTTTTCTGGCGATAACAGAGCTGGCATAGAAAGAACTTTGCATAGAATTTCTTGCATTAGAAATAGGACTGGCGAGATTGTAGGTCTCACTCTTAGAGTGGGTAGGGCAGTTTTTGGAACAATTGACATAATAAAAGATATCGTAGAAAGCAAAGAAAGCATACTTTTGATGGGTCCTCCAGGCATTGGAAAGACTACTAAACTAAGAGAGATTGCAAGGATTTTATCTATGGATATGAAGAGAAGGGTAATCGTGATAGATACATCAAATGAAATAGGCGGAGATGGGGATATCCCTCATCCTGCAATAGGGAGATCGCGTAGAATGCAGGTCCCTTCACCTGAAAAACAGCACGCAGTTATGATTGAGGCTGTGGAAAATCATATGCCCCAGGTCATTATTGTGGACGAGATTGGTACAGAATTAGAAGCTCAGGCTGCAAGAACTATTGCTGAAAGAGGGGTGCAGCTTATCGCAACCGCTCATGGCAATAGTCTGGTAAATCTTATTATGAACCCCACATTAAGTGATCTAGTTGGCGGAGTTCAGGTGGTCACCCTTTCTGATGAAGAGGCAAAAAGACGAAGAACACAGAAAACAATTCAAGAGAGAAAAACTCAGCCTACTTTTAATGTAGTTATAGAACTTTTGGATAGAGACAGGATGGTTATTCACAAAAATGTTGACAAAGTTGTAGACTTGTTACTTAAAGGCGTTCAGCTAAAACCTGAAGTTCGTTCAAAAGGATCTGACGGTTCAATAATCATAGAAGAGCACAGAATGGAGCTAAATAAAGAACCATTACAAGATCCCCCTTCTTACAGGGATCGTGAGATAAGAAATATATTTGACGAAAAAATAAGCAAAGACTTTTTAAATATTTTTTCATTTGGCGTCAACAAAGAAGTTTTAGATAGGGCATCTAAGGAGCTGAGGTTATCGGTAAATGTCGTAAAAGATTTAAATATTGCTGATGCTGTTATAACGTTGAAGGGTTTTTTGCGGGTAAAGGGCAAATTTTTTGAAGAAGTAGAAGAAAAAAGTCTTCCTATATATGTGATGAGGAGCAATACCATCACTCAGGCAAGGAAAGTTTTATCTGAGATGGCGCAATTGTGCGCATCAAATTATGAAGATGTTGATTTTGAGAAATACGAAGCTTTGAAAGAGGCAGAAGAGGGCATAAGAAAAGTCTTGAAAGAAAAAATTTCAGTTGAACTGAGCCCAAGAAATGCCTATTTTAGAAAACTTCAACATCAACTCGTAGAAAAATATAATCTGTTTTCAGAAAGTCTCGACGATGAGCCTAAAAGAAGGGTGAAGATATTTGCAAAATAACAAAAACGGACTTTTTATTACATTTGAGGGTATTGAAAAATGCGGCAAAACCACACAGTCAAAGCTGCTTTATGATAAACTCGTGGAAATGGGCAATGAAGTAGTTTATCTAAAAGACCCTGGCATTACTGAGTTAGGGGAGTCATTTAGACAAGTTCTGTTACACGGTAGAAATATCTCACTTGAATCTGAAGTTTTATCTTTTGCAGCCTGTAGGGCTCAGCTTGTAAATGAATACATTCTTCCTTCTCTGAATGAGGGTAAAACTGTTATTTGTGATAGATTTTCTGATTCTACCTTTGCATATCAGGGTTTTGGAAGAGGAGTAAACATATCTCTCTTGAAAAAGTTTGACTCTTTTGCTACAAAGGGAGTAAAACCTGATATTACATTTCTATTTGATTTTTCTTTTATTGAGGCACAAGAAAGATTTGTAGGAAATAAGGATAGAATGGAGTCTGAAAATATAGGTTTTCACAACAGAGTAAGGGCAGGCTATCTTAATCTGGCCTCTTTAGAACCAGAAAGATTTTTTATCTTGTATCCTAAATTAAATATAGATGCAATTCATAAAATAATTTTAAAGACAGTATTAGAAAAAAAAGTTGGAAAAAGTGTTTGAGGAAAGATTAGAAAAATTCGATAAATTTTTTGAAAATGTTAAAGAATTTAACTTAAGGTCATTTGCTGTCTGGGGTCCAAAGGGGAATTATAAAAAACAGATAATAAACAAACTTCTGGAAAAAATTTACGGTTATAAATTCGACTCTTTATATGAAAATAAACCAAATTTTTTTTCTTTTGTTTTCGGGAAGCAGACTGAAAACGATCTGTTGTCTGACAGGAAGTTCTTAAGAGAATTACTAAACGATGTGCTATGGCAGAAGAGAGTCAATAATGAAATTATTACTGTGTTTGTAGAATTTGGAAGCGATCCGCAAAGGATCAAGGATGTCGTAGAAGTACCTGACTTTTTCTTAAAAATTGTTGAAGAGCCCCCTGAAAACACTTATTTTATATTTTTATCTGATTTTCAGCTAATATCTACATTAAGATCGAGATCAATTGAGATCTATGTTCCATTGCTTTCTGATGTGGATACTGCTGAATTTCTCAATAAGTTTGACAATCCATCATTGAATAACAAGGATTTTGTTGAGCTCGTCTACGGATGTCCTGGTATACTATATGGTAAAGATGAATTATTTTTTAACAGTATGCTTGATAAAATTGAATTGATGAAATGTTTTATTAAATCTGATGGTATGAGAGATAAAAGTTTTCTGTTTGACAATATTTATAAGGACACGGAACCATCTTTGTCTTTATTTTTCTTTAAATCACAATTGCTGGCGCTTTTTAAGAAAAGGCAGATAAGTTTTGAGATATATTTAGATGCTTTGGAAAAGATAAAGATGGCTAATAAGTTCTATTTAAGTAGGGTAAATGCTTCATCAATTTTTTTGATTAGCAATTTTTTATTAGATTTTAAGGAGATTTAAATGAATTATTATTATTATTATGTAAAAGTTTTGCCTTTAAGGCGATTTGGATATTTTTTGTCAGAGGAGCAGTTTTCAAAAGGCGATTGCGTTGTGGTCGAGGGCAATTTTGGAATTGAAATGGGTATAATTGCTTCAGTTGTGGACGACATTGGTGAAAATATTGAAAATATTAGAAAAATTTTAAAATTAGCGACCAAAGAAGATGTCTGTGGATTGCAAGAAAGAGAAGTTAAGGCTAGGGAAATACTTCTTTTATCCAAGGAATTGGCTAGGGATTTAAAACTTGAAATGAAATTTCTTAAGGCAGTTTATAACACTGATGGTTCTAAAATAACAATTTATTTTACTGCAGATGGACGAATTGATTTTAGGGAATTAATTAAAGAAATTACAAAAAAAGTTAAGAAAACAAGAGTGGAGCTGTTTCAAGTGGGTTCAAGGGATGCCGTAAAGCTTCTTGGGGCTATAGGTAGCTGTGGAAGAGAAGTTTGTTGTACTACCTTCTTAGATGAGATTGATACAATATCTGTAAAAATGGTAAAGGACCAGGGTTTACAATTGAATCCTACAAAGATATCAGGTGTTTGCGGCAGACTTTTGTGCTGTATGTCTTATGAATATCCATTTTATGCTTCTTGCAGGTCTTGTTTTCCAAATGTAGATGATATTGTTAAGACTCCGCGTGGTAATGCAAGGGTCATAGAAAATAGATATTTGAAGAATTCATACGTTGTTATGTACGAAGACGGAGTAAAAGAAGAGATATTTAGAGATCATTGTTGTAATAAAAACGATGATGAAAAGACGTAATTTCTTATTAATATTTTTTAGTTTTATATCGACTTTAATATTTCCTAAAAGCGCTAGTGCTTCTTTGATCTCTACTAAGGAAGAGATCAAGATTGGCCAGGATGCTTCTAAGAGCTTTGAAAAGAAATACGGATTGTATGACGATCCATACTGGAACGAAAAAGTTTCAAGTATTGGTGAGAGGCTGGTCGCTGTCTGTGATAGAAGAGATTTGCCTTACACTTTTAAGATTGTAAATATTAATCAAATAAATGCTGTTTCTTTTCCAGGTGGGTTTATCTATGTTTACAAAGGTTTGCTAAATTTTGTTAAGTCAGATGATGAGCTTGCATGCGTCTTAGGACACGAAATTGGTCACGTATGTAGGAGACATGTAGTAAAAAATATTGAAAGGCAATTTTATGCTAATCTGTTTTTGCAGATTTTATTCTCAAAAAGTTCTTCTTTGTCTCAATACGTGGCTGGATTGACAGAAAATCTAGTTATGTTAGGATATAGTCGTGATGAGGAGTACGAGGCTGACCATTACGGAACGATTTATGCTTATAGGGCGGGATATAATCCTTGTGCTATGATTACTTTTATGGAAAGACTGAAAACCGTAGACAAAGAAAATTTTGGAAAGGCATATGAAATCTTTTCTGACCATCCTTCTACCGATGATAGAATAAAACGCCTGCAAAAGCTCGATGAGGAATTAGGGGTTCAATGTAATGTAACTTTATAAATTATTAGTTTTTAGGAGGGCTTATGGACAAGAAATTAATGAGCGTATACACTTCTGATATTGCATATCACATGAAAGACTTTTACAAAGATTTAGCGTTTTATAAAGATGGCAAAGTAGATTCGCTTGACATAGAAAATATAATTTTTCTTGGAATAGGTGGTTCTGCAATCTCACCTAAGATATTTACTGAAATTATGAACATTAGCAAAAAAGTCTATTTTTTTTCTACCTTAGGTGGTCAAGAAATTTTACCAGATCCGTCCAAGAGTTTTGTTATAGCCTTTAGCTATTCTGGAAATACTATCGAAACCTTAAAAAGTATTGAAATGATATCTAAGAATGGATTCAAAGGAGTTGGCATTTCTTCTGGCGGCAAAATCGTAGATCTGTGTAAAGATTTACATTGGCAATATATCAGTGTGCCTGCTGGCAGGGCTCCAAGAGCCGCTATGCCATTTACCCTGTCAATATTATTTAAGTACGCTTTTACTAATAAATGGACTGAGTATGATGAAAATGATTTCTGGAACGAGATAGCCGTGTTATCGAGTAGTAAGAATAAATTCTTGCCTGAAGTTGATTTTGAAGATAATATTTCAAAAAAAATTGCATTTAAATTAGCGTCTAAAAAGAACATTGTACTTTGGGGAGTAGAGTCAATTAGCAAAAATATTGCTTATAGATTTAAGTCCCAGCTTGAAGAAAATGCAAAACAGTTATCTTATTACTCGTTTCTTCCAGAGGCCTCACACAACCAAATTGTTCCAATTTCATTGGTTGATAAGAAAGAAGACTATATTGTACTGATCTTTAGGATTCCAGAATTGGAATCAGTGTTGCTGTCGAACATTATAAGCACTGTAAAAACATTTTTAAATTCTGAAGGCATAGAGGTTTTGGAAGTGTTTGGTTCAGGCAAAAATCACATTTTAGCTGGTCTTGATCTCATATACTCTACTGATTTTGCAAGCTATTATCTTGCATTGCTCAAAGGAATAGAGCCTGAGCCAATAGAACCAATTAGCAGGATGAAGGTCATCTTGAACGATAATCTTCGCAAAGTTCTCTGATAGGACATATTTGACAATTTTGTTTTTTGGCTCTGCAAATACCTCTTCCCAACTCGATGAGATATAGGTGCAGGGCTTTTAATTTTTCCCAATTTTGAATGGATCCCTCTATTTCCTTCTGGATATTCAATTTGCTGATTTTTTCATTTTTAATCTTTTGGGTAATTCTTGAAATATGAGTATCAACTGGGAATGCGCACCTGTGTAAGCCAAACAATATTGCGCAAGAAATAGTTTTCAATCCTATTCCATCAATGGCAAGAAATTCGCTAATAATTTCAGAAACATCCACCTTCTTAATGCGCTCTTCTACATCCGAATATTTTTGGCCTGTAAAGAATTTTCTCCCCAAAGCACACAATGTCCTTGCCTTCTGATTGTTTAGCCCAGCAATTCTAATTGAATCTTTGATTTCGTCGTAATACTTATCATTTGATAGATTTTCCAAGTTATTATCTATGGTTTTTATAAGATTTTTATATGCTTGTATGCTATTTGTATCAGTAGTGTTCTGTGAGAGCGTAGCTTTGATCAGTTCATGAAAAAAGCCCTCATCTCTTCTTTCAATTTCACCAAAATATTTTTTTAATCTATCCAATATTTTTTCGTAATAATTTTCGTTCATTTAACCTATTACCTTCTTTCCTAAAAGTATGATACAATATTCAGTGCTGGAGGGGTGTCCGAGCGGTTTAAGGAGCCGGTCTTGAAAATCGGTGTCCCCTTTATTGGGGCCGTGGGTTCGAATCCCACCCCCTCCGCCAGTTGTAAAAAGAGGTTGCTAAATGTCCTCTGAAAGAGTTTTTATTAAAAAACATTCCAGCCGATTAGGAGCAAAATTGAATCTTTTGTCTTTGTTCCGCAAAGCAAGACGTCAGAAACGGTCTTTTCGAATTTTCTTTGATTGATTTTAATTTATTTGTTGCCATCATATTGAAAGTGACATTGTTAATCCTACAAAAAAATACTATCAAATTACTGAAAATATGGCAAGAGAAAACAATATTGGTGTGTCAAGGGACACTGATTTTGTCACCCCTCTTTCATCAACTAATATTGAATTATCATTGTTATTAGAATTAGAACTTGAATTAGGTCATTTAAACTTGTTGTTAACCATATGACGATAGGGATGATCTGCAGCAGGTCTGTAAGGTTTTTTGGTTGAAGTGCTTTAAGATGCCTTGCGTTCTTGTTGCCATGACAGAATCTCATCTAATTTTTCTAATGAAGGACAAGGACCATAAGATAACTTAGGGTTATCTGGAACAACAGCAAACCTTTGATTAAACCTTTTAGTAAAGTCTGGTAGAAATTCATTTGCTGCTTCAATAGTAGATATACCTGCCATTCGCAGTTTGATAGTTAGTCTTTTTTGTAATCTACTCCAAAGACGCTCAATACGTCCTTTGGCCTGTGGAGAGCGAGCGGGTATATGATTTACTCATTAAAGGAATATTATTTTTCTTTAATATGCGATTTACTGTCTTGGATGAAACACTTATGTTATAAAACTCTTCAAGTATTTCAGAAATCTCTCTACAACTCCTTCAAGCGTATAATTTGACTTTTACTTAATCCTAAAACTTCAGCTGCCTGCCTAAACACTCAAAAAATTCTGCCATCATAGTGACAAAATTAGCGTCTTCTTAAGGAG
>JAJXTU010000069.1 GCA_021783475.1 bacterium
CGCTTCTTTGTTCGAATTGAAAAATTTATAAATTGTTTTGCCGTGTTCTTGATATTCCAAAGTTATCTTTCCCAATTTGCTTATCAGGGAATATGGCGTTTCTTCAATTATTTTTTTGCCCTTGTTAATTATTAGCACGAGATCTGATAACATTTGGGCTTCTTCAATATAGTGTGTAGTTAGAATAATTGTTTTGCCCGAAGATCTGAGCTGTTTTATGCTATCCCAAATGGATCTTCTGCTAATAGTATCGAGCCCGACAGTTGGCTCATCTAAAAATAAAATTTTTGGGTTGTGCAAGAGGGCCCTGATAATAGTGAGTTTTCTTCTTTCGCCTCCAGAGAGTTTGTTTGCGAACCTATCTTTCTTATCTATCATATCTGTTGCTGTCAAGAGCTGGGTAGCTCTTTCCTCAAATATAGATTTTTTCATCCTGTGCAGCATAGCGTGGATTAAAAGATTCTCCCATACTGTAAGTTCTGAATCAACGTTTGTGTGCTGTTGGACTACGCCAATGATATTTTTTATTTCTTGCGGTTTCTTGTCTAAGTCCATATCAAAGAAGTATATTTTTCCACGATCCTTTTTTAAAAGGGTGTTTAATATCCTTATGGTTGTGGTTTTGCCAGCACCGTTTGGTCCTAGGAGGCAGAAAACCTGACCCTCTTCTACTTCAAATGATAAGTTGTCTACAGCAATTGCACCTGAATTTGATCCGTATGATTTTGTTAATTCTATGACCCTTATGGCTTTCACAATTTCTCTCTATAGAAGTCAGTCCAAAAATTTGTCTTGTCTATTATCAAGGCTCTGAATGATTTTTTTGCCAATATTCATAAAGCGATTTAGAGATAGCAGTTAGCGGGATTGATAGAAGCATACCCGGAATAGAACCGAGTGCTGCTGCGATCGTCAAGACAATTATTACAAGAGAAGGTGGCACGTCTATACTTTTGCTCATTATGTTCGGCGCTATTATTACTCCCTCCAACTGATGGAGTATTATATAAAATATAAACACTCCGAAAGCTTTTATGGGTGAAATTGCAATAGAAATTATAAGGGCTGGAACTGCCGCAAGCATTGGTCCAAGATATGGGATGAACTCTAATATGGCTGCTAAAACTCCGAGGAGGAGAAAGTATTCAATTCCTAAGAAAAACAATCCAAGCCCTGTCAAGACGCCAATAGTAATAGATAATATCAATTGCCCTTTTACATAAGCCCTGATTCCGTGAGTAAGGCAAGAGCCTATTTCTGTTATTAGAACTTTTTTACTTTTGGGAAATATCTCTAAAATACCATTTGTAAGAACTGGCAGGTCTTTCATAAAAAAAAGAGTTAAAATTGGAAATATCAGCCATGAGATAGCTTTATTTATCAAATCAAAAGTTGATGCGCCCAACACGTTTAATAAATTGCCCAGCCATTCCTGAAAGTGTTCGTGTAGTTTTTGGATAATTAAATTTAACCAGATATAGTGTCCTGGATTTATTTGCAAGTTTTTTAAAAAGTTTTGAAAAAATTCATCAAAGTTTTTAAGATATTTTGGAAATGAAACGACCAACTTTTGTGTTTCAAAATTCAAAATTGGGGCAATAAGCAAGTATATTATAACCATAAGCAGTATTACTGAAAAAAATACTATTAACGATCCAAAAAATCTTGGCACTCTCTTTTTCTCAAGTAGGTCTACGGGCGGTGATAATACTATGGCAAATATAAGGGCAAGCAACACCTGGATAATAAAGTCTTTAAATACGAATAAGAAAATGGTGAGTGCTATTAGTATGTAGATTGGCAAAAAATTTAAAAAAGATTTACTCATAACAACGTTCTTTTAATATTTCAGCATTTATAGTCATTGGATTTTTATAATATTTATTTGTTGTTTTCAAATACAAGTTTGTTAACTCTTTCTATATCGGATTTAGATCCAATTATGATTACTTTATCAGACTCTTTCAAGGTAAATTCTTCGTTGTGAGGACATTTGTTATACTTTTCAATGCAAAATGTTAAGGGTATTAATGATGGCACATCTAAAAATAATCTTAACTCTTCCCATGAAGCAAAGGTTTTGCCATCAAGCATAGAGTTTGGCTTTACAGACAACTCTTCCATAAATATATCAATGTTTTCATCTCTCAAAATATCAAGAAATTCAACGACTCCAGGGTTTAAGATAAAGTTTACTATTCTTCTTGCACCAAAGGTATGAGGGGATATGACTTCATCCGCTCCAGCAAGGTGCAGCTTCGATATCCATTCTGCATTGCTGGCTCTGCTGATAACCGATATTTTTGGATTTAATTTTTTTGCAGAAAGGCTTATAAATCCATTGTCTGACTCTGACGAAGTAACGGCTATTATTGACCTTGCTTCCTTAACTTCTGCTTTCATCAGTATCTCGTCATTTGTAGCATTTCCCTCAATGGTGAGAAATCCATCTTTTTTTGCAACCTCACACGCTTGCGGGTTGCTCTCTATTACAACTATATCTTTTTTGTTCTTTCTCAACTCTTTTGCAACTACAGAGCCCATTCTGCCAAAGCCACATACTATGATGTGCCCTTTTAAACTTTTTAATTTATTTTCCATTTTTATAGCCTCCCTCTCTTCGGGATATGTTCCAATTAAATAGTCTATTATTCGAGAAATTGCAAAGGCAAATATTCCAAAGCTTGACAGTATTAACATTATGCTAAATAACATGCCCACACTGTCAAGAGGCCTTACCTCTTCGTAGCCAACCGTAGTTATAGTTATTACGGTCATAAAAAGAGCTTGAATGGGATCATAGTGCTCCAAAAACATATAACCTAATGTCCCGAATAGCAAAATAAAAAATACGAGAGAAATTTCGCGTTTTATATGAGCTAAAATTAATCTAATCATTGCTTAAGGTTAAGCATTTCAATTTTGGTGAAAAGCAAAATATAAAACAATTTTCATTTAGAAATGCTGCGAAGGGCATAATAAAATATATTGCTTTACTATAATTACTTCCGTATGTCTTTAGCATATATTTTAGTTTCTACCCTTCACAGCAAGATTGATTTAATTGTCTAAGAGAGTAGCCTTAAAGGCTTCTTGAACTTCTTTGATATATATTATTTCAAGGCTTTTCAGTACATTTTTCGGTATATCTATAATATCTTTTTTATTTTTTTCTGGTATCAACACTGTTTTTATGCCCGCTCTGTGGGCAGCAAGAAGCTTTTCTCTAACTCCTCCGATTGGCAGAACCTGACCTCTTAGAGTAATCTCACCTGTCATAGCGACGTTTTTGTTTGCTTTTTTCCCAGATAAAGCTGAAACCATTGAAGTAGCAATTGCTACTCCTGCAGAAGGACCATCCTTTGGAATGGCTCCTTCTGGTACGTGGATGTGCATATCATTTTTGCTTAGAAGCTCGTCAGAAATATTTAATGATTTTGCGTTTGACTTAATATAGCTTAGAGCTGCGTGAGCAGACTCTTTCATAACGTCACCCAACTGTCCAGTTAAAGTCAGCTGCCCTTTGCCAGGATAGATTGAGGTTTCTATAAACAATATATCTCCGCCGCTGGGCGTCCACGCAAGGCCCGTTACAACGCCTACTCTATCTATTTCGTCTGCCATCCCATAGCTATATTGTGCTACTCCTAAATACTTTTCCAGATTTCTAACTGTGAAGGTTAAGTTCGATGTTTTATCTGTAGCAATTAACTTTGCTGCTTTTCTGCACAAAGATGCGATATTTCTCTCTAAATTCCTAACACCTGCTTCATGCGTGTATTCACGAATAATCTTTGTTATTACGTCCTTGTTAATCTTAACCTTTTCTTTGCTTAGGCCATGAAATTTCAGTTGTTTTGGCAAAAGGTGTCTTAGGGCTATTTCTACCTTTTCGTCTTCTGTATATCCGGGGATCTCTATAATTTCCATTCTATCCCTCAAAGGAGCTGGAATTGGATCCATCAGGTTTGCAGTGGTTATGAACATTACATTGGAGAGGTCAAAGGGCACTTCTAAATAGTGATCGGTGAATGAGTGATTCTGTTCTGGATCTAAGACTTCAAGTAAGGCACTTGTCGGATCACCTCTGAAATCTGTGCCGACTTTGTCTATTTCGTCCATCATAAACACAGGGTTATTTGTCTGTACCTGGGAGATGCTCTGGATGATTCTGCCAGGAAGAGCGCCAACATAGGTTTTTCTGTGGCCTCTTATTTCTGCTTCATCTCTCATCCCACCAAGCGCTATTCTAATGAATTTTCTGTTTAACGCAGCAGCAATAGATTTGCCAAGAGAAGTTTTGCCTACTCCTGGAGGACCGACAAAACAAAGAATAGGTCCTTTTAAGCTCTTTGTTAGTTTTCTTACAGCTAAAAACTCTATAATTCTTTCCTTTACCTTCTTAAGTCCGTAGTGTTCTTTTTCTAATATTTTCTCAGCTTTTAATATATCAAGGTTATCCTTTGAATTTTTTGACCATGGAAGATTTACGATCCAATCAAGATAAGTTCTTATTACAGGAACTTCCGCCGAGGAGGATGGCATTTTCTCAAGCCTGGAAATCTCTTTGTATATCTTTTTCTCCACATCTGGCGGCATCTTCGCTTCTTGAATCTTGTTTTTCAGGTCGTCCAATTCTATTTGCTTTTCTTCTGCTTCGCCAAGCTCTTTTTGAATTGCTTTAATTTGCTCTCTAAGATAAAACTCTTTTTGATGCTTTTCCATTTCTTGATTTATCTGATTTTTTATTCTTGATTCTACCTCTAAAATAGATATTTCTTTTTGAACATAATTTAGCAATCTATTTAATTTCTCTTTTAAATCTGTGGTCTCGAGTATGAGCTGTCTTTCTTCAGTATTGTTTATTAAATGTGTAGCTACATATTCTGACAATCTTGAGGGTTCGGTGATATTATAAATAGCCACTACAGCATCAGATGGAATATTTTTCCCTAATTTTGTAGCTTCTTCGAACTTGTTTACAAGAATTCTTACCATTGCTTCAATTTCTGGATCTTTTGTTTCTTCTTCTTTAATTTTTTCAAATTCGACAATGAAAAATGGATCCGTCTGTTTGTATGACAAGATCTTGGCTCTATCAGTGCCTTGTACAACTATACGCGCGTGACCGTCCGGCAACTTTAATATTTGTAATACATTTGCTATAACGCCTATCTGGTATAGCCCATCGATATCAGCCTCTTCATCCGGCTTCTTTTGCGATACAACTATAATATGTTTTTCGTACTTGAGCATTGCCTCTTCTAAGGCCTTAAGCGATTTATCTCTGCCTATGAAAAGAGGCACTACCATATGAGGGAAGATCACAGTGTCCTTTAATGGTATAAGGGGCAATTCATTTGAAAACTGTTCTTTCGTTTCATCTATATTTTCATTTATGTCTTTATCCATATTGGTTCCTCTCTTTCGATTTATATATACTAATTATATCTTTAAAGATTATATAACAATTTCTTAATTAATCTAAAGTTTTATCGAATGTATAATCGGACTAAATGTTCCCCAGACGATTATATCCACAAAAGATACGGTTATGCTTATAAAAAATGATTTAAATGTGGAACAGTTGGTAATATCTCTAATACCTAAAGCCAGAGTAAAAATCAAGTAAATTTTTAAAATTTCCCAACTGTAAGGTATGAAGCTTAAGAATAGAGGCGCACAGGTGATAGAGATCAATCTTAAAAATAAATCGTTTGGAAAAGTCACCTTTACCAGTATATAGGTCAAAAACTTCAATACGAAAATTTTGGCAAATATTATTGCTGCCTCTGTGAGACTTAGCAACAATGCAATTAACAAAAGGTTTAATGAAAGACCCAGAGAGAAGATGTATCCTATTAGAAAATTAAATACATACAATAATATGTATAAAAATGCTCTTTCATTATTTTCCTTGCTAAAGGCAAACTTTTTATAAGTGTTTTTTACTATAAGGGTTGCATATAATAAATTTTTTAATGATTTAAACCTGTTCAAGTATTTAATATATTTTTCTTCCTGTTTCTTTCCCCAATCTGAAAGAAGTATTTGAAAACTCCATACAGGGCCTCCAATTGGGGCTGAAAGCCTAAAGTCATCGTTTTCTATTTTGTTATCTGAGAACCCTATTTTTTCCGGTTCATTTAACAGTGGATTTCTGCAATTTCTGCAGAAAATTGCATCGGCAAAGTTAATAGTATTGCACTTTTTACAGATTATCCTTTTCAAAATTTCAAATCCTTTCGGTTATGGTATAATAACGATTATTATTTTTATATTTTGGAGGTAAATTTGAAAATTTTTCATTGTATGTGTGGTTATGAATACGATCCAAATCTTGGCGATCTAGAAAACGGTATTCCTCCTGGTACTTCATTTGAAGACTTGCCTCAAGATTGGAAATGTCCATGGTGTGATGCAGCAAAAGATACATTTATAGAGGGAAAGAACGAAGATGATTATCAGGGCAGAACTTAAATATCTAAAATCTTTTCTATAAGTTTTACATCGAAAAGCCAATTTAATGTGCCTGATTGGGGGTTTTTGGGATCAGTTGTGATGCTCAAACATGAGCACTTTTTAAATGGTACAACTGATCCTGTAAGACTCTTTACCCAATCGGTGAGGGTTGGCTGATGTCCTACGCATACCAGTTTTACATTTTCATCCATATCTTTTAAGTCGTGCAGAAATTTTATGAAGTCACCTTCCCATAGGGAATCCATTTCTTTTATGTTTTCGCATTTTAGAGAATCTGCAATTATTTTCGATGTTTGCCATGCCCTTTGAGCTGGGCTTGTCCAAATTTCAAAAATATCGCTATTAAAAATTTTTCTTAAACCCTTCGCAATCTTTTTTGTTTTCTTAATTCCCTTTTCAGTTAACTTTCTGTCAAAATCTTTTTGTTCAACGCCTATTGTTTCAGCATTACTATGTCTTACAAATATTATTTCCATATATAGCCTCCAAAGTTTTAAAAGAAGAAATTAACTTATTTTAACACTTTATGGGTTTAAGATGAAAAAATTAGTTGATTTACTCATTAACGTTAAAGTAAATTTTAGTAAATACATTTATTTTAATGGTTATTCTGAGTCTTTACTGAATGATATGTTTTGTGCTAAACTTTTCTAGCCGATTGTTCGGTAAATTCGCACGCCAACTTTTTTATTTTGGCGGAGGTAAACTAAGGAGGATTTAGTGTCAATAATTTCTATGAAACAGCTTTTGGAAGCGGGGGTACATTTTGGACACCAGACGCGTAGGTGGAATCCAAAAATGAAACCATACATCTTTACTGCGAGGAATGGCATCTATATCATCGATCTTCAAAAAACACTTCGTTGTTTTGAGGCTGCTTATGAATTCACCAGAAAGATTGCTTCTCAAAGAGGAGAGATTCTTTTCGTTGGAACCAAGAGACAAGCGCAAGACGCTATTAAAGATGAGGCTATCAAGTGCGGCTCACCTTATGTGAACAGCAGATGGCTTGGAGGTACTCTTACAAATTTTGTCACTATTATGAGCAGAATTGCTAGGTTAAAAGAGTTAGAAGAGCTCCAATCAAGCGGTAGAATAGACTTGTACCCTATCAAAGAGTCTATGAAATTAAAAAAAGAACTCGTAAAACTACAGAGCAGCCTTGGAGGAATGAAGAATATTGACAGATTACCAGGTGCACTCTTTGTGGCAGACATAAAGAAAGATCAGATTGCTGTTTTAGAGGCAAGGAAGCTTGGCATTCCTGTTATAGGTATCGTAGACACCAATTGCGATCCTGATTTGGTAGATTGTATTATCCCAGCTAATGATGATGCAATTAGAGCGATAAAACTTATTGCTGGTAAAATTGCTGATGCAATTATAGAGTCTAAACAGGGACAAGATGCCATTGAGGCGGCTGAGAATAAAGAATCTCAAGAATTACCAGAGAATTCTGAAGAAGCAGTTTAGACATTATATAAATTTAAACAAACTTAATTATAAGGAGTAGATATTAGTGGAAATAAAGAGTGAAACAGTAAAAGAATTGAGGGAAAGAACAGGCGCAGGGATTATGGATTGTAAAAAGGCTCTGCAAGAGTGCTCTTGTGACATGGATAAGTCTATAAAGTACTTGCGCGAAAAGGGTCTTGCAAAAGCAGCTAAGAGAGCTGGAAAAGACGCAAAAGAGGGTATAATCGAGTCTTATATTCACCAAAACAAGAAGATTGGAGTGCTGTTGGAGCTTAACTGTGAGACAGATTTTGTGGCAAGAACTGATGAATTTGTGAATTTAGCTCACGACATTGCACTTCAAATAGCAGCATCCAATCCTATTTATGTATCCAAAGAATACGTTTCGGAAGAAATATTGAATTCTGAAATGGAGATTCTTAAAAATCAGGCAAGGCTTGAAGGAAAGCCAGAAAATATGCTTGATAAAATTGTAGAAGGCAGAATTAAAAAATTTTATGAAGAGTCATGCCTCATGGAGCAGCCATTTGTGAAGGATCCTTCTGTAAAAGTTTCTGATTTAGTTAATCAAATGATTGCAAAAGTTGGAGAAAATATCGTAATTAGAAGGTTTACTCGCTTTGCCTTGGGAGAGAACATATAAAAATAATTTTATCTGGAGGGGGATATGATCTCTAAAAGAGTATTGCTGAAATTGAGCGGAGAAGCCCTTATGGGGAAAAAGGGCTACGGCCTGGATCCTGAGGTCCTGTCTGGTTTAGCTTCGCAGATTCATAACGTTTGTAGTGAAAAAATTCAAATTGCTATAGTGGTGGGTGGGGGCAATATTTTTAGAGGCCTTTCAGGGGTAGCCCTAGGTATGGATAGGGCTACCGCAGACCATATGGGTATGCTGGCTACGGTAATCAATGCTCTTGCTCTTCAGGATGTGCTTGAAAGAAGTGGCGTTCAAACCAGGGTCCAGACTGCTATTGAAATTAGAGAGGTGGCTGAACCATATATTAGGCGCAGAGCCATAAGGCACCTTGAAAAGGGTAGGGTCGTAATATTCGCAGCAGGCACAGGCAGTCCATATTTTACTACTGATACCGCTGCTGCCCTTAGAGCGGCTGAGATCGATGCAGAGGTTATTTTCAAGGCCACCTCTGTGGACGGAGTGTATGACTCAGATCCAAAACTAAATCCTGGAGCAGTGAGATACGATAAACTAAAGTATATGGACGTTCTCAGAGAAGGCCTCTCTGTAATGGACACCACTGCAATATCTATGTGTATGGACAACAAAATACCAATTGTAGTTTTTAGCTTGCTTGAGTCTGGAAACATAGAGAGGGCTTTGAAAGGTGAAAAAGTAGGCACAATTGTTTCTTAGTTAGCGTTTTTTGTAATGAGTTTGAACGTATGTTAAGGAGGTGTGCTAATTGAGCTCAAAAGAAGTGGAGCATTTAAAACAAAGGATGTCAAAGGCCTTAGAAAATCTTTCTAAGGAGTTTTCTTCTGTAAGGACAGGTAGGGCTTCGCCCGCTCTTCTAGATCACATAAAAATTGATTATTATGGCACTACGGTACCAATAAAGCAGCTGGCAAACGTGTCACAGCAGGATGCAAGAACATTGCTCATAAGCGTCTATGATAAGAATGCTCTTCAGGCCGTTGACAAGTCAATTAGGCTGTCTGATTTGGGGCTTACACCTCAGGTAGATGGTATGGTTTTAAGGATTGTTATGCCCGCACTTACCCAGGACAGAAGGAAAGAGTTGGTAAAGGTAGTAAAGAAGATGGCTGAAGAATCAAAGGTGGCCGTTAGAAATATAAGACGTGATGAGCTTGAAGTTCTTGAAAAAAAGGAAAAGAGCAAGGAAATATCTGAAGACGACCTAAAGAGGTTAAAAGTTGAATTTCAAAAGATAACTGATTCTTTTATGCAGGATATAGAAAAGCTTCTCTCCAATAAAGAAAAGGAGATAATGAACGATTGATTGATGACATTGTATCGAGTATAAAATTTGAC
>JAJXTU010000007.1 GCA_021783475.1 bacterium
TTCCGATCTATGTTGTTTTTTCTTTTATCGCTTTGACCTGTTCATCTCTCCCCATTACAATATATGCATTTTTCTTCCAATGGCTAAGAAATCGCGAGGTTGTCGGTAGCTTTCATTATTACACCGCTTATAGCGCCTATCAGGCTCTTGCACTACTGGCTCCTTTTATCCTTGCAGTATATAACTATAGAAAGAAATCGTTTTATTTCTGGTTTGCTATCTACTTTTTTGAGCTTTTTGTGCTGTATGTATCAAGCGCAAGAGGAAGCTTTATATCCAGCATAATAGGACTTTGTTTGTTTGTGATATTGATTTTTAGGACAAAGGGATTGATTGCCTCAGCAATTATTTTTGCAATTGGTTTGTTCGCTCCTATTAAAAGAAATGTAGGTATAACGAATTTTCTTGATTTATTAAACTTTACATATACTGCGAATCACGAGAGGATAATGTTCTGGAAGATAGCTATCTTTAAAATATTTCCGCTTAGTCCAATAATTGGTGTAGGCGCGGGGCATTTTGCTTATCATTATAGATACCTCAACCCAAAGGACCCCCTTGCAAACTCGGTGGCTCATGCACATAACACCTTTATTCAAGTTTTAACTGATATGGGAATAGTTGGCTTAATTTGTCTTGTGGCTTTGCTTTATCAGTATTACAAACAGACTATAAATTTGCTCAGAAATTCAAAAGGTTTTCAGTGGGCTCTATGTTCGGTTCTTGTTACCTTTATAACGGGCTATTGGCTTGGCGAGGGACTTACTGGAAATATGTTTTACGGTAGAATGCAGCTTGAAATATTGGCTTACTTTATGACCCTCTCAACAATAAAGCTTACTGATTAGAGAGAATATCCAATGCTTTTTCATAAACCTCATCTGGGCTAATTTTTTTCATACAAAGGTTTTCCTGACACTCTTTGTCAATACATCTATCAGAACAGAGAAGATTTTTGTATATCACCTTGTGATCTGTTTCCTCTGGGAGGGGGCCATATATTAGAGGTGAGGTTGGTCCAAAAAGGCTTATTGTTTTTGTGTCAAGCCCTCTGGCTATGTGAAGACTTGCTGTATCTGGACAGATTAAGAGGTTTGAGCTTTCTATTATTTTGCACAGATCCAAAAGATTTTTTGTTTTGTTTACCATATTTGTAACGTTCGATTTTGAAATAATAACGTTTGCCTTTTCTATATCTTTTTCAGATCCGATCAAGATTACCTCAAAACCATTTTTGTCAAGCATATTCGCAAGTAGGGCAAAATACTCAGGCGGCCATTCTTTTCGATACCAGCTAGAACCAATCGAGAAAACTATCCTGTTCTTTACTCTTTCTACATTTTGTCGTATTATCCATGGCCTTGTGTCGAATATATTTATCCCCATAGCTTTTAGAACATCAGCATAATAATAAATAATATTTTGATTTTCATTTGGATCTACATATTTTGTTAGAAAGATTTTATTTATCCCATAATCGAATCCTATTCTGTTTTTGGCGCCAGAGAGAAAAGAGACGATAGAATTTCTTGGTGAGTGGTGTAAAACTATAGCGTGATCAAAGTTCTCGCCTCTTAAAGAAGTACATAGCCTGAGAAAGGATAAGTTACCTTTGTGTTCGCTGTTTTTATCATAGAACACAACCTTTTCACATGAAGGGATAATGTTGAAAACGCTGTAAAGTGAAGAAATTTTCCTTGCAAAAAGGGTAAATTCTACGTCTTTATAATAGCTGTTTAATGCTCTTAACACTGGCGATGCTAATAATATGTCACCAATACCGGGATAGCCAAATATTACAAGTATCTTAGTTTTCTCTTTTGAAATCATTTTTATATTATATACTTTAACTTAAATTATTTTTTACAGTCAAGGCTATAAACGGTCTTATTTAACATCAAACTTTTATTCTATTAACTCTAAGTCTATTTTATGTTATACTCTTATAAGTTCCTGCGGTGCTCGTGATACTCTTGAGATCTTGAGCTAACACCGAACTTCAAGGGCAGATCTCTTCCGGCGTTGTGTTTGCATATCGCAAACAATTAGCAAGAAGGTATGCCCATTACTGTATGAGGATTGGGTTCAAGACTCTTGGCACACGGCACTGCGGGAGTACTTTATTTAGGAGGTTTTATCTGGAGAATTGCGTATTTTGCCTTATAGCAGAAAAAAAGCTTGACTCTCAGATAATATATGAGGATGATATTTCTTTAGCTTTCAAGGATATCAATCCTGTAGCTCCTTTTCATGCCCTTGTAATACCAAAGAAACATATGAAGAGTCTTAATGATGTTTCTGATTTTGGGTTAGTTTCCCATTTGTTGTATGTGTGCAATTTGATTGCCCAAAATGCAGGACTTGTTAAAGGATACAGAGTTGTTACAAATGTTGGAGATGATGGAGGACAGACAGTGTTCCATCTTCATTTTCACGTGATTGGTGGCAGGCCAATGGAGTGGCCACCTGGATGATAATTTTGAGGAGGTTGTTAAACTTTGCCAGAAATTCGTATTAACAAAGATGAATCAATAGACAGTGCATTAAAACGTTTTAACAAGGTGGTTCAACAAGAGGGAATCCTTTC
This sequence comes from bacterium, assembly GCA_021783475.1. Taxonomy (GTDB): domain Bacteria; phylum Thermodesulfobiota; class Thermodesulfobiia; order Thermodesulfobiales; family Thermodesulfobiaceae; genus Thermodesulfobium. The sequence continues at coordinate 2,588 of JAJXTU010000007.1, forward strand.
TGAGGTTCGAAAAAGGGAATTTTATGAAAGTCCAAGCGTTAAGAAAAAGAAGAAGAGAGCTGAGGCTGCAAAAAAAAGAAAAAAAAGATAAATTAGATTAAAATGTATTTCACTCGCTTTGGCTCTCTTTTAGGTCAGCTAAAGCCTTTTTGGTTGCGATTCAAAGGGGAAGAGCTCTTTAGCTACCTGTTAATCGCGCTTATGTTATCAGCCCTTCTTTATAATATGGGAGGGGTGTATCCTTCTTTATCTGTTGGGAAGATGGTCCCTTTTGATGTGGTTTCTCCAAAAGACGCCCAAATTGTCAATACGGTTGCTACCGAGGCCCTTAAACTACAGCGAGAGAGATCTGTCCCAGATGTTCTTGTGGTATCAATTAGCAAGTTTGTTTCTGTTCAGGAGTCTGTCAACCTTTTTCTGTCAAATTTGCAGTCTACTAAGGATTTATCTGAATCTCAAAGATCTACCAAGCTAAAGGATCTGGCACCCTTTTTAACGCAAAGAGATATCACTTCTCTTATGAGTGCTAATCCAAAAGAATTGGAGGCAGACCTTAACAAAGTTTTTGCAGTTTTGCCTAGGGAAGAAAGGCTTGATGTATTATCCAATGAAGTGGCAGGGATAATAAATTCATTGAATCTCGATCCTGGCACATCTCAGTCATTTATGAATTTGATTTTGGGATATTTTAGGATAAATGCAACTGTGGATAACGGTTTAACGAACGAGCTCAAACAAAAGGCAATCCAAGACATAGTACCAGTAGTAGTCGATGTGAAAAAGGGTCAGATTCTGGTGAGAAGCGGGGAGATTTTGACTCCTGAAAAGGCATATGTACTCAAGGAATTGGGCATTATGGACAATCTTTCGGGGATTAGAAATTTTGTAAGCCTATTTTTCTTTTCAGGGCTTCTATTGTTGGCATTTAGGTTTATTATAGCTAATTTCTCTCCAAAGATAGTTCTTGACAGAGGGCATATGATAGTCCTTGGAGTACTATCTTCTGTTTATATACTTTTTGTTTTTGTGTTGTTCCCTATTTCTCCGATTATCGTTCCCCTTGCCAGTGTTTCCTTGCTCCTGTCGCTGATTTTTACGCCTGCTATTTCTCTTCTTTATTCTGTTGTACTGGCTATATTAGTGTTCTTTTTTGGCAATTTTAGTTTGCTTGGATTTTATATGGCGATTATCAGCGCATTTGCCGGAGCATTTTTCGGTAGGGGCATACAGAGAAGAGGCGACTTGTCCGATACTGCTTTCCTATTTTCTCTGACCTTTTTTTTGGCTGTTTTGCTTTGGGATGTTTGGAGCGGCATAAATATACTTGATTCTTTGGGTCAGTTTGCTTTTGCTATTGCGAATGGATTTTTATCATCGATTGCTGCAATGGGAGCATTACCTTATATCGAGAGCACTGTGGGAGTTCTTAGCCCATTGAAATTGATAGATTTATCGAATCCTAGCCATCCGCTTTTAAAGAGATTGCAAATAGAAGCTCCTGGCACATATCATCACAGCGTAATAGTTGCTAATCTGGCGGAAACGGCAGCTGAAGAAATAAATGCCGATCCTTTATTGGCAAGAGTTGCCTCTTATTATCATGATATTGGAAAGCTGAAAAGGCCTCAATTTTTTGTAGAGAACCAGAAAAACGGCGTGAATTTGCATTCTGAAATATCGCCTTGGCTTTCTGCCACAATATTGATTTCACATGTAAAAGATGGTGTGGAAATTGGAAAATCTTATGGAATTCCTGAAAAGATATTGGATATAGTTTCACAGCACCACGGCACAAGCTTGATCGTCTTCTTCTACCATAAGGCTTTGCAGTCTGGATTTTCTGAGGTTGAAGAGAAGGATTTTAGATATCCTGGCCCTCTGCCAAAAACTAAGGAGGCTGCTATAGTGATGCTCGCAGATGCAGTAGAGGCTGCTGTGAGGGCTTCTTCTGGCTCGGTGTTCCCGAAGATAGACAGTTTAATTGATAGAATTTTTAAGAATAAGCTTGAGGATGGTCAGCTCAGCGAATCTCCTATGACACTACAAGAGCTTCTAAGGATCAAGGAAGTTTTTATAAGGCTGTTTATGGGTTCTTTTCATCAAAGAATTGAATATCCAGATTTAGCAGAACTTAATAAAAAGTAAAGTTATATATTTTTTTAAATAATTTTGGAGGATTTATAAACTGGGGATTATTATGAGACATTTCAAAAATTTTGGATTTATAATTCTTACATGAGTCTTGTGTTATCTAAAAGAAAACGATATAAAATAAATTACAGTGGTTTAAAAAAAGCTATTAATGAGGCTATGAAGTTTTTTGATGTAGGGACGCTCGAACTTAGTTTACTCTTGACAGATAATGACGAGATTTCACAATTAAATAAAGAGTATCTTGGAAACGATTATCCTACAGACGTTTTGTCTTTCGAAGGCGACAGAGATTTTGGTATTTTGGGTGATATTGTAATTTCTGTTGAAAAAGCAAAAGAAGATTTTGTGTCTGACTCTTATGGGGGATGGACTCAGGGTATTGCAACAAGTAGCTTTGAGAACTACTTATTGTGGTTGGTTATACACGGAATTTTGCACAATTTAGGATACGATCATGACAATGAAGTTAGTGAAAGAGAAATGAGATCTAAGGAGAAAGCCTGTCTTGAAAAGGTCTCACAGTATTTATAAGAGCTTTTATTTTGCTATAAAGGGTTTTTTAATAGCTCTTAAAGAGGAGAGGAATCTAAAAATTCAGATGTCTATGTTTTTATTTCTTTTATTCTTAGGATTTTTACTTAGGTTTAGACCTTATGAATGGGTTATGGTTTTGCTCTCTTCGTCTATGGTTATAGTTTCTGAGATGATTAATTCTGTAATTGAGAGAATTATGGATTTTGTTAAACCAGAATTTGATGATAGGGTTGGGATAATAAAAGATATGTCAGCTTCCTTCGTCTTAATCGCATGTTTTTTTTCGATAATTATCTTTTTAATTTTAATTTTCAACAGAATTTCTCCACATATTGTAGGTTTTGGTAACTTTGCTAATCATTCGCTTAAGGTATTAACCTGATATGATGCCATATTTTTTATTGTCTTTATTTTTGATTATCTGTTCTGCTTTTTTGTCTTGCTCTGAGACTGTTTTTACAAAAGCCAGCAGAATCAAGATAATGCAGTGGATCAACGATAAACAGTCGAGGCATGAAAAAGCAGAATACCTCTTGATGCATCCTCAAGAAGTAATAACAACTCTTCTACTCTTGAACAACTTTGTTAATATTGCACTTTCTACTTTGATAACTTCTTTTATGATAGAGCTCTTTTCTATCAACAATATTGGTTCTATTGCAATAGCCGCCACGTTTTCAATTGTAATATCTTCGCTCTTTATTATTGTAATAGGGGAGATAGTTCCAAAGACTATTGGTTATTATATGGCTGATAAGATATTTTTTGTTCTAATATCTTTCCTGTATCTTATGACACATATAAGCAAACCGTTTGTTTTTATGTTTACTTCAATATCGGGGACCTTTTTGATGCCATTTGGAATAAAAAACATTAAGGGATTGCCCTCGATTACAGAGAGTGAATTGAAATACCTTGTTAATGTAAGCGAGGAAGAGGGCGTAATTGAGAAAGAGGAAAAAGAAATGATTAGCGGTGTCTTTGAATTCAAAGACAAGGTTGTAAGGGAGATAATGATTCCAAGAATTGATATGGTATGTATAAAAAAAGGCACTACTTTGAGCGACACGTTAGAAATTATTAGAAATGAAGGGCATTCGAGGTATCCTGTTTTTGATGAGGATATAGACAATATTGTAGGCATTTTGTATGTAAAAGATATTCTTATGAATTTAGGTCCGTCGACTGATTATTCGAAAAACATTGATTCATCCCTTCGAGAAGCATATTTTATTCCAGAAGGCAAAAATATCAGCGAACTTTTCAGGGAACTTCAGACGAAAAGGTTGTACATGGCTATTGTAATAGATGAATTTGGAGGCACTGCAGGACTTTTGACGGTCGAAGACTTAGTTGAGGAAATAGTCGGTGAAATTAGAGATGAATATGATTTCGATGAAGAGGCATTGGTGAAAGATTACACAGAAGATAGTTTTGTGGCCAATGGGAGATTGAGTCTGAGAGAATTCGCAGCCAAAATAGAACTCGATTTTGAAGACTTTATTGATGATTATAATGAAGAGACTCTTGCAGGACTTTTGTTCGCTTTATTCGGCAAAATTCCTAAAGAGGGTGACAAAATAACATTTAAAGGTATAGAATTTAAAGTTTTAAAGGTAGATGGTAAGAGGATAAAGGATGTACTGGTCAGAATAGAGAAAGGAGAGATCGATGAAGTTAAACAATAATACAAAATTTGTTTTTGTCACAGGTGGGGTTACCTCATCGCTTGGTAAGGGTATAGTAGTTGCATCCTTAGGGAGGATCCTTAAGTCAATGGGGCAAAAGGTAAATGTTATCAAGCTCGATCCTTATTTAAACGTGGATCCGGGGACAATGAATCCCTATCAACATGGAGAAGTTTTTGTAACTGATGATGGGGCTGAGACAGATCTGGACCTCGGGCACTATGAGAGATTTATAAATACGAGTCTAACCAAATCATCGAACCTGACATCCGGTATGGTCTATCAAGAAATTCTATTGAAGGAAAGACGCGGAGACTTCTTAGGGGGCACTGTTCAGGTTGTTCCACACGTCATAAACGAAATAAAGTCAAAGGTAAAAGAAGCTGCAGAATTGCTTCCAGATGGTGGCATCCTTATTTGTGAAGTCGGAGGTACAGTAGGGGATATAGAAGGTGAACCATTTTTGGAGGCAATTAGACAATTTAAGAAAGACGTTGGCAGAGATAACACGCTTTATATCCACTTAACTCTTGTTCCTTATTTAAAGGCTGCAAAAGAACTTAAAACAAAACCCACCCAACACAGCGTTAAAGAACTGAGAAGCATTGGGATTCAGCCTGATATTATAATTCTTAGATCAGAAAAGTCCATTAATAGTTCGATAAGAGAAAAGATATCATTATTTTGTGATGTAGAGCCAGAAGCGGTAATCCCATTGCAAGACGTGAAGGATGTCATTTATGAGGCTCCAATAATGCTCGAGTCAAACAAGCTGAGCAAGCTCGTATCAAGCAAGTTAAAAATTGAGCCTTATGTAGAACCGCAATTGGAAAGCTGGGCAAGGATAGTCGAAATGGCTAGAAGCCTAAAGGGTTCGGTTGAGATAGCTATCGCAGGAAAATATGTAGGCCTGCCTGATTCATATATTAGCGTTGTTGAGTCTTTAAGACATAGCAGTCTACATTTAGGATATGATCTAAAAATTAGATGGATAAATACTGAAGATATTAATTCTTTGGATGATGCGAAGAAGATGTTTGAAGGAGTAAAGGGCATCGTAGTGCCTGGGGGATTTGGCGTAAGAGGAATAGAAGGGAAGATCTTGTCAGCAAGATATGCTCGTGAAAATAACATACCTTATTTCGGACTGTGCTTGGGCATGCAGATTATGTGCATCGAATTCGCCAGAGATGTGCTTGGGTTGGAAGGTGCCAACAGTACAGAATTTGATGAAAATACAAAGTTTCCAATAATAGATCTAATGGAAGAACAAAAATGTGTAATAGATAAAGGTGCTACAATGCGACTTGGAGCCTTTCCATGCAAGTTGGCCGACAATACTATTGCAAAACGCTCTTACAATCAAGAACTGGTATTAGAGAGGCATAGACACAGATATGAGTTTAACAACCTTTTCAAGGAGGCTTTTGAGGACGCTGGTATGGTTACTAGCGGCTTATTTGAAGAGAAAAACTTAGTTGAAATTGTAGAATTGAAAGATCATAAGTGGTTTTTAGGTACTCAGTTTCATCCCGAATTTAAATCAAGGCCAAACAAACCACATCCACTCTTTTATGACTTTATAAAAGCAGCAACAACCGATTAGATTCGATATTTAAATGCGCTATAATTAGCTTATGTGCATTTAGTATTTAATTGAATATAATAATTAATTGTATGGGGTAAAAAATTTGAATATGGAAGATAAGATAAATTTACATTTAAACTCTAAATGTAAAACAAATGAAAACTTAATAGAAAAACTTATAAATGGGGCTAAAAAAGCTTCGTCGTTTTCTTATTCGCCTTATTCTAAATTTGCTGTCGGCTCTAGCTTGTTGATAGATCAAGGAGATATATTTTAAGGATGTCATGTCCAACACCCACCCCAAGCCCAAATTATATGTGCAAAGAGGGCAGCCATATTTAAGTCTATTTCATCTGGAAATAGCAATTTCCTTTGTCTTTGCGTTTACAATAAAGATGTGCTGCCATATCCGTGTGGTTGTTGCCTTCAGGTTTTGTCTGAATTTGTGAGCGGCGATTTCCCAATCATCCTTGTTTCAGAGAGCGAAAGAAAGACTGTATTGTTGTCAGATCTATTAGGACGCCCTTTTAAACTGACTTAATGGTATACAGGAGTATTTTTTTAAGATCCTTTCCTATAAGAGAGAATAGTTTTATCGTAAAGGTTCTGACAGATCAAGAAGGCTCGGTTCCGGTTTTTCTAAGGGGTAACAAAAAAAATATTTTCAGAAAATCGGTTTTCCCAGGCACACTTGTGGACGTAGAACTTGTCAAGACAAAGAGTGAAGTAGCAATTTTAAGTGAATATAATGTTATAAGATCGCCTGAAATAAAGTCTTTCAACCAGTCTATCTTATTACTATCATACCTGGACATTATAGATAAAATCGCAAGAGGTGCTTTTGAATCTGTGGAAAGAGTTGCTGAAAATATAATTTGTGATGGCGAAACTCAATTTAAAGACTTAGCCTGGCTGGTAAGGTGTTTGAATGAAGAGTTTTATTGTGCTGGCTTCTCAGATAGAGCCGTTTGCGATGATGATGTAGAGAGTTATAAGAATATAAAGAGAAGAATTATCGAAATTTTGGGTTATTTGCCAAAATCGATAAAACTTGTGGATAAGGAAGTTTATGGGTAAAATTTGGATTTTTGAAGATAAATATTTTTTGAGGCTTTGGATTGCGCAGATCTTTTCACAGTTTTCAGATAAATTTTTAATGGCAGCACTAATGATCGCAGTTTCTAATATTACCAGTACCAATATTAGCGTTTCTTCTTTGATGGTTGCTTTTGCCCTTCCTTCTGTAATAATAGCGCCCTTTGTTGGAGTTTTTTTGGATAAGATGGATAGAAAGGTTATTTTGATAACCATAAATGTTTTAAGGAGTCTTTTATCTATTGCTTTAGTGTTTTTTTTGAATAATCTTTTTGCAATTTACCTTTATAGCTTTCTTATAGCGTCTTTGATTGTCATATTTGCTCCTGCAGAATTCGCTATGATACCAAAAACTGCATCAACAAAAAATTTGCCTGCTGCTAACTCGCTTTTTAACGTTACATGGGTAATGTCATTTATACTTGGTTTTGCTGCTATTAGTCCAGTTGTATTGTTTTTTGGTATAAAGATAGCGGTGCTTTTTGCAGCGATATCATATTTGGTGGCGTCATTTGTTTCTTCAATTTTGCCAAATGACAGACCACACCCAGACATCAAAACCTGCTCTTTTAAAAAAGCTCTTTTTGATTCCTTTAGTTATATAAAGTCTTCAAAGCTAATTCAGGTATTAATACTCCAACAATCTATTGCTACCTCTTTAATGGGGATGGTAAGCGTTCTAGCAGTGGGATACGTCAGAGAAGTCTTGCATCTTAGCGAGGCTAACTTTTCCATAATTGTCGTCCCTGCTGGTCTTGGGATGGTTATAGGATCCTTAATTATAGGTCACATTAAAGCAAATGCGTTCAAAAATTCGGTAATTGTAAGAGTGGGGATATTGTTTGCAAGTTTTTGTTTGATTTTAATGTCTATATTTACTCAGATCTTTATTATTCCGATTATTTCATTTTTTTTGGGAATTTCAAATGCGCTTGTAAACATTCCAATTCAGTCTATGATACAGAAGGTGGTAAAAGAATCATTTAGAGGGAGAGTTTTTTCCATTTTAAATATGTTTATCAGCTTTACTTCGACTTTTCCCATCCTTTTTACTGGTGGACTGGCGGACATGTTTGGTGTAAGAATATGTTTTCTGGTTCTTGGAGTACTAACTTCGTCTTTGTATTTTTCTATGAAATCAGTTGCATTGGAGGCCGATAGTGTTGGATAAGCTTAAAATATTGATTCTTGGTAGGCTTTCCCCGCTTGATGGAAATTCTGTTTATGTTCAGGAAATTAAGGAAAAGCTTGAAGAAAGAGGTCACAGCATTCACCTTCTACTTTTCGATGAAGGCGAAGACGAGGCCGACAGAAGCTTTTTACCATATCTGTTTAAGACTCAGCCATACATTATGATAGCACCATCGACGATAAAAAAATTGAAAGATATTGTAAAGTCGGTAAAACCTGATTGTATACACATATCTTTGACACTTTCTTTTTTAGATTTCTTTATACCAGACCTGTTTGATGAAATTCCTGTGGTTGCTACATTTCATCCTCCCTTTGACAAAAATAAAACCTTATGGGGCGTGTTTTCACAACTCGTTTATAATGTTTATGCCCCATTTTTGAACAATTATGATAAAATCGTTACCCTTTCATCAGTGCAGAGTGAGTTTCTTATTGAAAAAGGCGTAAAAAAAGAAAAACTTCAGATTATACCAAATGGAGTTGACCCAATAAGATATTCGCCAGGCTTTTCCAATCTTAAAGAAAGGCTTGAGGCTGACTTTTTGTTTCTTTTTTTGGGGAGGATAAGTCCTGAAAAAAATGTAAGAGTATTGTGCGAGGCATTTTTGGAACATAATTTTCCTGAGGGAGTTAAGCTTCTAATTGTTGGGGATGGTATCGAGCTTATTAAGTTGAAAAAGGACTTTGAACACAAAAACATAATCTTTTTTGGAGAGGCAGATTTAAATTTAAAACAAGATATATACAGATCCAGCGACGTTTTTGTTCTGCCATCATCAATAGAGGGGCTATCCCTTGCTCTCTTAGAGGCAATGAGTTCTGGGATTATGTGTATAGCTACTGATGTAGGAGCCACAAAGGATGCGCTGCATGGTTTTGGAATTCTTTTAGATCCTATGAACCTAAAGGAGGAACTTTCACGCGCATTAATAGATAGCTATAGAGATAGCGCTATGCGAGAAGAGTGTTCTAAAAGATCAAGAGAAGAGATCATAGATGATTTTAATATATTTAAGCAAATGCAAATGTTAGAAAATGTCTATTATAATGTAGTTAGTTCAAGAAAATTATTAATTAATAATAGGCTTTGAACAATTATTATTTATTAAAAAAACTGTGAGGTGTAGATAATTAATTCTAAAAGCAAAGATATCGAATGCAAAAATTATATAGGAGCCAGATCACGGGTTATATCAAATATATTTTCTTATCTTGCGGCCCACAGATCTGTCCTAACTGTTGTGTTCGTGTGTTTGTATTTTCTAATTTGGTTTTTTATAAGAGAAATAATGATAGTATTTTATATATTTTTTATTTTTATCTTTTTTATCTATCTTTCCTATCTCATTAAAAAAGTTGAAAGCGTTGGCAATTTATTTGATTTGAACTTAACAAAGGGAAAAAATGATGGCTCACGTTGTAAATTTAGTATTTTAATTTGCGCACACAATGAAGAAAGCGTAATAGAAAAGACTCTAAAAGAGATTTTAGGGTTAGCAGGAAATTTTGAAATTGTAGTAGTTGACGATAGATCGAGCGATAAGACTGGAAAAATTGTAGATGAATTTGTCTCTATTTATAATAAAAAATTTGATAATAAAAGAAGTGAGATTTCTAACATAAATAGCTACCGGGAAATTAAAGTTTTACACAGAGATAAAGATTCTAAGCCTGGCAAATCAGCCAGTTTAAACGATGGCATAAAACTTTGTTCAGGCACATATATTGTTATGTTAGATGCAGATTCATATTTTTCTGATAAAGACGATCTAATTAGAATTTCTAATTTTGTCAGCGAATTTGAACCTGATGCTATTCAGTTGAGAAAAATTTCATCCAACCCAAACTATAATCTAATTTCATACCTATCTTCCCTTGAGCTGTGCTTGGATTCCTTTATGCAAAAGTCCAGAAATGCTTTTGGTGGCGCGGTCGAACTCAGGGGGACAGGGATGGTAATCAAAAGCGATGTGTTGAAATATGTCGGGGGGTTTGATGAAGACTCTATTACAGATGATCTTGAGATGTCTTCTAGATTGTTCTTTAATGGCAAAAAGATAGTGTTTCTTGAGTACCCATTTGTCTATGAACAAACTGTTTTCGACTTTTCTTCATGGTGGGCACAAAGGTTTAGATGGCTTGAGGGATCGCTAAAAAGATATATTAAGTATTCATCACTTATAATAAAGAGGTCTTTTACTAGAAAGCCAAAAGATGATTGTGCAAAAGGTTTGAGTGAATCAAAGAAATCCAATCTTGACTTCTTTCTCTTTTTTATTTCGGAATTTTTAGTTCCTTTTTTTGCTATACTTTCTATATTTGAGGAAATAGGATTGTTAATATTGGGAAAGGGTAACGTTATAATTTTTCTAATTATGTTTTTTTCATACTCTTTTTTAATCTTTCCTGTTTCAATATATTTTCTGAAAGATTATTTTAAAATAGGCTTTTTCAGAAGGGTATTGATATCTGTATTTTTTTCTTGTTATATGTTGACTTGGATGTTTATAATGTTTTTTGTTTTTAAAAGAATATTGTTTGATAAAAAACCTACCATGTGGGTTTCCCCAAAACGTTTAGGAGGTGTTTGAGATTAAAAAATTAAATTTTCAACAGATTATATTAAAACTTCAGGATTTTTGGACAAAAAACGGTTGCGTAATGCTTCAGCCCTATGATGTGGAAAAAGGTGCTGGCACAATGAATCCATCAACCTTTTTAAAGGTTTTGGGACCAGACAGTTGGAATGCCTGCTATGTAGAGCCATCCAGGAGACCTACTGATGGCAGGTACGGTGAGAACCCAAATAGATTACAACACTATTATCAGTTTCAGGTTATATTAAAACCTGCTCCGATATTCACTCAGGACATATATATCAGAAGTCTTGAGGCTCTTGGCCTGGATATTAAAAAACACGATATAAGATTTGTAGAAGACGACTGGGAATCACCAACCTTAGGCGCCTGGGGAATTGGCTGGGAAGTGTGGTTGGACGGTATGGAGATAACGCAGTTTACGTATTTTCAGCAGGCTGGCGGTATTGATCTTGATCCGATCTCCCTTGAGATAACCTATGGTCTCGAAAGAATAGCCCTTTATCTTCAGGACGTAGACAACGTGTTCGATATAAAGGTGAACGATAAGGTAACATATCGTGACGTACATTTTAACAGCGAAGTTGAGTGGTCAAAGTTTAACTTTGAAGAGGCGGATGTCCCAATGCTTAGAAGGCATTTTGATGATTATGAGCAACAAGCTCTGCGATTGGTAAATCTAGGTTTGGTTAGGCCTGCTTATGATTATGTCTTAAAATGTTCTCATAATTTCAACCTTCTTGACGCGCGAGGGGCGATTGGAGTTCTGGAGAGAACACACTATATTTCAAGAGTTAGAAACCTCGCGAAAGAAGTAGCTAAGAAAATGGTAAATGTTGAAGAAAACCATATAGAGCACAAGAAGAAAAATGCATAACCTTATGCATACTATTCAAAAGAAAGTGAGGAAATATAAATAATTTTATGAGATATTTATTAGAAATAGGCTGTGAGGAAATGCCCTTCAATTTTGCATCCAGTGTTTGCACAGACTTTAGAGACGTTTTTTTAAATAAATTGTCAGAGATATTTAGTGGCGAAGATCTTGAAGTGATAAAGCAAAAAACAGAGTGTTATGCTACCCCAAGAAGAATTGTTTTGTTAACTCAACTACCAGATTCAACTCCAGTGAAGAAACAAAAGATAAAGGGTCCACCTGTAAGGTTTGCTTATGATTCAGATATGAAGCCATTGCCTGCTCTATTTAAGTTTGTGGAAAAGTTTAATATTTCTATTGATGAAGTAGAGATTGACAAGACTGATAATGGCGAATATGTAGCATTTTATAAAAGTGATAAGGGCATAAAGGCCTCAGATGTTATCCGTGACCTTGTGCCAAGGATAGTCTCAGAGTTGAAGATGCCAAAGAATATGAGATGGGGTGTAGGCATAAGATTTGTCAGGCCCATTAGATGGATATTGTCAATGTCTGACGAGGGCCCCGTGAAGCTGAGCCTGGGAGAGATGGAGTCAGATGAATTTACATACCTTGAAAGATTTACACCATCTGAAAAATATGAAGTAAATTCTATTGAAGATTATTTTAAGATTATGAAAGAAAGAAATATTATCCTTAACCAAGATGAAAGAGCTAAACGCATAGATCTTGAGATTAAAAAGATCTTGGGCAAGGATAAAAAAATTATTTATGATGAAGACCTTCTCAGAGAAGTATTGTTTTTAGTTGAGAGTCCAAAGGCATTTTTAGGGTCATTCAGCTCTGATTTTTTAATACTTCCTAAGGAAGTACTCATAACAGTTATGGCAAGACATCAGAGATATTTTGCTGTGGTAGATGAAAACGATAAAATAATGCCAAATTTTGTCGGGATAATAAATGGAGTAGATAAGGACACGAAGATTGTCTGCGCTGGGAATGAAAAAGTTTTAAGGGCTAGACTTTCAGACGCAATGTTCTTTATGAAAAAGGACTTAACAAAAAAGCTTAGGGACAGATTGGACGATCTTGGTACCATCTCATATCTGGAGGGCCTTGGAAACTATCTTGATAAGACTTTTAGAATTAGAGAACTCTCGCTTGCTTTTAATAGATTTTTTGACATAAACTTAGACGAAGACCTTATAAAAAATTCTTCCACCCTCTTAAAATGCGATCTTGTTACGCAGATGGTTTTCGAGTTTCCAGAATTACAGGGCATAATGGGCAGAATTTATGCTGAAAAAGAGGGGATGAACCCTGAGATCGCTATTGCGATAGAAGAACACTATCTGCCGATAAATATGCGCTCTCCATTGCCGACAATCTTGTTAGGGAAGCTTCTTTCTTTTTCAGATAAGTGTGATCACCTTTTTATGTCTTTTTTAAATAACTTAACTCCAACTGGCTCAGGGGATCCCTATGGCCAAAGAAGAGCAAGTGCTGGCGTTTTGAGAATACTGATGGATAGCGAATATGAAAACGAGCTTGAAGAGATATTTAATTTTGCTCTAAATTCCATATCATACATTACCACTCTCCCATCAAGGGATATTAGTGCATTAATTAACTTTATGAAAAATAGGATGTCTTCAATATTTATCGACATGGGTTATAGATACGATTTAGTTGACGCTGTTCTGGATGTCACATCATCTCCTGTGAAGGCAAAGAGAAGATTGGCTATTCTTAATGAGTGGTCAAAGAGGGACGATTTCTTTGATATCGTGAGCACCATTATTCGTCTTGGCAGAATTATTTCAGATAAAGAAGAGATAGCTTCATTCGATCGGTCGCTTTTAGTTGAGCAAGAGGAAAAAGAGCTTTTCGAAAGATTTTCTAATTTAAAAGACAGCTTGGACGATGCAATATTAAATAAAGGTTATGATGAAATTCTTGGTATTATTGTCGCCCTATCAGGTCCAATTCACACATTCTTTGAAAAGGTTCTCGTCAATGTGGATGACAGCAAACTAAGGGATAACAGGAAGGCTCTATTGAATTCAATTTCACTGCCATTTTTTAGGCTTTGGAATTGGAAAAAGATTGTAAGAAACCAATAGTTTTAGATAAATTTTAAGGAGACATAATGAATATTCTTATATTATCTGATTCGACGGGCCATACTGCACAGGCTGTTGCAGTGGCTGCTACAAGCCTTTTTCCTGATAACGGTGTAGATTTTCGAATTAAGAGAATTCCTTATGTGACCGATGAAAAAAAGCTTATTGAAATCTTAGAGAATATTGATGCTGAAAATACTTTGATACTCTATACTATTGTAACCAGTCAACTTAGGTCGTTGTTAAGGGATGAGGTAGAAAAAAGATCCATAAAGGCTATTGACGTGCTCGGTCAGACAATTGATGCTATGAAGATGTTTACAAAACAAAGTCCAATTGAGAAGCCCGGAATATTACACAAGCTTGATACTTTGTATTTTAGTAGGGTAGAGGCTATAGAATTTGCTGTAAGATGTGATGACGGAAGGGCAAACATGGGCGATTTGCTAAAAGCAGATTTAATTCTGATAGGCGTATCAAGAACGTCTAAAACTCCTCTTTCAATGTATATGGCGCATCAGGGCTATAAGGTGGCAAATATCCCCTTGGTGTTGGGCATAGATCCTCCAGACGTGCTGTTCGAATTGCCCAGAGAGAAGATAATAGGCCTAACCATTGAACCGAGTGCTTTGGCTGCTATTAGGGCAAAGAGATTGGAGAAGATGGGTATTACAGGTATGAAGGCATATATGGATATGCGGTTTGTAGAAGAAGAATTATTTTATTCAAATAATATTATGAAAAAAATTGGCTGCAGAATTGTGGACGCTACAAATAAGGCGGTGGAAGAAACTGCCACAGAAATATTAAATATCATAAGCAATAATAGGATTTCTTAAATTTAGAACATTTTCTTTGTGCTAAAATTAAATTAGCTATTGTAAGGAAAAAGCTTAAAATTTTATCTTTTTTAGGAGGAGAGACTATGGGGAAATGGGTATATTTATTTGAAGAGGGCAGCGCATCTATGCGAGACCTTTTAGGTGGCAAAGGTGCTGGCCTTGCTGAGATGACAAACATTGGCTTACCTGTACCCCCTGGATTTACTATTACTACTGAGGTATGTAATCTGTACATGGAAAAAGGGGATAAGATTATTGAAGAACTCTGGCCTACGGTGCTTGAAAAGGTCAAGGTAGTCGAAGAAAAGACTGGGAAGAAATTTGGTGCACAGTCAGGATTGCCTCTTCTTTTTTCAGTAAGATCTGGTGCAAAGTTTTCAATGCCAGGGATGATGGACACCGTTTTAAACATTGGATTAAACGATGAAACAGTAGAATTATTTAGTAAAGAATCAGATAATCCAAGACTTGCGTATGATTCTTATAGAAGGCTCATGCAGATGTTTGGTGATATTGTGCTGGACATGGGAATTCACCCTTTTGAGAATGAACTTGAAAATATGAAATCAAAAAAGGGCGTAAAAAATGATGTCGAATTGAACGCTGACGACCTTAAAGAGCTTGTCAAAAGGTATATGAAAATATATGAAAATTCTAAAAAAGTTTTCCCGCAAGATCCATTCGTCCAACTAAAGATGTCAATTGAAGCTGTGTTTAGGTCGTGGAATGCCCCACGTGCAATTACCTACAGGAGAATAAATAATATAGCAAATGACCTTGGTACGGCTGTAAACGTGGTTGCTATGGTCTTTGGAAATATGGGAGACGATAGCGCTACTGGCGTGGCCTTTACGAGAGATCCGAAAAAAGGCGATAAGGGAGTATTTGGCGAATATCTCGTAAATGCCCAGGGCGAGGACGTGGTGGCTGGCATAAGAACGCCTAAGCCTATTATTAAGCTAAAAGATGAAATGCCAAATGTATATGATGAATTTTTAAATTTCTGTAAAGTTCTTGAAGATCACTATGAGGATATGCAGGACATAGAGTTTACTATAGAAAAGGGAAAGCTTTATATGCTGCAGGTAAGGACTGGCAAAAGAACTCCGGGAGCTGCCGTAAAGCTGGCCATGGAATTTCTGAAAGAGGGTCTAATAGACGAAGAAGAGGCGATTCTGAGAGTCGACCCTTCACAGGTAGATTTTTTGCTGCATCCAAGAATTGATGTATCCTCGAAACTTC
This sequence comes from bacterium, assembly GCA_021783475.1. GTDB lineage: Bacteria > Thermodesulfobiota > Thermodesulfobiia > Thermodesulfobiales > Thermodesulfobiaceae > Thermodesulfobium. The sequence goes on from JAJXTU010000007.1 coordinate 18,522, forward strand.
AGAGCATAGCAAAGGGTTTGGGAGCATCGCCAGGAGCCGCAACTGGTAAGGTCGTTTTTGATGCCGATCTAGCTGCGAAGATGAGCGAGGAAGATGTAATACTTGTAAGACCCGAAACCGTTCCTGACGACATACACGGATTGGCTGCAGCAAAGGGAGTTCTTACAGCAAGAGGCGGCATGACCAGCCACGCTGCTGTGGTGGCAAGAGGCATGGGCAAGCCCGCTATAGTAGGAGCTGAATCAGTGAAGATAGATCTAAAACAAAGACTTTTTACTGTAAACGGTGAGACTGTTAAGGAATTTGATATCTTAACGATAGATGGGACTTCTGGCAATATTTTCAAGGGTATTGCGCCTCTCGTAATGCCAGAATTGAGCGAAGACCTTAAAGACTTGCTAACTTTGTCTGATAAATTAGCAAAGATTCAGGTTCGCTCGAACGCCGATACTCCAGAGGATGCAAGAAGGAGCTACGAATTTGGCGCAAAAGGAATAGGACTTTGTAGGACTGAACATATGTTTATGGCTCAGGATAGGCTTCCTGCTATGCAGGAGATGATAGTGGCTGAGACTATTGAAGAGAGAAAGGCTGCACTTGAAAAGATATTGCCTATGCAAAGAGAAGACTTCTATGGGATATTTAAAGAAATGAAAGGATATCCTGTAATAATTAGACTTCTCGATCCACCTCTGCACGAATTTTTGCCAAAGAGGGAGATCTTGAAAGAAGAGATAGCTCAACATGAGAAAAACGGTGAAAAGGATCTCTTGGAGAAGAAAAAGAGACTGCTAAGAAGAGCAGAAGCCCTGAAAGAATCTAATCCAATGATGGGTTTTAGAGGCTGTAGACTGGGACTTGTCTACCCTGAGATAAACGAGATGCAAGTTAGGGCTATATTGGAAGCTGCATCAATGGTTATAAAAGAAGGCGGATTGGTATTTCCAGAGATTATGGTTCCACTTGTAGGTCACGTAAACGAAATTAAGCTGGTTAGAGAAAAACTTGATGAGGTTGTAAAAGAAGTTATTTCCGAACAAGGCGTTCAAATACCATATCTTTTTGGAACAATGATAGAGCTTCCGAGAGCTGCACTAAGGGCTGAAGAGATAGCACAATACGCTAAATTTTTCTCCTTTGGCACAAATGACCTTACTCAGATGACATTTGGTTTTAGTCGAGATGACGCAGAAAGTAAGTTCTTGCCCGTTTATCTTGAACGAGGTATATTGCCAGTGAATCCATTCCAGACTCTGGATAGAGATGGAGTAGGAGAATTGATGAAGATTGCTGTGGAAAGGGGCAGACGAGCAAACGAGGGACTGGAGATAGGGATTTGCGGTGAACATGGTGGAGATCCAGATTCTGTAGCTTTTTGTTATGAAATAGGGCTTAATTATGTTAGCTGTTCTCCTTTTAGGGTGCCTGTGGCAAGGTTGGCTGCAGCAAGAGCAACTATTCTTGCAAAAATGAAATATGAATCTGACAAATAGAGTTTAACCGTAACTTAAAAATTTAAATGTTTGTTAATAGAATTGTTCAGGAGGAAAGAGAAAAGAAGTATCTTTCAAAATTGGCGGCTCTAAGTTCTAATACTATGGGTCGCCAATTTTCTGAGCCTGAGTGTGAGTTTAGAAATGCCTTTCAAAGGGATAGGGATAGAATCCTTCACTCAAAGGCGTTTAGACGATTGAAGCATAAGACGCAGGTGTTTATCTCTCCTGAGGGAGATCACTTTAGGACAAGGCTTACTCACGTGCTTGAGGTGTCTCAGATTTCAAGAACTTGTGCAAGGATACTTAGCTTGAATGAGGATTTGGTAGAGGCTATTAGCTTGGGTCACGATTTAGGACACACACCATTCGGCCATATTGGCGAAGACGTATTGAACAAATTGCTGCCGCCTTTTAGTCACGAAGAACAAAGCTTACGAGTTGTGGATATTCTGGAGAAAAGAGATGGCAAAGGCTTCGGATTAAATCTTACTCGGGAGACAAGAGACGGTATCTTAAGACACAGCATAAATGACGAAATTAGGCCTATCACCCAGGAAGGTCTCTTGGTAAGATACTGTGATAAAATTTCTTATATATGCCACGACCTTGACGATGCGGTTAGAGCTGGCCTTTTGAAATATGATGACTTGCCCCTATTTGTAAAGGAAATTGGCAAGACCCATAGTGAGAGGATAGACACGCTGATTAGATTGATAATTGATGGTTTTGATCCAAAAGAGGGTTTTCTTGAAAATGTAAAATTTATTGAGATAATCAAACATTTAAGAGATTTTATGATGCAAAAGATATACTCTGCTGAAGTTTTAAGAAGAGAAGAAGAGAAAGTGACGAGAATGTTTAATTTCATAATAGAATATTTAAAATCAAATTTAAATCTGATTCCAAATTTGCCAGAGGTTTATGGGAAAAGTGTTTTTGATTCAGAAACGGTCAACACTGCAATAAAAGACTATATTTCTGGAATGACCGATTCTTACATAGTGTTATATTTTGAGAGAAATTTCTTGCCTACAAGCTGGCCTCTTAAGTAAGATTTCAGGTTAAATGTGCTAAAATCATAAGTTAATATTAGTTTTTGACATTATCTTTATCAACTTCTATAAAGGGGGCTTTTAATGCTTTATCAGATTGCTTTACATGTAAAGAGTTGTGATACATATAGGCTTGGAGTAGCGATCGATCAAGTGGAGAAGCTTTATCAAAAGGTAAGTAAAGGCTCTATTTCGGTGATTTTTCTTTTTACGTTTGAAGGTATTGACTTATTTTATAAACATAAAATATCAGACGATTTGTTAAGGAGGATAGAGAAGCTATACTCTGATGGTGTGAAATTTAAGCTGGTCTTGCCGAATGATGGAGAGGTAAAATTTGAAGAATATCCATTTTTAGACGTGATTGAAGCTGGCTTGATAGAACTTGTGAAGCTCTATAGAGCGGGATATTTATATATAAGTATATAGATAATTTTTTTAGGAGATAAATATGCAAATTTTGATGCCTGAGGTAAATAAGGATAGTATAAGAAACAGATTGGTGAAATGGCTAAAGAATGAAAAAGATGATGTAAAAGTTGGTGAAGAGATTGCTTTGATAGAAAATCAAAGGGTAACAAGCGTTATAAAGTCAGCTTTTTCTGGAAAGCTTATTAATATTGCGGCAGAAAATAACTTTATAGACGTGGGCCAACAAGTCGCTGAGGTTGTAGTTGATGACTTGTCCGCAGAGCCTTCTTTGCCAAATGTGGTAGCCACTGATGGAGAGACAGAAGGGGACGATTTGCAAGTAAGTTTTGTCAAAGAAGACCAGCCCCTCGTAGCTACTAAAGATTCTTTGAACTTCAGGTGCAGAGTAGATATCTCTAAGTCTTTGTATTTTGTGTTCGATAATTCTATTGATTTTTCAAGTTATTTGTTTTTTTGTATATCAAAAGCTTATTCAAAATATCCATTTTTAGGTAAAAAATATCCAGTTAATTTTTATAAGTTGAGCGAGAATGGTTTAGAAAATGTGAATTCTTATTCTGAAGATCTGTTAAAAAAAATCGAATTGGCTGGTTTGAGTTCTTTAGATGAACTTTTCAAGAGAAAGAGAAAAAATATTGGCTTTTCTATGGGTGAGAATTTTAACGTAATTTACTGTGAAGATATGTCTTTGGAGAACATACAATTTACTTTCTCTAAGAAAAATAGCACAATTCTTACTTGTGCTTATGATATTCCTGAAGATTTTGATGATGATTCTAAAGAAGAGTGCAGCTTATTTTTTAGCTCTAACTTTGAAGGAAATTTATCAGATATCTTGAATTTTTTAAGGAAATTAAAAGGATTTTTAAATAAGCCTGAGAATTTAATTCTCTAAATTTATATAAGAATGAACTTTTTATTAATACTATGAACTCGCAATTAATTTATATTTACTTATGGAGGAGATAAAGATGATTAGGGTAGTGGTGTCGGGTATTGGTGGCAAGATGGGAAGGATGGTTTCTGAAACTGTCTTGAAGCAGTCAGATATGAAATTGGTAGGTGGAGTTGACCCATTTGTAGCAGGCAAGACGCTTAAAGACCTTTTTAAGATTGAAGATTCTACAGCTATTAGCCCAACCGTAGAGGAGCTTTTAATAAATGTTCAGTTTGACGTATTAATAGACTTTACAAGGGGCAATGTAGCTCCTCATACCATTGAAAAAACTCTTGAGGACAGAAGAAATGTAGTGGTGGGGACTACAGGGATAGACGGCAAGGATCTGGATCGCCTTGGAAAGCTGGCTGACGATTTAAAGGTAGGGTTTTTCCTTGCGCCTAACTTTTCTTTGGGAGCGGTTTTGATGATGGAGTTTGCAAAGAAGGCAGCTCAATATCTCGATCATGCTGAGATAATAGAGCTTCATCACAACCAAAAAGCTGATGCCCCTTCTGGCACGGCGCTAAGAACTGCCTATCTGATGTCGAATGGCTCAAAGGTATTCAATAAAGACACTGTTCAAGGTGAAGAGAAGATAAAGTCAGCTCTTGGCGGAGAGGTGAATGGCATTAGGATTCATTCTGTAAGACTGCCTGGCTTTGTGGCGCATCAAGAGGTTCTTTTTGGCGGTGTGGGTGAAATTTTGACAATTAGACATGATTCTTTGTCAAGAGAATCTTTTATGCCAGGGGTATTGCTTGCTACCAGAAAGGTGCAGGGATTGACTGGTTTTGTGGTAGGACTTGAAAATTTGCTGTAAATAATATTTTATTTGTAATGAATTTTGATAATAATTATCCTCGCAGTTAAATTGGCTGCGAGGTTTTTTTATGTTATTAATTAGCTGATTATTTTTTCATTTAAAAAGAGAGAATCTGAAATTGATCATGATTGTGATAAAAATATTTGATAAATTTTACTATTTTTCTTTTTAACATAAAATTAACATTGTTATGATAATTTTAAGATATATTTTATCCCTATCTTAAGGAGTGAAAACGTTTAATGTTTAAAAAGGCTCAAAATATTCTTAGTTTTCGCTCTATTGACTTAGCTAACTTTTCATTATTTGATTTATTGTTAAAAGTTGTAGCTGTATTTTTGATTTTATTACCAGTTTTGATTTTCATAATCTTGTTTATAAATTCCCTGCCTGCAATCTCGAAATTGGGCTTTAGCGTATTCACGACGAACAACTGGGATCCTGTGAGCGATAAGTTTGGTGTGATAGCTCCCTTGTTTGTGACAATTATAGTCGGCGTGGTCAGTACAGTTCTTGGTTTGATGATTTCAACTCCCATTGCTCTTTTTCTTTCCTTTTATTCAAGAGGGAAAATTTCATCTTTTTTTTCTACAGTAATTGATGCGCTTGCATCTATACCTTCAGTAGTTTTAGGTTTGTGGGCTATTTTTTATGTTGCTCCACACATTGGTGCGATTGAAACAGTAATAAAGGCTTTGTTTGGTTTTATACCATTTTTGAACGGTAATCCCTCTCCATTTGGTCTTTTGACGACAATTTTGATCTTGACCTTAATGCTCGTCCCTATTCAGACTGTTTTGATTAAGGAGCTGATAACCTTGGTTCCTAGAAATTTACTTGAAGCGGGTTTTAGCCTGGGCACCACAAAATACGAGATAGTAACGAATTTAATATTGCCCTTTATAGGACAAGGAATAGTGGCTGTCGTCTTTCTCTCCCTTGCGAGAGGTATGGAAGAGACGATGGCTACTGCAATGCTCATTGGAAATAGGCCCCTTTTCCCTGATTCTATCTTCTCTCCAACCGCAACCCTGACAAGTATAATTGCTAATGAGTTTTCGGAGGCATTTTCTAAGACTTATCTATCTGTTCTTTTTGAGTTGGGACTTATCCTTTTTGCGCTTGTTTTTGTGACTAATGTATGCGCTAAGCTTATACTAAGAATGTTATATAGGCGCTTTAGATGAGAGTATTAACCGATAGATTATTTCAGGCTTTTACTATGGTTGTGGCTCTGTCGGTATCCATTATTCTTGCTTTTATATTGTTTCAACTTATAAAAGATGGAATTGGATCTATAAATCTCAACTTTTTTGTCGAAACAGCTAGGCCTGTGGGCTCAAACTCGGGCGGATTCAAACAGGCTATCGTGGGATCGCTAATTATAGACTCTATTGCAATGATAATAATAATCTCTTTGTCTGTTCTTGGGGGTCTATTTTTGCACGTTTATCCCGAAACGCTGCTTTCAAAAATATTAAAAGAATCTATGTCACTTTTGCAAGGGACACCGACGATTGTTTGCGGAATATGTGTTTACTATATGGTTGTGAGATCAATGGGTCACTTTTCTGGTTTTGCAGGTTCTATAGCCCTTGCTTTGGTGGGAATACCGTATATGGTGCTTGCCAGTGAACAGATTTTCAAGATGACTCCATCTCTACTGGTAGAGGCTGCATATTCCTTGGGTCTCTCTAAGACAAGGGTTATATTTTATGTGATACTAAGATTTGCAAAGTTTCCGCTCCTTGCAATCTCTCTTTTGACTCTTGCAAGGATAGCAGGAGAGACAGCGCCGCTTCTTTTTACTGCATTTGGAAATAGCTTTTTAGAACTAAATCCTGGAAGGCCAATGGCTGCTATGCCTTTACAGATATTCATATATGCTATTTCCCCTTATGACGAATGGCATCGGCTGGCTTGGGCAGGGGCATTGGTTCTAATAATATTTGTTACAGTTTTAAGTATAATTTTAGGTCGTTATAGAAGGCTTGGAGAATAGGTGGGCAAAATATGATAAAGATGAAGTTACAAGATGTTCATGCCTTTTTTGGGAAAAATGAAGTTCTTAAAAGCATCAATCTGGATGTTTATGACAAAGCTGTTACTTCTATAATAGGTCCATCTGGATGCGGTAAGACTACTCTCTTGAGATGTTTAAACAGAATGCATGAGTTGGATAGAAATGCCTCAATCAAAGGGCGAATACTTTTAGATAATGCAGATATTTTTAAGATGGATTTATATAAAGTGAGGAGAAAGGTCGGCATGGTTTTCCAAAGGCCTAATCCATTTCCTTTTATGTCTATACAGGATAATGTTCTTGCAGGATTTTTGATGAGCGGTAAAAGACTTTCAAAAAATCAAAAAGAGGAAATTTGTGAGAAAAATTTAAGAAGGGTTGCCCTGTGGGAGGAGTCAAAAGATAGATTAAGAGATCTACCTACCAATCTGTCTGGTGGACAGCAACAGAGGCTTTGTATTGCAAGGGCTCTGGCAAACGATCCTGAAATTATTTTGATGGATGAGCCCACGTCGGCACTCGATCCAATTTCTACCTCTAAAATCGAAGAGCTAATTATAGGACTGAAAAATGAAATAGTAATAGTCATAGTTACTCACAATATGCAGCAGGCAGCAAGAATTTCTGATTTTACTTCATTTATGTATCTTGGTAATTTGATAGAATATGGTGTAACGGAACAAATATTTAAAGTTCCAAAAGAAAAGCTTACAGAAGACTATATAACAGGAAGGTTTGGATAAGAAAGTGAGGTGTATCTTTGGAAAGACACTTTGATATAGAGATCAGGGAATTAACGAAAAAATTATTTGAGATGACTACTCTTGTAGAGAGGTCTATTGACTTGGTCATTCTCTCTATCTTGGAAAGAGATTCCAGAATTGCCCAAGAGGTCATTGAAAGCGAGAAAATGACAGATGAGCTTGAGATTGATATCGAAGAGCAGTGTATGACCATGTTAGCGCTCTATCAACCAGTAGCAAAGGATCTTAGATATATAGTTATGATTATGAGGATAATAGTGGATCTCGAAAGAATGTCTGATGAGACAAAGAGCATTGCAGTTTCAACTATGAATCTTTTGAAAGATCCGCCAATTGAGATCTTTATGCAAAAGATTCCTGATATGGCGAAGAAAGTAAAGGTTATGGTTAGGAACGCCATTACTTCATTGGTGGAAAGAAGCGAGGATATAGCCCTTAGCGTGATAGAATATGACGATGCGGTAGATGAGGACTATCACAATATTCTTAAATATTTGAACAAAGAGATTTCTGAAAGAAGATTTAACTGTGAAAGAATTATAGATTGGTTATTTATTACCAGACATTTTGAGAGATTGGGTGACCACGCCACGAACATTGCCGAAGACGTTTTATATATCGTAAGGGGCAAGAACGTTAAACACATGAAACCTTAATCTTAATCGCATTAGCTGTGAGGGGAAAGTTGATTGTTAAAGTTAAATTATTTTAGTTTTGAATATGGGGAGTTGCAGCTATGAAAATAAGAGTTACAAATGAAGCAAGAAAATTTATTCAGAGCAGAGCCAAAGGGACAGCTTATATTGTCATAAGTGCGCCTATAAAATATTGTGGTTCCTGAACTGATCCCGAGCCTAGCAGTTTGCAGGCAAGAATAGTAACACCCGATCAGATAAATAAATTTACTTATGATATGATTTTGTGGGACGAAGATTTAAGAGTATACGTAGAGTTTCTTACTGACAAATATTTTGGTCAAATTGATCATGTCTTAGATCTTTGTTATGATGATGTAACTGAGGCTCCATATCTGTGCGTTAACCCTGATCCAAGGCTACTCATGGATCTGGCTCGAATTTAAAAAATTAAGGGGGTAATAAGATGAAAGTCTTAGTTGCTGTGGATGGTTCCAAACCTTCATTGAAGGCTGTAGAGTTTGCCTTAAACTTGGCAAAAGAGCATCACGCAATAGAAGTTATATTGATAACAGTGGCTTGTGGTTACGACTGGACCTATGTGAGCGATGATGTTTTCGTAGATCCTGAGAAGATCAATGAAGCCTGTGAGTTAGCTTTTTCTAAAAAATTGGATGAAGCTAAAAAAGTTTTTGATGATGCAGGAGTTAAGGTAAAGGCTATAATGATCTCAGGTGGTGACCCTGCAAAAGAAATTTTGAAATATGTAGAGGAAAATGATATAGAAAGAATCATAGTAGGTAACAAAGGTTTAAACCCTTTGTCTGGATTATTGGGGAGCGTAGCCTATTCTATTTTGAAAAATGCCACTGTTCCTGTGGTGTTGGTAAAGTAGATTATATAAATTAAGTAAAAAATAATATTGTCTAAGTAAATATTGGCAGCAAGAATTTTGCTGCAATATTGTTAGATATTTTTTTAAGGAGTGATTATAATAAGCGCTTTTTCATCTCTGGGTGAGTATATAGCTTTTTTGGAGAAAAGAAATGAGTTAAAAAGAATCAGAGTAGAGGTTGACAGATACCTTGAGATAACAGAGATTGCTGATAGATTCGTAAAAGTTGGCGGGCCAGCCCTATATTTTGAAAATGTAAAAGATTCGAAATTTCCTTTGGCTATCAATGTCTTTGGCACATGGGACAGGGTAGTAAGGGCTATAGGCAATCCAGATGATATCGCCAAAAAAATTGACGAATTGTTAAAGCTGCCAACCAAGAAGATTGGTTTTTGGGATACGGTAAGATCACTGCCAAACATAGTGGGCCTTATGAATATAAAGCCAAAAATTGTAAATAAAGCACCATGTCAAGAGGTGGTGTTAAGAGGCGATGAGGTGAACCTAAACGATCTGCCAGTGCTTCATTGCTGGCCTCTTGATGGTGGCCCATTCATTACCTTACCCCTGGTTATGACGCAGGATCCAGAGTCAAAAGAGAGAAATCTCGGGATGTATAGAATGCAGGTCTTTGATAGAAACACTACGGGTATGCATTGGCATCATCACAAGGATGGAGCAAGGCACTTCTCGAAGTTGAAGCCAGGGGAGAGAATGAGTTTGGCTGTAGCTATTGGGGCTGACCCTGCAACCATTTACTCTGCTACTGCGCCGCTTCCGCCAAATGTAGATGAGTTTGTATTTGCGGGCTTTTTAAGAGGATCTGGAGTAGAGATGGTTAAGGCTCTAAATTCTGATATACTTGTCCCCGCACAGGCTGAATTTGTATTAGAAGGTTATGTTGTCAAGGGAGAGCTTAGGCGAGAAGGGCCGTTTGGAGATCATACGGGATTTTATTCACTAGAGGATGACTTTCCAGTATTTCATGTAGAGTGTATTACCCATAAAAAAAATCCTGTTTATGTAGCCACCATTGTGGGAAGACCTCCTATGGAGGATGCCTATCTTGGCAAGGCTACTGAGAGAATATTTCTTCCAATGCTAAAGATGACTCTCCCAGAAATAGTAGATCTAAACCTGCCGATTGAGGGAGTATTTCACAATTTAGCTATAGTATCGATTAAAAAACAATATCCGGGACATGCAAGAAAGGTTATGCATGCTCTATGGGGGCTTGGACAGATGAGCTTTACGAAGTTTATAGTAGTAGTTGATGAGGACGTAAACGTTCACGATATGTCTTATGTGAGATGGAAGGCCCTAAACAACGTAGATCCAGAAAGAGACATTGAGATAGTAAAAGGTCCTGTGGATGTTCTCGATCATGCAGCGCCATATCCAAGATTTGGCTCCAAGATGGGAATTGATGCCACGAAGAAGATGAAAGAAGAGGGTCTTATAAGGGAATTTCCGCCTGATATCGTGATGGGTGAAGATATTCGTAATATGGTAAGCAAACGCTGGCAAGAATATGGCTTTTAATTTTGGTTGAAGGGAGCAAGACAAGATAAGAAATCAGATTGTATTAAAGTTATACAATATCTTTGATGATATACGAGTCGAACATACCGTGTTTTCATTGCCTTTTTTGTTAGCCTCTGCTTTTATAGCATCAAATGGTTTTCCAGATTTAGAAAAATTAATTCTTATCATAGTAGCTCTTTTATTTGCAAGGGCGGCTGCTATGTCATTTAATCGATTTGCTGATGCAAATATTGACAGATTTAATCCAAGAACAGCAAAAAGATCTATCCCAATAGGTGTGGTAAAAAGAAAAGATATGTTTTTCTTTGTAAGCTTTTGTTCGGTGATGTTTATCTTAACTTCTTATTTTCTAGGTAGCTTGACTTTTATGTTGTCGCCTGTGGCACTATTTATAGTTTTTTTCTATTCTTATACTAAGAGATTTACTGCGCTAAGCCACATTGTTTTGGGTATTGCTCTTAGCCTTGCTCCTGCTGGTGCATGGGTAGCATTGAGAAACGACTTTGGTTTAGTGCCATTCTTTATGATGCTTGCAGTTATATTCTGGCTTGCGGGCTTTGACGTCTTATATTCTCTTCAAGATCTAAAATACGATATAAAGCAAGGCCTTCACTCTATACCTGTGGCTATAGGAGAAAAAAATTCTTTATACATAGCAAGGCTTTTTCACGCTCTTACAATATTGTTTTTGATTCCCGTAGGAGTTCTAGCTAACATTAGTCCTGTTTATTTTGCAGGGTTGGTTATATTTGCGCTTCTTTTGTTGTATGAGCATTCATTGGTAAAGCCAAACGATCTATCAAAGATAAATATGGCCTTTTTTAACGTTAACGCTATATGTTCCTTTATATACGCTTCTTTTGTAATTGTTTCGGTTTTAATAAAATAATTAGGTGGATAATTTGAAAAAAATTGTACTTGGCATTACTGGCGCAAGCGGTATGAAATATGCTCTTAGGATAATCGAGGTTTTAAAAAAAGACTCAGATCTGTGTGTGATATACACTAAGGCGGCAGCTCTGGTTCTCAAAGATGAAGAAGCAATCGACATAGAATCGATAAAAGAAAGATATCAGGGTGTCAGCTTTTATGACCAAGGTGATTTTAGTTGTGAATATGCGTCTGGCTCTCAGAACCTGGATGCAGTAATTGTCTGTCCCTGTTCTGCTGCTACTCTTTCGAGCGTGGCAAATGGCTTATCTTCGAATCTTTTGGAGCGGGTTTGCGATGTGGCTCTTAAAGAGGGCATAAAATTGGTTTTGGTATTTAGAGAGACGCCTCTAAATCTGATTCACATTGAAAATATGAGAAAGGTCACTATGGCTGGCGGCATTATCTTGCCTGCCTGTCCTGGATTTTATAATAACCCAAAGACGATAGATGATATGGTGGATTTTATAGTGGCAAAGACATTAAATAGAATAGGGTTTGAAAACAATCTCTTAAGACCCTGGCAGGGCAAGAAGTAAATTTCAATTTTTAAGGAGTGTAAAAATATGGGCAAAGTTTATTTGGTAGGTTCTGGTCCAGGAAATGAAGGACTCTTTACTATACTCGGAATGAATATCCTGAAAAAGGCTCAAGTTCTGGTCTTTGATAGACTTATCCCAAAAGAGCTTTTGGCAATGGTTCCAGAAAATTGCGAGCAAATCTATGTGGGGAAAGAATCTAGCAAACACGCAATGAAGCAAGACGATATAAACAAATTACTTGCTGATAGGGCGTCTGAAGATAAACTGGTAGTTAGACTGAAGGGCGGAGACCCATTTTTGTTTGGCAGGGGAGGAGAGGAGGCTCTTTATCTCAAAGAAAGGGGTATAGAGTTTGAATTGGTACCTGGAATTAGCGCAGCTTTAGCGGTGCCCCTGTATGCGGGAATCCCTGTTACCCACAGAAAGGTGGCTTCATCTTATGCTATATTTACCGGACACGAGGACCCAACGAAAGAGGATTCTACCATCGACTGGGAGCACTCTCTTGGGGCAGATACCCTTGTCTTCTTTATGGGTGTAGAAAGGCTCGATAAGATAGTAGAAAAGATAATATCTGTTAGGAAAGATAAAGAAATCCCGTGTGCACTCATTCAAAACGGAACTCTCCCCACTCAGAAGGTAGTAGTGGGGAACTTATCAAATATAGTAAGCCTTGCTGAAGAAAACTCAATTAAACCCCCAGCCTTGTTTGTAGTTGGTAACGTAGTGAGTCTGAGAGAGGATCTGATGTGGTTTGAGAAAAAGCCCTTGTTCGGCAAAAGGGTTGTGGTAACCAGATCCAGGATGAAGGCGAGCCTCTTAAGCGAGAGGCTAAAGGAAAAGGGAGCAGAAGTTTTTGAGATACCGGTAATAAAGTGCGTTCAGATAGCAGATCAAAAAGAATTTAAATTTGTTTTTGAGAATTTGTGCGAATATGAATATATAGTTTTTAGCTCGTCAACAGGAGTTAAAATCTTCTTTGAGAACTTGTTTAAGGCTGGATATGATAGTAGGTTTATAAAATCTAAAATTGCTGTGATTGGCGATGGCACGAGCGATGAGCTTTTAAAATATGGCGTGGTGGCAGATATCTTGCCTGAAAAATTTGTGGCAGAAAGCCTGGTAGAAAGCTTCAAGAAAACCGATGTAGCTAAGAAAATTTTGATACCAAGGGCTAAAGAGGGTAGGGATGAGCTAGTAAGAGGCTTATTAGAGAAGGGCTATGTGGTAGATGATTTTCACATATATTCTGTACAGCCTGAGCAAATTTCAAAGCAGGATATCGAAATGGCTTTTCAGGATGGGAAAGAAGTTTTCTTAACCTTCGCGAGTTCTAAGACGGCAGAGTATTTTTATGAATCATTAGGAGATCACAAGGATCTGGTGCTAAAAGTTGCTAAAGTCGTATCTATTGGGCCCATTACCTCAGAGAAGGCAAAGAGTTTGGGATTCAATGTGGTAGCTCAAGCAGCAGAGTATAATATAAGTGGTCTGGTAAGCGCCCTGATAGGTTGCGAAAAGAGCAACAGTTAACAGGAATTTTTTGATGTTCTTTTAAAATATAGCAGTATTGAGAGCAAGATAAAGCTTATGAAATTCCAGAACACTATAGGCATTTGAAATATATAAAAGCCATATATAACCCAGCAAAAGACCCCTATCCACATCATAAGAAGCATTACGAGGGATATGTCTTTTGTTGAGCGCGTCTTATATGCCTTTATTACCTGGGGCACAAGGGAGCTCGTGGTAAGTAGCCCAGCAAACAATCCAAGATATGTATCAAGCATAAAGATATTATAACTTAAAAGAATTTTTTATAAAGTCGGTTCCATACATGAAAGTTTACTTTTATTGTCAACTATTGTATAATATAAACAATGGAGGTGACGTATATGTGGTGTAGCGGTCCAGGTTTTTATGGTCACGGTTTTTATGGAATGCCTATGTTCGGAATGATTTTTCCTTTATTGTTCTTGGCAGTGGTGGTATTCGCGGTTTTTTACTTCTTGAAACCGGGAATGAGTAGGTGCTCTGTCCTAAGTAATAGCACTTCGAACGAAGATCTTATAAAAGAGATAAATAGCCTAAAGGAAGAAGTAAAGAGGCTAAGAGAAGAAAAGTAAACTTTCTCAAGCTATATGGGCATTGATCTGATGTGCGGTCAATGCCTTTTTTATTGGAAATTTAATCCTTTTAATGTAAAATAAGCTTACAATAATAAATTTTTAAAAGGAGTGATAAGAGTGTATAGGTCATATAATGATGAGTTAACTGGAAGTACAGCCGCTACTGACGTATCTGGCTTTTTTAGGGGAGTCTTCACGTGGATGTTTTTAGGACTCTTGTTCACTGGAGTAATTTCTTATGCAATAGCGTCTAATGTTTCAATTTTGCAGCTTATTTTGGGCAATCCTATTTTGTTTTATGGGATAATAGGACTGCAATTTATCGCAGTGATAACCCTGTCTGCTGCAATTACGAAGCTGCCTGCTGAGGTCGCAGAGTTTATCTTTATATTGTATTCTGCTCTGACAGGAGTAACATTCTCTACACTATTCGTAGCCTATACATCTGATTCTATAGCGTCCACATTCTTTGTCACTGCAATATCTTTTGGCGTAATGGCATTGATGGGTTATACCACAAAGGCAGACCTGACTAAGATGGGAACTTTTATGATGGCAGGACTTATTGCAATAATATTGGGCTTTGTGGTGAATATTTTCTTGCACAGCAGCGCCCTAATGCTGCTTTTATCCGTAGTAGGCGTGATCGTGTTCCTGGGCCTTACGGCTTATGACATGCAAAAACTAAAGAAGATATATCTGGCAGGCGCATTTGATGAAAGAAAGGAAACAGTTCTGGGTGCTCTTACTCTGTATCTGGACTTTATAAACCTATTTCTTATGCTACTAAATATAATGGGAAATAGAAGAGACTAAATTTCTATGTCTGAAAAAGTTTCTTAGGGGCAATTTATTAAATATTTTTGTCCATTTTGTAAGGCTGAGTTGCCTGAAAATTTAGAGGAGTGTCCTTATTGCGGGGCAGATTTGAGGAGCAGTATTTTTTATGAAGACAAGATAATATTGTCCCTCGATCATCCTATCCTCGATACCAGAATGGTATCTATTAAATTAGTCGGGGATAAGCGCATAAAAAGAGCCTTGCCAAAGTTATCTGATCTTGCAAATAAATCAAGCGATCCGCTGGAGCTTATCGCTATTTGTAAAGCTTTAAAACAAATTGGTTCAAGTGAAGCTATTGAATTAATAGAAAAGATAAAGCGAAAAAATAATAAGATTGTGAACAATTATATAGATGAAATTATGTCTTGATTGTATAGTGTGTTTTCACAAGCAAGCCCTTTTTGCTACAAAAGACCTGGACGATAGCTTAAGAACTAAGATTTTGAAGAAAGTAATGCTTTTTCTGTGCGATGCTAATTGGGAGACTTCCCCCGATGAGTTTGCAAACGAGGTTCACTGCATTGTAAGAGAAGTTTCTGGCTTATCAGATCCATATAAAGAGATTAAGAAAAACAGCAATAAAGTCTCACTTGAAATGTATCCTGAGCTAAAAGAACTTCTTAATAGAGAAAGTTTGGAAAATCGGCTTTACACAGCGGCTAAGTTAGCTATCGCAGGGAACATAATAGATTTTGGCCCTTCAACTGAATTCGATCTTAAAGGTACTGTGGACGAGGTTATGCACAAAGATTTGGCTATTAATGACTTTAAGGGCCTTCAAGAAAAGATATATTCTTCTGAAAGATTGCTTTACTTTGCAGACAATGCTGGAGAGATAGTCTTTGACAGAATATTTATTGAAGAGATGTTGAG
This sequence comes from bacterium, assembly GCA_021783475.1. GTDB lineage: Bacteria > Thermodesulfobiota > Thermodesulfobiia > Thermodesulfobiales > Thermodesulfobiaceae > Thermodesulfobium. The sequence goes on from JAJXTU010000007.1 coordinate 34,444, forward strand.
GACAAGAGATATGCCCTTTAAGCAAATTAGCTTTGTAGTAAAGAGTGGACCTGTTATAAACGATGCGATATTGGGCGATGTTTTCGAGGTTGGAATTGACAGGCTTCCTAATATTAGATTTTTAGAGATTTCAAACGGTGAAAAAGGTAGTGCTCCCTCAAGAAGAAGCGATGAGGCAAGAAGATATATAGAGGAGCATGACATAGTAATTTCAAAGGGACAGGGGAATTTCGAGGGGCTAAGTGACTTTCACAATATATTCTTTATGTTGATGGCAAAGTGTCCTGTAATAGCAAATGAGCTAATGGTCAATATAAGAAGCAGCGTTATAAAGTATAAAGGATAGCGAAAGTCTCTTTTGATTCCCAAACTGCTTCTGAGAAAGGAAAGTGTGAATATATGAGGATAAAGGTTTATAAGGAATTTAGTTTTTCTGCCGCACATAAGCTGGTAGATTACAAAGGCGATTGTGCCAACCTTCATGGACACACATATAAGTTAGGGGTTGCAGTATCTGGTTCTATTGGAGAAAATTCCATGGTGATTGACTTTAAGATTCTTAAGGATATTGTAGAAGAGAGGATAATCTCTAAATTGGATCACAAATATTTAAACGATGTCATATACAATCCTACTTCTGAGAAGGTTTGTGAGTGGATATTAGGCGAATTGAAAGACTGTGTGCCTGAAGGCATAAATTTAGAGTTTGTTAGGCTCTGGGAATCAGAATCTTCTTACGTAGAGATCTCTTTCTAGTGATAGCAATTCATTCTATATTTGAAAGCATATCTGGTGAAATAGGTTTTATGCCACAGGGCTCTTGGTGCACAATAGTGAGACTTCAAGGGTGCAATCTTAGGTGTAGGTGGTGTGACACAAAGGAATCTCAGAATATTGAGGCTAAATATATGCTCTCAATTGATGAAGTTGTAGATAGGTGTATTAGCCAAAAGGTACTCATTACAGGTGGAGAGCCGCTTATTCAGGGGGAAGCTCTCGGACTGATAGATTGCCTTATAGAGCGGCATCACTTTGTCCAGGTAGAAACCAATGGAAGTATCTTTTTGCCAAAGGGATACTCGTCCGATTGCGGTTGGATAGTGGACTATAAGGGGCCATCTTCTGGGATGATGGATAGGATACCCTCATTTGAGGAGTTTATAGATAACTGGATAGAGCACAAGGTCATAGTGAAGCTGGTAGTGGACAACTCTAAAGAGGATCTTGAGTTTGTCTTTCAGGTTCTTTCAAAGATGCATGGCCTTTTTCAATTTGCAATCAGTCCGCTGGATGCAAAGGGCGAAAAGATCTTAGACATAGTAAACTTTATCAGGGAGAGGGACGAAAAATTGCTGGGCGATCTGATATTTTCAATTCAGATGCACAAGGTAGTGGGGCTTTTGTAATTGGGCTGATTGTTGTTGCTGCAAAGATGCATTGAAATGAAGATGTAGATGATTTATTATAAAGTTTATGAAGATAAAAAATTTTAATAAAAAAATTTTAGAGGAATATAAGGACAGTATATCTTTAGCAAAGTTTCCAAAGCTAAGGCAATGGATAGAGGGAAAAGATTTTCCTACGCTAAAACAGTTATCCAAAGTGGCAGATGCTCTGCATATTCCGTTTGGTTATTTCTTTTTAGATACGATGCCTGAAAGAAAAATGCCAATACCAAATTATCGCACTAAAAAAGATATTTTTTTGAAGCCATCAGTTGATTTAATCGAAACTATTGAATTTGTTCAGCAACAGCAAAATTGGGTTAAAGATATTCTTGAACTGTGGGGACATGAAAAGCTTAGCTTTGCTGGTAAATATAATATTGATAGTCCAAAAAACCTGGTTGTTAGGGAATTAAGAATAATTCTTGACTTAGAAAATGGTTGGGCAAGGTTTATCCCTAATTGGAATAAGGCTTTAAATGAATTGATTGTAAGGTCGGAAAAAGCAGGTATATTTGTTGTTGTAAATGGTGTGGTGGGCAATGATACACACAGGCAACTTCAAGTTGAGGAATTTAGAGGATTTGTTCTATATGACTCTGTTGCGCCGTTTATTTTTATAAATAACAATGATGCAATATCTGGCAAAATATTTACTATTATTCATGAATTAATACATATTATTATCGGTAAAAGCGGTTCTTTTGATCTTGAAAAACTTCAAGCCTGTGACGATGATATTGAACAGTTTTGTAATAAATGTGCCGCTGAATTTTTGGTGCCAGAGCAAGACCTACTAAGAGAATTGAAAAATAAGCGAAATATAGAGAATCAGGACGTAGAAGATCTTGCAAAAGTTTTTAAGGTAAGCTCTCTGGTTATAATAAGACGTTTGCTAGATATTTCTGCAATAAATTTAGAAGATTTTTATAATTTTTATGATAAATATTTACAAACTGAAAGAAAAAAGCACAGCAAAGGAGTCGGTGGCAATTTTTATGCTACTGAAATACTGCGCCTTAATAAAAGATTTTTAGAAATTGTCAAAGCAGGTGTGGATGAGGGGGTTATTCTACATAGAGATGCATATAAAATAACCAATCTTAAGGCGTCTACGTTTCACAAGCTTATGGTTAGAGTTACTTGATGTATATAATTGATACTAATATTTTTATCACTCCATATAGAAATTATTATCCATTTGGTTTTGGTTTAGAATTTTGGAATTTCTTAGTTAAAAAGGCAGAAGAGGGTGAAGTTTGTAGTATAGATAAAGTTTTTGATGAATTAAAGGATTCTGATGATGAGCTTTCTAAATGGGTCACTAAGTGCTTTCAAAAATATTTCAAAAGTTGTGATAACGTGCCAGTTATAGAAACTTACAGAGAGATAATTAAGTGGGTAGATTCACAATCACAATACAAGCCAGAAGCAAAAAATGAATTTATGTTATATTCAAATGCTGATGCGTGGATAATAGCTTATGCTAAGGCTAATGGGTTAAAAGTTGTAACTTTAGAAAGTTTAAGTAAGAATCAAAAAAATAGAGTGCCAATTCCAAACGTATGTGAGGCTTTTCAGATTGGTTATCTTAATATTTATGATTTTTTGAAAATTACTGGATTTAAATTTTGCGAAGAAAATAATTAAAAAATCATCTATTTAATAATTTCTAACTAATACCTCAGTTATCTTACCTCGTCCATTTGCGTTTGAATTAATAGCGCGGGATGCAAAGACCTTTTTGATGTTGTATGATGCGTATAGCTCGTTTATAACCTCTGTATCAGAATTGGAAAGTAAAAATTTTGCGCTTTTTTTGTCAATCTCATCGCAAACAGTTTTGAGCTTAAACTGCATATCAATGTTAAATCCTTCTTTTGTGTATGACGTGAAGTTTGAAGTCTTATTTAAAGGAAGATATGGAGGATCGAAATAGACAAAATCACCTTTTTTTACATATTTTAATATTTCAGTAAAATTTCCACACCTTATCTCTTTATTTTTTAAAATTTTTGAACAATTGAGAATTTTTTCTTCATCAACAATTTTTGGGTTCGAATAATTTCCAAAAGGCACATTGAACTGACCATTACTGTTAACCCTATAAAGCCCATTATAACAAGTTTTATTTAGATATATAAACCTGCTTGCTTTTTGGACATTTGACCAGTCTCTATAGCTTGCATCTCTGTCAGCGTTTCTAATTTTTAAAAAATATTCTTTAGTATTTTTGTGTTTGCGTAAATCAACTATTAACTCCAGTGGATTATTTTTTACTATATTATATAAATTTATCAACTCTTCATTTGTGTCAGAAATATATGCATTTTCAGGTTGTATTTCAAAGAAGACAGCGCCGCCTCCTATAAAGGGTTCGAAATAACGATTGAAATTTTCCGGCATATTTTCTTTAATTGTTGAAATAAGCTGTCTTTTCCCTCCTGCCCATTTTACAATTGAATGAACCTTTATTTTTTCTTTATAATTATTTTTATCTAAAACTATTGGCATATTACCTCATTTTATTTTCTAAATTTATCTTTGCAGTTAGAGCAAACAAAAACCTCAAGAATTACTGATAATATAAAAAATTAACAAGCTTTTTATTACTAAAAATTGAGTAAAATGTTTATAAATTATATAAAATAATATTCTATAGCAACTCTTCAAGCTCTTTTATACTGTTAAGCTTAAACATAGCTTTCATTATATTTTTCAGCCTCTCTCTATCTGAGATACTTTTAACTTTGCTCTCTATTTCAGGCGAAAAAGCATCAAATTTTGCCTCAATGGCATTTAATACC
>JAJXTU010000008.1 GCA_021783475.1 bacterium
TATGATAGAAGAGGGATTAAGAGAAAATATAAGTCTTTACTTTAAGCTTGCAGCCTTAAAGTATTATAAAGATAGTTTTGAAGAATTGAAAAAAATATTTGCATTAGTGTATCATAGTATAAAAGAGCAAGGACTTGATTTATTAAATGAAGAGATTTTAATTGTAATAAACTACGTTTCCATAAATTATGGCCCAGAAAAAACACAAGAGTTAATTTCAGAGATAGGAGGCGAAGAAGAGTTGATAACCTTAACTAAGAAGTGGAAGATGGAAGGCGAAAGAGAAGGTGAATTACGAGGCAGGCTACTTGATGCTCAGGATATGGTATTAAACGCCATTGAGGCAAAATTTGATGCTATTTCGCCTGAAATAGAGAGCAAAGTTAAAAGCATCTCGGATAGAGAGAGGCTGAAAAATATAATGAAAGCTATGTTTAAAATTAACAGCATAAAAGAGCTTGAGGGCTTACTATAAATTCAAAAAACAGATCTCTTATTAACTTGTACCAAAAAACAAAAATATTACTCACTTTTTAGCAGTAAATAAAAAGCTTGAATTCTTTGAATTATCAGCAATTATTGAGACTTTTGTTTGCTCTAACTGTCAAAACTGAAATTATATAATTTTTTAAGGAGTGCAATAATGCAATCAGGCAAAAAGGTTTCATTTGATAGTATATCTGATCTTATCATCCCTATCAGATTAATTTTAGGCTGGCAATTTTTCAGTGCATTTCTAAGAAGGGTGGTAAACGCGCCAGAAAAACTAGATCCAAATTCATCTGCATATATGGGACATGCATTCAATCACTTTTTGCCGCATGCGCTTTTCATTAAACCAATGATAGAGTTTTTAATCACTCACGTTCATTTACTTTATATTTTCTTATTCACTTTTACTATTATTGAAGGCTTGGTAGGTATAGGGTTAATTTTTGGCTTGTTAACTAGGTTATCTGCACTCGGAGCAGCTCTACTGTCATTTGGCATACTCCTGGGTTCTGGCTGGCTGGGATCGACTTGTGTAGACGAGTGGCAAATAGGCATTGCAGGAATTGGCTGTGGAATAGTTGTTATGTGTTTTGGAGGCGGACAATTTTCTATAGATTGCCTTCTCTTCAGAAAAAAAACTTCAAAAATTCTAAAGTTACTTACGTCTGGCCCATTAGATCTAAACAGTGCTCAGATAAGAAATATTGCCTTAATTTTTAGCTTAGTCACAGTCTTTATAACTCTTTTTACATATCAAGCACTGCACAACGGCCTCTACGGCAAACTATATAACCTTTCAAAAGTGCCAAAAATAGAAATCTTAAGCGCAAATTTATACGACAACGGAGAACTGAAGATGCTTATTTACAGGGTTGACGGACCAGATACATACGGGGCGTTTGTTAGACAAATTATTGTATCTAATGACTCTGGCAATATAGTTGAAACCATTAATCCAAATGAAGCAAACGTTGACAGATCCAAAATTAAAAATTTTTACTTTAACAAGATAGTGCCCAATAAATATAGCTTAGTAGTGCCCCTTGGCGCTAAGGCTGAGGTAGACCTTTTGCCAAACCAAAATATAAAGCTCGAAAAAGGGCAATACAAAGTAGAATTGATTGATATAAGCGGTCTAAAGTGGACAAAAGATGTAAACGTGAACTGAGTTTAACAGATTTTCTAAACTGTAAGTTTATTTAAGGAGAAAATTTGAATAAAATAAAGCCATTGAGGGTTCTGCATACGTCTGATTGGCATATTGGAGACACCATCTGTTCAAAGAGAAGATATGATGAGTTTGAACTTGCTCTAAATTGGCTATATAGCGTAATAGAAGAAAGAGATGTCGATATAGTGCTAATATCTGGAGATATCTTTAACACAAGCACTCCAAGCAGTCAGGCACAAGAGCTATATTACAGATTTTTGCACAATATATCCAAATCAAGATGCAAACACGTTGTGATTACTGCTGGCAATCACGACTCGCCTTCTTTTTTGTCAGCACCAAAAGAGATATTAAAGGCATTAAACGTTCACGTAATAGGGTCAATTTCAGACAACTTAGAAGATGAAGTTGTAGTTTTGTCAGACAATGAAAACAAACCCATCCTAATAGTCTGTGCAGTGCCGTATTTAAGAGAAAAGGACATAAGGCTTCCTGAAGAGGGAGAGACCATTGGCGAAAAAGAGAATAGTGTTGTCAAGGGTATCAAGAATCACTACGAACAGGTCTTTGAGATTGCAAAGAATAAAAAGAACGATTTAGGACTGGATATCCCAATAATCATAATGGGACATCTTTTCTTAAGCTCTGCCGAGCTATCAGATGACGATGGTGTAAGAGATCTCTACGTAGGGTCTCTTTGCCAGATACCAGCAGAACTTCTGCCACAAGAAGCCGACTACATCGCTCTTGGTCACATCCACACTCCACAATCAATAAACAAAAGTGAAAAAATTAGATACTCTGGATCTTTATTGCCAATGAACTTTAAACCATACGAACAAAAGAAGGAGATTTTCTTAGCTGAATTCTATAATGAAAATTTAACTGTAGAAAGTATCGAAGTGCCAAAAAAGAGAGATTTAATTTCTATAAGCGGCACAATTGAAGAAATAGCCAACAAAATAGGGGGTTTATCCCAGACGGATAAAGAATATTATCTGGAGGTAGCATACACAGGAGAAGAGATAATATCCAATTTAAAGGAACAAATTGAGAGCTTGCCCAAATCAAACAAAATAGAGATATTAAAAATTAAAAACGCTAGATTGTACAGCTCTTTAGAAGAAGAATACAAAATTGTTGATGAAGAATTAGAATTAGGACCTCTTGAAATGTTTGAAAGGTGTCTGGATGAAAACTCTATACAAGAAGAACAAAGAGTTGGACTGAGAAATGTCTTTAAAGAAATCCTAAAATCTATGAGCGAAAAGGACTTGCTAAGTGAAGATTCTTAAAATCAGGCTAAAAAATATAAATTCACTTTACAACGAATGGTCGATAGACTTTGCTCATCCTGAATTTACATCAAGTTCTATATTTTTAATCACAGGTCAAACCGGATCTGGAAAATCTACTATATTGGACGCCATCTCCCTTGCTCTGTACGGAAGGACGCCAAGATTGGACAAAATTTCTAAAAACAACAACGAATTAATGTCAAGGAATACGCAGGATTGTTTTTCAGAAGTTACTTTTGAGACACAAAAGGGCGTATATAGAGCGTATTGGGGACAAAATAGGGCTAGACTTAAGATATCAGGTGAGTTGCAAACGCCAAAAAGAGAGTTGTTTGATATTAAAAATAATAAAATTTTAGAAACAAAAATAAACAAGGTAGAAGAAAAAATAAATGAAATAACAGGAATGAGCTACGATCAGTTTACAAGATCTATTCTCCTGGCACAGGGCGATTTCGCATCCTTCTTGAAGGCAAATCTTGATGAGAGATCTGCCATTCTTGAACAGATTACTGGCACAAAGATTTACAGCGAAATATCTATATACGTCCACGAAAAAAAGAAAGCCGAACAAGGGGGGCTAAATTCACTTATAAAAGAGCTTGAGGGTTTAAAAATGCTAACCCTTGAAGATGAAGACAAGCTTCAACTCGATTACAACAATTGTTTAACACAAGAAAAAATATATGATGAAGAGCTTGCACAGTTAAACGATGCAGCCAATAAAAAGATAAGGGAAAAAGAGCTTGAGATTGAATTAGAAAGCCTAGGGGAAGCCCTTTCAAACATCAAACAAAGGCTCATAAACTTTGAGCCACAGAAATTAAGGTTAGAAAGGGCTAAAGAGGCAAAAAAACTTTATCCTGAATATAAAGAATTACAAAATTTGGAAGAATCCCTGAAAAACATAAACACTTATTTAAGCAAAAAAGAAGAAGAGAATAGAAAACTAAGTAAACAACGTGAAGACTCAAGAATCAAATTTGAGAGTATAAAAATAAATTTACAAAGAAGAGAAGAAGATAGAGATTCATTAGAACCCATTCTAAAAGGGGTTAGGAAACTTGATTCGGATATACAAAGTAAAGGCGAAAACCTGGAGATCTATAAAGGTTTGCTAAACAAGGCTGAAGAAGATAGAGTCAAGAGCATAGAACAAATTGAATCTATAAAAAGTGATATAACCAAAATTGAAGAAGAGATTGAGAGTTTGAAGAAATACATAACCCAAAACAGTGCATTTGAGGGCATAAACAATATTCTTCCTGAGTTAAAAACTGCTATTGAAATAGTAAAAGATTTAAATAACAGAATCCTTGAAAACGAAGAAGAGTTAAAGGCTGCTCACAAGAAAGAAGAAGAAGCATCCCTTGATATCCATACTGACTCAGATGAGCTAAATAAAAAAACAAAAGACTTAGAACGACTCTCTTCAGAGGCAAAACTGCTTGATGAAGAAGCCAACAAAATATTGTCTAATAGAACTATTGATGATTTAAAGAGTCTGTTAGATAAGAAAAAGTCCGACAAATTTTATCTCGAAATGTGTAAGTCTAAACAGAGGGAGATTCAAGACTGCGATCTTGATATAAAAAAAGAGATTGAAAACTATGAGTCTCTGAAATTAAAAAAGGTGGATTTAGAAAGAGAAAGAGACAGAAAAGAAGGCGAAAAGAGATTGATTGAAGAGTTTTTAGCTGAAAACAAAAAAAAATACGACGAGTTCAACATCCTAAAAAGTTTTGAAAGTGCAAGGGGATTGTTAAAAGAAGGCGAGCCATGCCCTGTGTGCGGCTCAGTCCATCACCCTTACAAACAAGGTGGAGATATTTTAATTGACAATTCCTTAGTAGAAGAATACAACAAAAGAGCAAAATATCTGGAAACCATTAAAGATGCTTTATCTGAAGTCAATACACAACTTACACTATTAGAAAACAGGCTTGAAAATAGCGCCTTTGAAAAAGATAGGCTTGAAAAGATTAAAAATGATTTGCTTAATAAGTTTAAAGACAATGAAGACAAAATAAGCTATCAGATAGATATTAATTTCTTAGAAGCCGAGATAGAAAAAAATGAACTTAATATAAAAGAATTGACAGATATGATTAGAAAATATGAATCGCTTAGAACTGATATAGATAGGTTAAATAAAGAGCGTATAGATTTACAAGAAAGCTTAGGCAAGCTAAGAGAGGCTTTCAATATAAGAAAACAAAAAGCTGAAAATATCTCAGCCACGATATCAAGTCTAACATCCGAAAAAAAGCGGCTGACAGAACAGATAATTTCACATGAAGAGAGAGTACTATCTATATTAAAAGAATATGGCTTTGATAAGGATTACCTTAAAGAATTAGATAATGTTTATTTAGACCTCAAAAGAAAATCAGAAGACTTTCTTAAAAAGAAAAGTTTTGTTGAAAGACTCCAGGTAGAAAGAAAAAATAAGATTGAGTCCTTAAACAAAGGGGTGCAAGATGCCCAGCAAATGCAAGAAGAAATAGGAAAATATAAGGCTCAATTTGACGAAGTCAACGAGACCATTGAGGGCTTGAAATTAAAAAGATTTGAGATCTTCAAAGACGACGATCCTGATAAATGCGAAAAAAAAATAAGACTTGAGATAAACAAGCTAAATATGGATCTTAATGCTGAAAAAAATATTTTAAACGATTCAGAAAATAAGCTGTCTTTTTTAAAGGGCAAAATTGAGAGCATGAAGCAAGAAAAACTTAAGACAGAAGATTCTCTTCAGACCAAAAAACATAAGTTTGAAGATCTTTTAAAGGAATATGATTTTGCAAACAAAGAAGACTTTGAAGAGTCATTGCTCACAGATGAAGATTTAATATATTTAACTAAAGAACTTGATAGGTTGGAAAAAGATAGCGAACTAACCACTGTAAAGATAGGTGAAAAGAGAAAAGAATTAGACGTTATAAAAAGTCATTTTGAAGGAAGAGATATAACACTTGATCAAATAAACAATAAGATAGATTCCCTAAAGTCTCAGCTAAAAGACGTTAGAGAAAATATGGGCTCAATAAAGCAAAAGTTGTCTGCAAATAGCAAGATAAAAGAATCGCACTCAGAATTATCAAGAAAGATAAAGTTAAGGGAAGAGGATCTAAATAAATATAATATATTATGCGATCTCATCGGTTCGTCTGATGGCAAAAAATTCAGGAGTTTCGCGCAAGAGTTAACTTTTGACATCTTAATAAAACATGCAAATAGGCATCTAAAAAGGATAACGGACAGATATATCTTAACAAGGGACAAAAGGGAAAAACTTTGTTTTTCTGTAATAGACAACTATCAGGCAGGCGAGATAAGAAGCACAAAAAATTTATCCGGAGGAGAAAGCTTCATTGTAAGCCTTGCTTTGGCGCTTGGGCTATCTTCTATGTCAAGCAAGAACGTTAGGGTAGATTCCTTGTTCCTTGATGAAGGATTTGGTACACTAGACGAAGAGACCTTAGAAACCGCTCTTGATGCAATATCTAATTTAAAACAAGAAAATAAAATAATAGGCATAATATCTCACCTCGCATACATACAAGAAAGAATTGGGACTCATATACGGGTTACGCAGAAACCAGGCGGAAAAAGTATAATTGTAGGGCCTGGAGTAAAACGCTGTTAACTGAAAGGGATAATTAGTATAAAATTAACTCATATTATAGATAAGGAGTCAAATAAATAATCTTGGAAAATATCCTAAGATCTTCAGAAAAAAAAATCATCACAATACCAGAATTGCTGTCCCCCGCAGGCGACTTTGACACTCTAAAAGCTGCCATATTTGCTGGAGCAGATGCTGTTTATTTTGGAGCAAGAAATTTCTCAGCAAGAAATAGTGCAAAAAATTTTGATAAAGAAGAGATTAAGAGTGCGATTCAGTTTGCACACGAAAGAAACGCAAAATGCTACATAACAGTCAATACTCTAATAAAAGACAGTGAGTTTTATGACTGCATGAACTTAATTGGTGATCTGCATGATCTAAAAACAGATGCAATAATTGTTCAAGACCTTGGACTAATATACCAGATTAGGAAAGAGTTTCCAGACTTAGAGATTCACGCAAGCACACAAACCACCACGACCTCTTTACATGGAGCGAAATTTTTAAAGGGTTTGGGTGTTTCAAGAGCAATACTCGCAAGAGAGCTCTCAATGCCTGAAATTTCAGAGATTGCCGAAGTAATGGATACAGAAATATTTGTTCACGGAGCACTCTGTTATTGCTACTCTGGACAGTGTCTTATGAGCGGTTTAATAGGTGGTAGATCTGGCAATAGAGGCAGGTGTGCACAACCGTGTAGAATGGAATACTCTCTCATAAAGGGCGAAGAGCTAATCAAAAAGGGGCACCTTCTGTCTATGAGGGACTTTTGTTTGTATCCCGTGTTACAAGAGATTGCAAAAACCAAAATAAAGTCTCTAAAGATAGAGGGCAGGCTAAAGTCAAGAACATACGTTGCAAACGTTACTCTCATTTACAGAAAGGCCTTAGATTCTATTAAAGAGATGTATTTATCTGGAAGTCAAGGGGCATTCGAGCCTTCAAAGAGCGATTTAGATGACCTGGCAGAATGTTTTAATAGAACTTTCACCACTTACAACTTAAAAGCACCTGTGCATCTCAGAAAACATTCTCAGATAAAATTAATAAAAAATAAAGAAAATACATTTATGGATAGTTCAAGACCAAACAACAGGGGTTTGTTTATAGGAAGGGTTTGTTCTGATAAGGAAGGTAAATTTTCAGAGAACAGATTGTATTTCGAGCCCTCAAGGGAATGCAGGGAAAGTGATTGCTTTGTAATATTCTCTTCTCAGGGCAACATAACGCTTGAGTCAAATGATTTTTTCATACAAGATAATAAAGTTTTTATATCAAATTACCATATCAGGTCAAAAATACGCGAAGGAGATAGGGTTTTCAGGGTAAGAGCCAGCATCCTCGAAGAAAAGGCCAATGAAATATTTCGTCGTTCAATTAAAAGATATAGGGTAAAGGTCCACATAGAGCTAAATTCAGACAAGGTTACAGTAGAAGCTGACAACAAACAAGAAAAATTCATAAAACAGATAAACCTCGAGGTTGCTAAAAAACATCCAACTACGGTAGAATCCTTATCTGAAAAAATAAATACATTAGATCACCCATTTTCTTTCGAGATAGAACTAGAAAATAAGCAAAACTTAATGCTGCCTTTGAGCTCTGTAAAAGAGATCAAGAAGTTTCTCTTGTCAAAAGAAGAAAATCAAATCAAAGAAAATAAGTTGTATCTGGACAAGCTAATTATAAACAAGCCAAAAAGAATAAATATTAACTCTAATTACATCTTTAGATTGTCTTCGATAAAGGATCTAAAAATAGCCATAGAAAATGGGGCAAAAACTATCATTTTTGGGCCTGAGGGATATAAAGAAAAATTCTCTTACACCCCAGAAATATTTATGCAGGCTAAAGAAATGATCGAGAAAGCAAAGGGACAAATGATAATCTCAACCCCAAGAATTATAAGAAAAGAGTTCGATCTCATAGCTGACATTATAAAAAAACAAGTAAACCCAATAGTGTTGGTAGCAAACACCGCCATGCTTGACTTTGTCCTATCTGAAGGTATAAGTTTTGTAGTGGATCACTCTTTAAACGTTTTTAATTCTAACGCCTTGAAAATGATGCATGATTTGGGAGCGTCTATGGTACACGTCTCAAACGAATTAAACCTTAGTGAAATTTCAAGTTTAAAAAACAATATCCCCTTAGAGATTACTGCTTATGGAAACTTAGAAATGATGGTCTCAGAAGGATGCGTAATTTTTTCACAAGATCAGTGTTCTTCAGTTTGCAAAGACCGCGATTTCTATCTTCAGGACAATGTGGTTAAGTATCCGATATTTATTGATGAAAGTTGCAGAACACACATCTTAAACGCCCATACGCAAAACCTTTACAACGATAAAGACACCCTTATGGACATTAAACTAAAACTTAGAATAGATCTGAGGGCTACGCAGGAAGATGAAATAGCAAAAATTGTCAAGGCATTCCTAAGCGAATCAAAGAACTATGATCTTTTTAACTCAAATCAAAACCGCGTTTCAAGAGATGAAAGAAAATTTACAAAGGGTCACATATATAGAGGCGTAGAATAAAGTGAAGAACCCAATTTGGCAGATCTTGCTCAGGTTAGCCTGGTCAATATTGCTGCCCATATTAGTATATTTTTTGTTTGGAATAGTAATATATTTTATTTTTAAGCACATATAGTTTTATATCCCAGACAAAATATCTTCAAAAGGAGGCAGGAATGTTAGAAAAGATTGATTTAAATAAAATTATGGGCAGAGAAGATTACAAGAAAGAGTTTGACAGCCTCAGTATAGAATTAGGCGCGCTTCAAAGAGAGGCAAGAGATTTGAAACTGCCAATAATTATAGTTTTTGAAGGTTTTGAGTCAGCTGGAAAGGGCACTTTAATAAATAAGTTAATGCTTCCACTTGATCCAAGAGGATATGATGTAATAAAAAGATTCGAGTGCCCATCTGAAACTGATAACAGACCATATTTTTACAAATTCTGGAAAACTATCCCAAAAAGGGGAGACATAAGCATTGTAAACGAGAGCTGGTACAGGGCTCTGTTATCAGATAGAGTCTTGAAAAAGACCTCTCCTGACGAGGTAGAATTTCTTTTAGATGAGACCGCATCCTTTGAGGGGCAGCTTGCTGCGGATGGTTATCTTATAGTAAAATTTTTCCTATATATTTCTAAAGAGGAACAAAAGGACAGAATAAAAAAATTGAAAAAAAATAAAGATGAGTCCTGGAGAGTAACCAATGATGTTCTCAAATTACACAAAAAATACAAAAAGTTTCTTGATGCAGCAGAAATAGTTTTTGAGAAAACTGACACTGCTTTTGCTCCATGGACGGTAATTGAGGCTACAGATAAGCGTTATGCAACAGTAAAAATATTTAAAACTCTAATTGAGACAATAAAGTACAAAATTGAATTTATAAAAGAAAAAAATGAATTGCCATCATTTGAGAGTTTTTTCCCCATAAATGATTCCAGCGTCCTTTCAGATATAGACCTGGACAAGTCGCTAACCTATGAAGAATATGTCGAAAAACTTCACCCGCTTCAAAGGGAAATACATGACCTTCAGTTCAGATTGTGGGAAAAAAAGATCCCGGTAATCGTAGCTTTTGAGGGCTGGGATTCGGCAGGAAAGGGTGGAAACATAAAAAGGCTTACCGAAGCAATGGACCCAAGGGGTTATACGGTAGTACCAATAGGCGCCCCAAACGAGTACGAGCTAGCACATCATTATTTGTGGAGATTCTGGCAAAACGTTCCAGAGAGTGGAAATATCGCCATATTTGACAGAACCTGGTACGGTAGAGTTCTTGTAGAAAGAGTAGAAAAGCTCTGCAGCGATTTTGACTGGCAGAGGGCGTATGGGGAAATAAAACAAATGGAAAAACAGTTCACGAATTTTGGAATAGTTCTTTTGAAGTTCTGGCTTCATATAGACAAAAAAACTCAGCTAGAAAGATTCGAAGAAAGAGAGAAAAATCCTTTTAAACACTGGAAAATAACAGAAGACGACTGGAGAAACAGAGGCAAATGGGATGACTATCTTCCCGCTGTAGAAGAGATGCTCATTAGAACCAGCACAGCTGATGCCCCATGGAACATAATAGAGGCAAACGACAAGTACTTCGCAAGAATAAAAGTTTTAGAGACCTTTGTAAACAAAATAAAAGAAAAGTTAAATTAGCTTAATTAACGAAAATGTTAAAGGGCTAAATTATCTGACCTTTAGCCCTTCGTCAATGTTTTTTATAAAAGGGGATAAAAATAGTTCTATTATTCTTCTTTTGCCAATATTTATTTCTGCAAGAACGTTCATTCCTGGTTTTATTTTATATACTTTCCCCTCTTTAGTTTGTAACTGAGTTGAACTCATTTTTACATAAACAGGATAGCCATCAACTTTTAATTCTTTATCTTCAATACTGTCAGGACTAACCACCGATACAAAACCCTTAATAGTTCCATATTTCTGAAAATCATAAGTATCAATTTTTAAAACTACTTTTTGCTCTTCTTTAACAAAACCTATATCTTTATTAAGAACCATAGCCTTTACAACAAGAGGAGTGTCTTCTGGGACAATACTTATAATTGGTTGCCCAGGAGTTACTACCCCTCCTGAAGTTTTTATCGCAATTATGTGCACATACCCATCTACAGGAGAAGTAAGCAATCTTTTGCTTTCTTTAAACTTAGCCGTAGTTATTTCTGATTTCAAAAGATTTTCTTGCTGGGCGCCAGAGCCTGCTTCTTCAAGCAGTTTTTCTGCAAAACCGCTCCTTATCGCCTCAATTTCCTGCCCTAACTCTTCTAACCTTATAGCACTTTCTTCTATTTGACTGCGTTTTACTCCAATCTCCTTCTCTAAATTGAGCCTTTCTTTAACTTTATCCCGATATCTTGCCTCTGCAACAGCTCCAGCCTCAGCAAGAGCTTTTAATCTTTTTTCTTCTTCTGAAGAAATGCTCAAGAGCCTTTCAAGATTTTCTACCTCATCTTTAAGAGAAAGCATAGCCGAACTGGTCTCTTCCATCTGTTTTTCTTTTTGTCTTAGACTCGACTCATAAGCTTATTTTTGAGATCTGTAGAGCTCTTTCTGTAACAAAGATTGAGGGTCATTTTTAGAAACTTCAAAAGGTTTGCCAGTAAGTAGTGCCTCAACTCTCTTTTCACTCAAATTAACCCATCTTTACCACCTATAGTCTAATAATGGCTTTGTAACAACATTAATTTTTTTCTATGGGGACTACAGGTTTTACTCTGTTACAAGCTTAGATACTTGGTTATTTTGATATACTCTTTCTTGCTACTGGCAGTGGATTTATTTCTAAAGCTTCATAGATTTGTTTTTGAAGTGGTTGTAGCTGTGTACATGAAGAGATATAGATTTGTTTATTATTTCTTGTTTTTAGAGCTATTGTATTTAGTGTATAAGTAGATAATATTGTTCTTACAGTATTCCAGCTATAGTGTATGTCTTTACTTCTTAATTTGTATATAATTGTATTTAGCATATGGTACGCAAGTGTTGTGATAAATATGTGAGGTTCTATGCAATCTTCTTTTTGATGAAAGTTTGGTCTTAATCCAAGTTCACTTTTTAGATTTCTAAATGACTCTTCTACTCTTGTTAACATTGAATATAGATCTTTTATTTGTCCTTCATCTAAATCTGTTCTGCTTGTTCTAATGTAGCAAGAGCCATTAAAGCGCTTATTTATTTTTTCTTCTTCTAAAGAGTAGTCAATTGATTTAACTAAGTTGTCCTCTTGCTTTATGTCTATTGTATAAAAGCGAGAGACAAGAGAGTGCTTTTCTTTTAGCCTTGATATTTGTTCTAAAACTTTATCATACTTTTTTGGATGTTTGTTTTGTTTTATATGCTCTACTATAGTTTTTAGGTTCTTTTCAAAAGCTTCTTTTGCTTTTGACTTCATAGCTTCTTCTTTCTTTTGTCTTCCCTTACTCTGTACAAAGAGTATAGCTTCTTCTTGAACTTTACAGAGTGAAATAGTTGTTTGATCGTCTAATACCTTTTCTTCTTGAAACAATAAATCTTTAAAAGTATTCTTGTTTCTTGCAACGCATATATAGTCAAATCCTTTTTGTTTTATAAGCTCTATGTTATCTTCGCTTGCAATTCCTGCATCTATAGCTATGGTTGGTCTTTCTACTGAATAGCTTGAAAGAAAGTCTAATATAGAGACAAGCGTTTTAGGTTCTGATACGTTACCTTCAAAGATTTGGGTATGTTTTACAAATCCAAGGTTATCTATTACAAGACCTAAGGTAATTAAAGGACAATCATAACGTTTTTCTTTAGAATAGCCAAAAGATAACTTTTGGGCTTTACCTAAACCCTCAAAGTAAGTGTTTGTTAGGTCATAGAGTATTAGTGTTTCTTTTAGAGAAAACAAATCCTTTTGTTTTTGAGATAGATAGTCTTCTATCTGATCTTTATAAGAGAATAGCTTATCTGATATCCTATATAAAGCATTTTGACTTATATGTTCAAATGAAGTAGATAGTAATACATCTAAAGCGCTTATGTTTTGTGCCCAGTATTTGGTAGCATGTTCACTGGATGGATAAATAAGTCTTGACATGATGGATAGAATTGACAGATCAATATGGTCCTTAGAAAAGCCAAGAGTAGATAGATAATTATCAAGGCCTAATTCTTTTAACATTGATAATCCTACATATTCTGCACCTATTGTTTTTGTGTTTAAAGCTACAATAGATGATTCATCTACTTCTATGTAAGAGGGTTCTTTTTTGCTTTCTCTCTCCTCTGGAATATTATCTTCTTTTTTAACTAAATTGTCCTTGATTATCAAAGAAGCAAAATACTTAGCAAGTTCTTTTAAATGACGTTTGGTGCTAAATAGCCTTTCAACTCCATTCAACTCATCTTCTATCAAGTCTGCTAATTCTTTATGGTCTTTTAGATCAATACTATTTAATTTCCCTAAGTCCAATATCTTTCTCTGTCTTGGACCACTTTGAGTTCTGTAACTTTCCATTAGTCTAAAATAAACGTATACTTTATTAGAATCATTATTTTTCTTTTCAATTCGCTTGATAAACATAGATATATTATGAACGAAAAAGAGATAAAATTCAATAGCTTAATATATTATGGGGGACTACAAATGAATTTAGAGAATAAAAATAGCTTTAAATCAACATTTATATATCAAAAATTGCCTATTTTTGAGGTTATTTTAGAAGTAAAGGTAAAGATGGGTTAGCTTGCCAGAATCAACCATAAACCTTGTAAATAAGTTTCCAAACATTGTATCCCATGCACTTAACAAGTCCTGACCAGATGCATGTCTTATTCCATCCTGTACTTCGTTAGAGGTATATCCAGAAAACTTTTCTATTGCTCCAACCTGTTCATAGCTAAGGGTTATTCCTTTATCAAAGTGAAGTAATCTGTTTTGCTTATCGTTACCGCTTAATATAGCCCAGCTTACGCCAAGCTCTTTATCCGTTATATTCTCAACTCCTGCCCATCTGAAGATAATCTTTTCAAAGTTGTCCTTTAGTTTTGTTATGTCTGTATCAGTTGTAGCTTCTTTTACCATGTTAAGAAGAGTTGTATCAAGGCTCATGGCAATGGGTAGGTCTGGCATAAAGCCATATCCTTTTATCCAGGGAAGTCCCAGTATATCAGGGTTTAGCTGAACGTCTTTGTTGTAGTAGCTATACAATCTATCCAGTGTAAGGTTTACGTCTGCTGCTTGAAGGATAGTGCCATCTTCCTTTTCTACTGAAGCTATTTGTGTTATCTGATTTCCATTTTGGGTTATATTAGTTCTCTGTGCATTAAGGCTAATTGACTTTATTCCGAGTTCAGAAAGGCTCTTTAGCTCTCCAGGTTCAGCTATGCCATCATTATTTGTATCCTGCCACAGTTTTAAGTCTTTAAAGATAGAATCAGATGAGTCCATCTTTCCATCTTTGTTTGTATCGTAAGATGATAAAGACTGAAAGCCAGAAGTAGAACTGTTACCAAACATCTCTGATATGTCGTCTATCTTTCCATTATTGTTTTTATCCAGGACTAAAAAGCCTTCATTATTTGTTATCCACCCTACTTTATTTGCAAATCCTGAACCTGTTAGATCAAACATAGCTTTAGAGCTATTTATATCTGTAAGTCTTATTCCATTTCCACTAAGATCTATTACAAGGGGATCTGTATGAAGAAGGCCCTGACCAAGAAGACTTTGAACTGTTTTAGGGTAGATAGATCCAATATTTTGATTTGCCAACAACTGGATAAGTTCTTTATATGTGTTCCACATTAGTTGTTTACCAATTATTTGAGAACCAAGATAACCTCCAGCTACTGGTCCTAAAATAGGGATCTCTCCTAATAAAGATGTACCTGCTATCCCGCCTAACGCTTCACACATGGCTTCTCCTATTGCCTCTTCCTGCGACATCCCAGCATCCATGTTCTCCCTGACTTTTTCCCATGTAAACAGTATTGTAAAAGGGGTAAGAAGTCCTCTTAATGCATTAGTTTCCCATCTCGTATCTATTATGCTCTTTGATTCTCCATAAATAGTCTTTACTAATTTATCAGCTGCTGACTCAAGAGCATTCGCAGAAGCTTCAGCAATGTCCATAGGTCCAACAGGAGAAGGTTCTGGTTGGCTGTTCTTTTTCTGATCTTGCTGGTCGTTCTTCTTCTGATCTGACATACTTCATCACTCCTTTATGAGTTTATGAAAGAAGGTACTACTAAAGGTAGGAAGAATTAAAAATTCACCTTCATTTCTTCCAGATACCTGAGCCAGGAACTTAGCAAAGCGAACATTATCTTTGCCTTTAAACCTGGTTGTATATATATAGAAACCCTTACTATATCCTAAATATCCTATGCTAAATGGAATATTTTTTGCTTCTGTAATAAGCATACCCATATTGCCTATTTGATATTTAGCTCCTTTGTAGTATACCGATTTATCTCTTTGCATTGGAAAGGGTATTTTTACCCTCTTAGTAATCCTATCTCTATACACTTCTATTTGTTTTGTGTTCGTTAGATCTATTATTTTCCAGAGACTAATAATCGTACCAAGAGGGCCAAGAGTTACACACAAAAAGCGGTTGAAAAGATTATCAACGCTACCAAGAGGAATAATTCCCAATCCCATCAGGGGTACAGGTAAAAAAAGAAAAAAACACAGCAGATAAAAAAGAACCAGAGAAAGAGTCCTGAAAAATGTATATCTTAGAACCATTACAGGTTCGTTTGTATCCATATCCTCTACTGCAACTTTCAGGATTTCAGAGGTTTTACTGGAGTCAAAGATACCAGGTTGTTTTTCTGGGGATATATGCATGTTCTTATCTTCCTTCATCTTTGTAGGAGTAGTGTAAAACGCTATCATAAGAACGATATAAAGGGATAAAAAGATGGCTAAAAAAAGAATATATGTTGTTATCTCATCCATACCTTTAAACAATAACAAAAGGAATAAGGGCAGTATCTGTGCAATAGGATTAGCAAAAGCAAATATTCTGTAAAACACTACCTTTGTATATCTATACATTAGTTCAAAAGAAAAGCTTGTATACAAGATGCCAATAAGCCCAAGAATAGTAGCAAAATGTGCTAACCCTTTTAAAAAAGATAGTTGTAAGAAGTTATATCCAAATATAGTAATTGTACTTGCTATTTGAAATATCATTCCAATGAGAGCTTGACTAAAAATCTTAGAATTATTAAAGACTTTAGAAAATCTGTAAAGAGATATGAGGATGAAGATATATCCCATTATCTTTGCCATTATAGTGCCAAAGTTAAGAATAATATTGTTAAAAGTTAGCATACTTATAGCTAATAATATAGCTCCAATTGCCCCAAATTCCTTAGAAGAAGATAGATCTATATCTGTAGAACTTCCTCTTTCTGTTTCAAATTGACCTGTTCTTAAAGAACTTAAATACTTATTGTCTTTATCGTCTTCAAACACTCCCTCTCCTGCCCTTCCTTAGTAGATTCTAATGTAATTTTAATGCAGTTTTAATTATTTTAATTAATTAGTGGCATTTGTCAAATGTTATGCAGCCTTATGTGTGAATTATCGAATAACGTTATTGTCATTCTCGCAGAAAATATAAATTACTTTATTATAATAAAATAATTTATATTTGAATATTAACAAGAAATAAGATCACCATCGGTATCTCTTATTTCTTGTTAATAAGCCACGGTCTAACTATTCCTTGTTTTTATCTTCCTCTATCCCAACCTTTGCAAACTCTTCCAACCTTTTTTCTACATAGTAATATACGCAATTTTTTACGAAATTGCCCTTATCATCTTTAGAATCAACATCTAAGCCGGTAAGAATCTTCAGGCCCTCTTCGACTCTTGAAATTGCAAATATCTTAAATTTTCCATCTTTTACTGCCTCAATAACTTCGTCTCTAAGAATAAGATTGTTCACGTTTCTTTCAGGAATTATTGCCATTGCGTCATTTACGTTCCTTGCTTTACACAGATCGAAAAATCCCTCAATCTTTTCGTTTACGCCGCCTATTGGTTGGACTTCACCCCACTGATCCATTGAACCCGTTATTGCAACGTTTTGTTTTAAAGGAATATTGGAAAGGGCGCTAATCAAAGCATAAAATTCTGCACAGGTTGCAGAATCTCCCTCAATTCCTGAATATAACTGTTCAAAAGTAATGGATGCAGAGAAGGAAAGAGGCCTTTTCTGGCCAAAAAGGTGTCCAAGATAACCCGAAAGAATGAATACAGCTTTGTCGTGAATTTGGCCACTCATCTTAACTTCTCTTTCTATATTTAAAACTCCCCTTTTGCCTGCATAGACCTGAGCAGTAATTCTGGCAGGCTTACCAAACATATGCCCTCCCGAAGATAATATAGCCAACCCATTAACCTGTCCGATCATCTCCCCAGAAGTGCGGACAATGATGGTATCCTCAAGGATAGCCTCCTGAATCCTCTCTTCAATTCTTCCATTCCTAAGTATTTTATTTTTGATTGCATCTTTAACGTGTACATTGGTAATTTCAGTGCTACCTGATTTAGTTGCAAAATAATTTGCCTCTGTAAGAAGATTCCTTATCATACCTGTTCTCAAAGAAAGCTTATTCTTCTGACCTGCAATTCTGGCTGCTTCTCTAACGATATAAGTAATGCCAGATTCGTTCAATGGCAATATGCTGTCCCTCTTTGATATGTCTTTTATAAGGGATATATATTTTTCTATGTTTTCGCCAGAATCCAGAATATCGTCAAAATCGACTTTTACTCCAAAAAGTTCCCTGAACTCATCATCATATTGGCTTAAAATTTCGTAAAGCATGCTAGAACCGACAAGGATTACCTTTAGATCGAGATCGATTGGCTCTGGTCTGAGGGCACTTGAGCTAACAGCCCTGTAAGGCTCCCAGGGATCTTCTATTCTAACCTTGCCCTCCTTAAGCGCCCTTTTAAGTGCATCATAGCTAAATATGTTCTTCAAGAGATCTTGGGCCTCTAAAACAAGAAAACCATGATTCGCTCTATTTATCGCGCCAGATTTAATTTGAGTAAAATCTGTAACGGCTGCTCCATAAACGATTTTGTATTCAGTTTTGCCAAAAAGGTTGCCGTAGCTAGAATTTGACAGATAAACAACTGGGGCACCCTCGATTTCAGAGTTATCAACAAAAAGATTTATAAGATATTTGTCAAAAGATGGCTCTGGAGGTCTCATTAAAAAGGGTACGTTGGTATTTTGTTCTGCACTAGCCCTTAATTCCTGAACCCTATCCAAAAGATCTAATCTCACCTCTTCCAGGTAAAGAAGAAGATCTTTTCTGTCAGAAAATTCATCTCTCACCTGTGTCAGCATACTTTCTATAAAAGAATTAGCAAAGTCTCTATCAAGAGAAATTGTATTGTCTCTAAGGATCTTCTCTTCATCTCTTATCAGCCGAAGCGCCTCGTTCATCTTCTCGTTTAGCATTTCTCCAGAAACTCTAATATGCTCCTTATCTTCGTCAGAAAGATCTTTATATTCTTCTTCTGTAAATGGGGCGCCTGTCTTTGTTGAAACTGCAAAAAGCTCTATCCCACCATTTTCTAAAGTCCTGATGGCAAAATTATATTTTGCTACCTCTTCTTCAAATTCAGAAAAAATTTGTGCCCTCTTTTTCTGAAATTCCTCTATTAGTTTTCTCCTTGCAAGCTCATAATTCTTTGATTCGAATTTTTTTGGAAAATCAGATTTCAGGCTTGCCACAAAATCGCTCATATATTTTTGAAAAATTCTACCTTTTCCAGCAGGCAAGCATAATACCTTTGGCATATCTGAATTCTTAAAGTTAAAAATATAGACTACGTCATCAGGTCTTTTAATAGTTTTTGCTTTATTTTCAAGTATAGATAGAACCGCATCCTTCTTGCTCATTCCTTCATGCCCAACCACAAACATATTGTATCTAAAATCTTTTATAGATAGACCAAAATCAAGAGCCTTAAGAGCCCTTCCCTGGCCCAAAAACTTTATATCATCCTTACCTGGTTCATTGATCGCATCGAACTTAATCTCTTCAATTGTCAGATCTGAAACAGAAAGTTCTCTCATTTTTATGCCCCTTCGTCAGAAATAGTTCCCATCTTCCAATAATGATAAACGCTCCCTACAAGATCTGCACCTGGAACGAGAGCTTTTTCGCCTGGTTTCCAGCTCGCAGGACACACCTCATTGTTTTCGCGAGAATACTGAAGAGCCTGTATCTGTCTAATTATTTCAGCGGCACTCCTGCCTACAGGTGATGCCAAAATGGTTATAGCCTGGATAACATCATCTGGATCTATAATAAAGGCTCCTCTCAAATTAACCTTTGATTTCTCGTCATAAACCTCAAAACTCTTGCCAATCTTCCCATCTTGATCGCTGATCATAGGATAAGGAAATTTAAAAGCTGTCATCTTGCTTAACTCTGCGTCATCCCAAGCCTTATGAACATAAGGGCTATCTACGCTGATAACAAAAACATCGACCTTAAGCTCGTCAAAATCGCATTTTTTCCCTGCAAGTTCAGCTAATTCTGTAGGACAAACAAATGTAAAGTCTCCTGGATAAAAATAAATTAATTTCCATGATTTTTTATAATTACCAAGGTTTATTTCTTCTACCTTACCCTCTACGTATGCCATTGCTGATATTTCTGGAAAAACTTGACCTACAAGAGACATCTTTTACCTCCAATATTAATTTTTAACAACTTTAGAACAAAGAAATAATATACATACGATGATTTTAACAAAAAAAGAGCAGTTTGTAATAAATATAAGTTAACTTTATGGTAGAATACTTTTAAGTTTTATTCTTGTATAATTTTGAAAATCGAGCCAAGGGAGGCTAATTTGAGAAAATCTAATTTACTGAAATTAATATTTGTAATAGTTGCTTCTCTTACAGTTTTTTCAAGTTGTGCATCGGCAAAAAAGCTTTTTCCTATTCCCCCAATAAGAGTGGCAGTCTTGCCTATAATAAACAAAACTGATGAACAACCATTTTTTCAAGAACTTGCTGACAAAAGATTCTCCGATTTTCTTAAGAATTCAAATATAGAGCTGGTTCCTGAAAAAGAAGTCATGGAGTACCTAAAAAAGAGCGGTTATGACCCAGAAAAAAAAGAATTTCCAAGCAAGGATACCTTAAAATACTTAGCAGTAATGACAAATGCTGATGACGTAATTGGGCTCTCTTTAGAAAGCATTACCAGGCAACCACCAACACCTCTTGACGTAACGTATAAGCTATCTGCTCAAGTAGGCGTTAAGATTATTGAATACGAAAGGTATAAGGGCGACGTCTTTACTTATGATTTTAAAGAAAAGGGAGAGAGCACAAACACTCCTTATGAAGGTGCTTCTATGAAAAAGGCAATAATAGACGCTACCAATAACGTTATGGATGAAGCATTAAAATCTTATGATTTTTCAGGCTTTTCAAATCTTTAAACATTTAAAAAGTTAATTTTTTATTAAATTTTAAAGGGATCTAAGGGTGGAAAACTTACTTGAAATAATATTGAAATTAACTTTGGCTATTTTTGTGGGTGGCATTTTTGGTGCCGAAAGAGAATTTAGCGGTAGGTCTGCTGGAATTAGAACGAATATCCTTGTTTGCCTTTCAGGAACGTTAGTTATGCTCTTGTCGTCAAGTTATTTTACTAATACAAGCGACTTAGCATTAAGAATACAAGTAGATCCTGGCAGAATTGCCGCAGGGGCAGTTACAGGAATAGGATTTTTAGGTGCAGGAGTAATACTGAAAACCAAGGGAGAAGTACAGGGACTTACAACGGCTGCGCTGATCTTTCTAAATATGATACTTGGCCTGTGCATTGGATCGGGGCTATATCTATTAGTAATTACAGGCACAATATTTTCTCTTATACCCCTAACCATACTTAGGAAGCTAAGCAGTTTAATAAAAAGGGAAATAAAAATTTTACATTTGGTGATAAAGTCATGCGACAAAGAGGTGACTCAAGCAAAAATTACCAAAATTCTTGCTCAAAATAAAATTATCGTTTTATCTCACGATATATCGTGTAACCTTGAGAAAGAAGAGCTAAGAGTGTCACTTTTGATTGAAGCAGTTTCAGAAAGGCCATTTTTAAAACTATTCGAAGAGCTTAGAGAAATAAAATTTATTAAAGCTCTTAGCATCACATCTAAAGAGTGAAGAAAACATGCAACGCAAAATCAAATATATACTTTACAGCAAGAAATAATATAGATAAAGACAGTATTAGCTTAATTATTCCTGATGGCACGTATTTTTGACACCTTGCCCCAAGATATGTTCCTGCAATTCCACCTAAGCCAAATAGAAGCCCCAAGAGAATATCTGGCTCTGACCCTGGGCTGCCAAGAGGGTTTAACGAATAATAAAAAACACCTAAGATTGAAGTTATCCAGGTAGCTAAGAGTGCAGGACCAGCAACCACATAAACGGGCAGCTTAAAAACTGCCACACAAAATGGAGCTATAATAGATCCCCCGCCTATACCGTAAGCACCTCCTATAATCCCAACAAAAAAGGACAACAAAAATACCCAAAAATTTGAAAAGCTATAAGTCTTTTCTTGAAACTCAAAAGCCGCTCTAAATATATTTGAGGTTAAAATTTTTAAATCGAAGTTTTTTGTGCGCTCAACTTTTTTTGGTCTGATCAGGCTAAAAAGCAAGCGAATTCCTATATAAAGTAAAACGACACCCACAAATGCCTTGAAAACAACAGGGTTATAAAGGTACTTTACCCTTATAAAATAGCCAATAAAAACTCCAGGCAGCGTTCCGATTGTAAGGACAATCGCCAACGGAAAGAACATTCTGCCCTCTTTAAAATATCTGTAAACCCCGCCAGGAATGGCGGCTATATTGTAAACAAAATTAGTCCCAGAAACGCCTGGAGTGGTATAGTTTAAAAAACTGACTTGAAATGGCAAAAGCAAGAAAGCGCCAGAAACGCCGCCCATAGAAGTAAAGAATGATATGACAAAAGCGACTAATGGAGGTAAAAATATATTCACGCTAATACCAGATATGGGGAAGAATATATTCAAATTAAACTCCTTTCAAGCTTATATATACTAATATTATAATAAAAAAAGAGTTATAATACTATTGTAAATACCGTATACATTTTGGAGGTTACCTATGAAAAAGGAACTCTTAGATGTTTTTTTCAAGAAAATGCAAGATTCAGTAAAAGTTGTTTATTGGGATGGGGAGAAGAGATCATACAACGATAACTCGAAGATAGTGATAAGATTCTTAAAAGAGCCGCCATTAACTTCTTTAGAAGATCCACTTCTAACCTTAGGAGATCTCTTCATCGAAGAATATTTTGATATAGATGGGAATATAGAAGACCTAATGGACCTAATTGAGAAAAATAAAGATCTCTTTAGACCGCAGAAAAAGAACGTCTTTATGACAACTCTTGAAACCACTTTGGGAGTTGGTAAGTCTAAGAGCAAAGACTTAAAAAATATTCAGAGTCACTATGATCTTGGAAACGATTTCTTCTCCTTATGGCTTGATTCATCAATGTGTTATTCGTGTGCATATTTTAAAACACCGACAGATTCACTAGCCCAAGCTCAGAAAAACAAGATATCTCATTCACTTAAAAAGTTAAATTTGCAAAAAGGCGAAAACTTACTTGATATTGGCTGCGGATGGGGGGAGCTGCTTTTTGAGGCCGCGACAAAGTATGAGGTGCACGCTACTGGGATAACTCTAAGTCAGGAACAATTTGATCACATAAAAGAGCAAATAAAGCTCAGAGACCTTGGCGATAAAGTAGAGGTGAGATTAGAGAGTTATGAAGAGCTTAGCCCAAAGAAGAACTTATTTGATAAGATCGTTAGCATAGGAATGTTTGAACACGTTGGGAGGAAAAGAATGCCAGAATTTATGAAAAAGGCATCGAGTATTTTGAAAAGTTCTGGGATACTTATGCTTCATACAATTACCGGCCTAGAAGAGGGTGGACATCATTCCTGGATGGAGAAGCACATATTCCCTGGTGGCTATGTCCCAACAGTAAGAGAAATAGTGAATATAATACCCGATTATGACTTCAGAATAGTGAATATAGAGAGCTTGAGGCGCCACTACGCAAGAACGTTAAAATATTGGTCTAAAAACTTTGATGCCCATCGCGATGAAATAGAGAAAAAATTTGGGAGAACCTTCCTAAGAATGTGGGATATATATCTTAAGGGCTGCGCAGCCTCATTTAAACTGGGATTTGTAGACGTTCACCAATTTATATTATCCCTTGGCATAAACAACGAATATCCTGAGACATTTGAATTTTTATACAAGGATTGAATTAAGCAAAGTATTTGATCTAATAGCTAGACTTTAATCTAATGGCTTAAGCTCTTAACCACAGCATCCTTAGCAATTATCTTTTTATTTATAAAATCAATGTTTGCAGTTTTTGAACTTAGCTGTTCATCTTTACCCTTTAGACTAAAGTCGGTGCATTTTAAAGTGCCATTATTTGGATCAAATTCCCCCGAATTAAAGTACATTGTATATCCATTAATAGAGACCGTTCCAGACAAGATGTTTACCATCTTCGTCTTTTTGTCATAGGCGGCCCTTTTGCCCGTAATGAGAATTGACTCTTTTTTATCATAAATTATTTCAAAGTCATCGCCTATAATATCATTTTGATTATCGTAAACGTTTTTCGCCTTCATCTTAAATGGGAGCTGAATATCCTTAAAACTATTTATTAGCTTTTCAGTATCATTGTTTGAATTATTGGATTTATGTAAAATTAAGAAATTAGTAAACAAAGCAAGAGATGCAAATATTAGCAAAACTAATACAGTTAATACTAAAAATTTTCTATACACTTTTAATAATCTTCAAAATACAGTTTTATACCCTGTTCCAACTTATTTTGAGTTCTTAATATCTTTTCTATAAATGCTCTCGCTGCGCCTTTACCGCCAAAATCCTCAATAACAACATCGACTCTTTCTCTTACAGCCTCAACGGCGTCACCCGGACAAGCACTCACTCCACAAACTTCCAATATTGGCAAGTCGTTATAATCATCTCCCATATAAGCAACGTTCTCATAATTCATATTTAGCTCTTTCAAAATTTTGTTTAGCTCAACTATCTTGTTATCACAACTCATTATAAGATAGTCCACTTTCAGCTCCCTCGACCTATTTTCAAGAGAGACAGAACTCCTGCCACTTATAAAGAGAGTAACAAAACCTAGCCTCCTTGCCATCGCAAGGCCGAGACCATCCTTTACGTTAAAAACTTTTATTTCTTCTTTTGAAGAAACAACTATGCCTCCATCGGTAAGAACTCCGTCCACATCAAAGGCCAGTATTTTTATTTTCTTTATTCTGTCTTCAAGACTCAACCTAAAACTCCTTTTTATACATTTTTTAGTAATTGTATCAAAAAAAATTTAAATTTAGACTATGCCTGCCTTTAGTATGTCGTGTAAGTGAATCATGCCTACCGATCTTAATTCCTCGTCCACGACAGGCAATAAATTTATATTTCTATCTTGCAAAATTTTCAAAGCCTCAGTAGCTAAACGTTTTTCATGGATGCACACAGGCTGTTTTGTCATAACTTCTTCAGCACGCCTCTTTAAAAACAAGTCGTCAATCTCTATCTTCCTTCTTATGTCGCCATCGGTTATAAGACCTTTTAGTACGCCATTTTTATCAATAACAGAAACTGCGCCAAGACCCTTTTTGCTGATCTCGAAAAGAGCCTCTTTGACGATAGTTTCGAGATTAACCACGGGGTTGTCTTTGCCCTTGTGCATCAAATCGCAAACTCTGGTTATCAAACTCCTGCCAAGTGCGCCCCCTGGATGAAAAATAGCAAAATCCTGAGGTCTAAAGTCTCTTAATTTCAAAAGACACATTGCAAGGGCATCTCCAAGAACCAGTGTAACCGTTGTTGAAGAGGTAGGAACAATATTATATGGACAAGCCTCTTTCTTCACGCCTATGTCCAGCACGATATCCGCCAAAGTGGCAAGAGCAGATAAGAGGTTGCCTGTCATAGCAATTATCTTTACCCCAATTCTTCTTAAAACTGGGCAAATAGTAATTAGTTCTGAATTTTCTCCACTATAAGAAATTGCAATAACAAGATCTTTGCCAGTAACCATACCGAGATCACCGTGAATGCCCTCTGCAGGGTGTAAAAACAACGATGGAGTACCGGTACTTGAAAGAGTTGCCGCAATCTTTCTGCCAATAAGTCCAGATTTTCCCATTCCCGTGATAATTACTCTCCCATCACAGTTAAGAATAAGATCTATAGCGTCTAAAAACGATTTATTAATCTTATCGCAAAGTTGATCTATGCTCTCTCTTTCGACAAAGCATACCTCCTTAGCAAGGGACAATACTTCTTCTCTATCCATAAATGCCTCCAAAATACAAACAATTGTAAAATTTTAATTCAAGATGTTTATTTAGGCTCCTACAATCTTTTTTATTGCTATCAGACTCTTTAAAAGGTCCTCAACCTCATTGACTGGCATCGAATTTGGACCATCACAAAGAGCACATTCAGGGCAGTCATGACATTCCATAAATACGCCATCAGCACCTGCTGCCACAGCAGCCTTAGCAAGAGTAGGAACGAATTTTCTTTCTCCTCCCGAAGAACCCCCTAAACCTCCTGGTAGCTGAACACTATGAGTTGCATCGAATATGACTGGCACATTAAATGACCTCATAATCTGAATTGACCTCATGTCAACCACTAAATTGTTGTAACCAAAGGAATATCCTCTTTCTGTCATACAAACTCTTTCTTCGCCAGTAGACTTAACCTTCTCAATCATTGGGCCAATAGAATGAGGCGCTACAAATTGACCTTTTTTAATGTTAACAGGCTTTTTTGCTTTGCCTGCAGATAAGAGCAGATCGGTTTGTCTGCATAAAAATGCAGGCAATTGAATTAAGTCGATAACTTCAGATGCAATAGATACTTCCTCTATACTATGAACATCAGTAGTTATTGGTAAACCAACTTCTCGTTTTACCCTATTAAGGATTCTCAATCCCTCTTTAATTCCAGGACCTCTATATGACGAGAGCGAGGTTCTATTTGCTTTATCGTATGAGCTTTTGAATATCACCTGGATATTCAATGAATTTACAATTTCTTTAATAATATTTGCCATTTTCATTACGTGGTCTTCGCTTTCAATAACACAAGGACCCAATATAAAAAATAAATCTCTACCGCCAATTTCTACATCATTTATCTTGAACACGCCTAAAACCCCTTTTACTTTTCATAATAAATTCAACAAAATCCTTGTGTTCCTCATATTCAGAAAAGTCACGCTTTATTATATTTATCAGATCATCTTTTGGGTGAATCTCTTCTATCAAAATCTTATATATTCTTTTTATTGCGCTAATTCTTTCTTGAGAAAAACCACTTCTCCTTAGAGCCACCAAGTTTAGACCCTTTGGTTTAGCAGGGTTTCCATCGCTCATTACAAATGGAGGTATATCTTGGACAACTTTTGCAAGTCCTCCCACCATACACATCCTGCCCACTCTAACAAATTGATGAAATGCTGAGGCACCACCCAGAAAGGCCTCTTTTTCAACAACTACATGACCCCCAAGAACCACATATGCAGCTAATGTGCAATTTTCATAAACCTTTGCATTGTGACCAAGGTGTGTATAGCACATTAAATAAGAATTTTCTCCTACAAATGTCTCTAAGCCCTCACCTGTTGCCTTGTGTATAACTACGTACTCTCTTATAGTGACGTTATTAGAAATATTCACAAAACTTTTTTCACCCTTATAGTGAAAGTCTTGCGGATCATGACCCAAACAGGCTCCAGTTGATATAAAACAGTTTTTGCCAACTCTAGTGCCATTTTTGAGCAAAACGTTATTAGCTAAACGAGCATTGTTGCCGACTGTCACATCGTCTTCAATGATACAATAAGGACCAATTTCTACCTCGTCACCTATATTTGCCTTTTGAGAAACTATCGCAGTGGGATGAACTTTAATCATATTACTCTGGCAAATAGAACATTAGATCTGCTTCACACACAAGCTTATCTTCTACCTTAGCAGTGCAATTCATTTTACAAAAGGGCAATTTTATCTTTGACACATTAGCCTCCATAATAAGGGTATCGCCTGGTCTAACTACCTTTCTAAATTTTGCCTTATCGACTGAACTAAAAAAAGCAATTGTCCCCTCTTTTTTCAAGGAGACCAGGGACAAAAAACCCGCAACCTGCGCCATTGCCTCGACCATTAGAACGCCAGGGAAAATAGGGTCATTTGGGAAATGCCCAACAAGATATGGGTCGTTATTTGAAACGTTTTTTAAGCCTACCGCCCTAACGTTTGGTTCTAATTCAAGAATTTTTTCTACCAAAAGCATAGGGTACCTGTGCGGTAAAACCTTCATAATATCGTTTATATCGTACAATACAACACCTCCTCAATAAATCTAAAGAATCTAAATTTATATTTTGTTTAGCATTTTACTAACTGCTGTGTTTATTTTATGGCTAGGCCTAACAGCAACTAACTGGGCACGCGGCAAAAATCCATTAAGGTAAAGGTCTCCAATTAAATCAAGGATTTTGTGCCTTGACGCCTCTTTTGAGCTCCTCATTCTCCTTAAAGGGTGTCCTTTTTCATCGAATACAAGAACATTATCTAAAGACGCTCCCATTGCCTTTCCCTTAGATTTTAATAAATCATAGTCAGATAGAAAACCGAAAGTCCTCGCACTCAGAATGGATTCTCTTTTGTCTCTTCCGAAAATAAACTCGTCGCTAAGAAGCCCCAAACCCTTTGAAGTATAATCCAAATAAACCCTAAGTTCAAACCTTTTATATGGGAACAGATAAATAAAAGATTCATCTTCTTTATAAAGTATCGGCTTTTCAATAGACTTAAAAATATTTTTTTTATTTTTTTTAGAAAAAACATCAGATAATTTTTTAAAGAATTTAATAGCACTTCCATCTAAAATCGGAACCTCTTCGCCCTGTAAAATTTCAATTACAGCATCATTAACGTTCAACATAGCAAGTGCGCATAAAAGATGTTCAACAGTAGATAGTCTAAAATAACAATTTTCAAGAACAGTAGCATTTTCAGAATGAATAGCCATATCCTGAAAGTTTGAGAAAATCATATCACCTTTTTTTATCCAAAGCCCCTGATCAGACGGATAAACCTCAATCTTACAAACCTTGCCGGTATGAATCCCTATACCTTCGAATGTAGCCTTATTTAATTTGGAGATTGTAGCTCAACCCCTAAAGCATTTTCTAATGAGTCGGGTTTGTCTTGCAATGTTCCCGTTAATATTACTTTAACGCTGTTGTCAGAGTATTTTAGAACCTTAGCATCAAGATTTTCAATCCATGCATTTAATTTATCCATATTTTGCGGATTAGATAAAAGTTGTTTCAAACTAACGCCTCTATTATCTTTCAACATCATAATTACAGAGATCATTCTTTCCTTTGCATTTTTCATTGCAGCATCATAAGAACTTTTAAAGGGATCTGAGCTGGTAAATCCCCCAACACCAAAACCAATCGCAACAATCTGATTTTTACCCCAATCAATTGAAGCATTGGGATACTCTTCTACCAAGTTTGATGAAAATGCACTGGCAGAAAAGGAAATTAGAAATAGGGAGAGAAAAATTGTAACAATAACCAATCTCTGTAACCTAAAAAAATTTTTCATTTTTTCCTCCTAAAAACATATATGAACAAATAATAAAAAGCATATAAACTGCGCTTCTGCTTTTAATTAAAATTCTTCGCTCTTATTTTGATCGCTTAAGCTCTCTATCTGCTCTTCTAACTTTTTAATTCTTTTTTCAATTTCAGGCAGTCTTTCTATCAAAATTCTCTCTTTAAAAAAGTCTATGTAAGGTCTAGCAGGATAGCCCATAACAGTTGAGCCATCTGGAACGTCTTTTATAAGGCCTGATTTTGCAAGAACCGTAGCTCCTTTTCCAATTGTAAGGTGATCTTTTACACCTACCTGCCCAGCAAGAATAGCATTTTCCTTGACATGAACAGAACCGGATAAGCCAACCATAGAAACAATTATAACGCTTTTTTCAAGGATGCAGTTGTGAGCAATTTGTACAAGGTTATCTATTTTTACGTTGTCTTTGATAACACTGTTTGAAAGGGATCCTCTGTCTACAGCAGTATTTGATCCAATATCTACTTCATCGCCTATTGAAACTCCGCCTATCTGTGGTATCCATGTATGATGCCCATAAGCGTCAGTAGCATAGCCAAAACCATCATTTCCTATTGTTACACCTGCTTGGATCAAGCAGTTTTCGCCTATCCTACATCTTTCTCTAACGCTCACAAAAGGGAATATCTTTGTTCCCTTCCCGATCGAGGTGCCCTCTCCGACATACACAAAGGCTACGAGTTCAACGTCATCTTCTATGATAGCCCCATCTTCTATGACACAGTAGGGACCTATATATGATTTATCAGAAATATTGGCACTGTTAGATATTACAGAACTCTTGTGGATATATGGTTCTCTATGTATCTTCGGATAAAATATGTTAAGTACTCTTGCCAGAGCCAATTTAGGCGAATCTACCTCTATACTAGGTTTATCTGATTTAAAACCCTTATAACAAAGAAAGGCGCCCGCTTTCGAGGAGCGGGCACTTTCATTATTGGTCTTATCTATAACGAAGCTTAAATCATTACCAGATGCAATAGCTAAGGGTTTGACATCACTTACAACAACATCATCTCCATTTAAAACACCGCCAATTTCTTTAGCAATTTCGGATAAAAGTTTATTGTCCATTCACCTTAGCTATTACCTGATCGGTAATGTCCAAACCACCCCACCAAACTATAGCATTATCGAGAACTATTGAGACCCCATCTTGCTTTGCGACCGCATCAATAGCTGTTTTAATCTTAGGAAGCACAGTTTGCAACTTCGCATCAATCGCAGATCTTGCAGCATCAACGTCTTTTGCCTTAAGAGCAAGTTCCTGGTTGATTTGATCGTATAACTTTTTAAGCTGATCTTGAGATTGGCCAGAAGCTTGAGCCTGAGCAAATTCTTGCTGTTTCTGATTTCTCAATTGCTCAAATTGAGTTTCAACCTGATTTTTTTGATCGATAAGAGGTTTCAACTCGTTAACTCCTGCCTCAACTTTCATAAGATCGATATAGGCAACTACATTGTCCTTTGCCATCGCCTTAGTTTGAAATGTAAACAAAACTAAAATTGCACAAGCAAACAATAACAAACTCTTCTTCAAATAAAGCCCTCCTTTTATATTCAATAAACTATTAGCGCAAGGCACTTAACAAACACCTATGCTCTTCACCGCTAACTGATTATTACCGTCTTTAAACAAAACCTCTAACACCTTAGAATGGATTCCCCATACCAAAGTATCCCTTGAAGTGATTGGACGAATATGCACCATCAACACGAACTGGACCAAATGGGGTATTTAGCATTATGCCCATACCGACACCTGCATGAAGCTTGAAGTTTGGCCAATCGGTATTACCGCCCCAGGCGTCACCAATATCGGTAAACAGTGCACCCCTAGTACCTCTTATAAATGGAAATCTATACTCAAAGTTACCAATTGCAAAGTATTTGCCATAGTATTTGTTATCTGTTATGCCTCTAACCGTTCCCTGGCCGCCAACATAGTATTGATAATATACAGGCATTATCTTGCCAGAAGGAACTATAGAGGTGCCACCCATAAATCTAGAGGCAAATACGTGTTCTTTTGACTTATCCAGAGGTATATAATCTCTGAATTCGGCAATCACCTTGTCGAATGAGTACAAACTTGACCCTCCAAGAAAGCCGTTTGTCTGAGATATACTCGCACTTGCAAAGTATCCCTGACGAGGATCTCTTGTCTGATCCCTGGTGTCCCTTGACAGTGCATAGGTTAGAGATCTGTAAGCACCATTTGGTCTATTATATTGATCGTTTGGATTTATTGTCTGATCTGTAGAAAGATGAACCCTTTCATATCCAGGAGTTATAGTCTGTCTTGTATATTTATCGAAAATTGGGAAGCCAAATGACATGTTAAAGCCTGCTGCCTTCTCATCAGTAGTATAACCGCCTATTAGCAAGCCATAAGTTCTATAATTGTACAGGTTTGCTGCAAAGGACATATTGTGATCGTTGAAGTTGGGATCAGAAAAGCTAATTGAATAATAGGATTGATTTGTGCCAAACTGCAGCCCAATAGACATAGTTTGTGCCCTACCAAACATATTAGTATCAGATAGAGTTATCATGCCTATGGCATTATATGCAGTACTGTAGCCTGCCCCAAACGTAACAGAACCAGTTTTCTTCTCCTTTACATCTATGTCAAGGAATATCTCGCCCGGCTTTGTTCCTGGCTCAAACATTACCCCTACATCGTCAAATATATTCATATCATAAAGTTTGTTGATATCCGCCTTAACTTTGTTGTAATTAAATATCTCGCCCGGCTTCACGCTAAGCTCTCTTCTAATAACGTGTTCTACAGTTCTGTGGTTGCCCAGAATCTTTATAGCCTGTATCTTTCCTTCTGCTATAGTCACCAACAAATGTCCCGAAGGATCAAGATTTGCATCCATTATCCTTGCTGCTGTATATCCCTGGCTTGCATAGTAATCTTCAACTCTTTTTAGAGACTTGTCCATCTCGTTGTAGTTAAAAACCTTGCCTGTTGGCAAATTCATTATGCTAAGAATTTTATCAGTTGGGATAACTGTATTACCTTGTATCAGAACACCTTCAAGAATTGGATTCTCTGTAACAACGTAAATAAGCTTTACTCCGTCCTCGAATGGCTCTGTTTTTGCCTTCACATCGCTAAAGTAACCTAAAGCATAGATAGACTTCAGACTCTCTTGAACGTCATTTGGAGTAACGTTAGAACCAATTCTAAAAGGGACTGCAGACAATATGTCCTCAGTCGCAATGTTTTTATTACCTTCTACTCCAAATGCAGTTACCTTAATATAGCTGCTGCCAGAGCTTCCCCCGTCAGCAAAAGAAACCGCAGACAAACCAACCAATAAAGTTACGAGAAAAAAACTGATTATAAAAAAACGCCAGGGCATATTTTCTCCCCTCTCAATAAATTTTGTGATTCGATAAAGCTATCATATCATAATTGTAAATTTGTTAAAAGATAATTGATGGTAGCATCTTTCCAATCTTCATCGCTAGTCAGCGGAAAATTATCCAAAACTGAAAATAAAGGTCTTTTTGCAGGCGTAACAAATTCATCTGACTTAGCAGGAACAAGCTCTATATTTAGCTTAATGGTCTTAAAAATAAACTCAGCCCATTGAAATCTCGAGCAGTATCCAGAATTTGTAATATGATAAGTACCATAGGGCATATTATTTATCATATTTAATGTTTTCAGAGCTAAATATTTTGCACTAGTTGGACTAGAAATCTGATCGTCTACTATCTTAAGGCTGCTCTTGCCTTTAGACCACTCAACAAGCTTCCTTGGAAAAGAATTTGGACCATCACCAAATACCCAGCTAGTCCTTACAATATAATGCTTCGAGCACAAGGAAGACACTTCTCTTTCGCCAGAAAGCTTTGATTTGCCATAAACTGAAATTGGATTTGTCTCATCAAAGATCAAATACGGCCTCTTCGAAGTCCCATCAAAAACATAGTCTGAGCTAAAGTGCACAAGTACAAAGTTAAGTTCGTTCGATAGCACAGCAAGGTTTCTGGGGCCCAAGGCGTTAACTCTATACGCTGTTTCCTGATCAGATTCAGCCCTATCAACTTGGTTATAGGCAGCACAGTTTAAAACGATATCTGGCATATAATTTTTCATCGCCTCTTTTAATTCAAAAAAGTTAGTTATGTCCAACATAGTTTTACTAAAAGATATCAACTCAAAATTAAAATTTGCTGAGTTAGTCAAAAACTCTTTTGCGAGCTGACCGTTTGAACCCAAAAGAATTACTTTCACTAATAAACCTCAACCTGGGCATCGTCGCCTATAAAAAACCTATAAGCCTTTAGCAATTCTTCTTCTTTGGAAATGTATGTCCTTCTCCCTATCAAAGAGGTATCGATTCTCCCTACGCCAAAAATTTTACTTTCCTCAAGGACGACAGAATGTTCAATTTCACTTTTCTCAATATGGCACCTGTCACCGATGCTGGTATATGGCCCTATAAATGAATCTATTATAATCGCTCCAGCCCCTATGACAGCTGGCCCTCTGACTTCACTCCTCTCAATCCTTGCATTTCTATCCACTTGAACCCTACCAACAATTTTAGAGTCTATATTTTCTCCCAAGACCTGTCTTTTAATCTTTTCATCCAAAACTATTCTATTCGCTTCCAAAATTTCATCTTTCTTGCCTGTATCAAGCCACCAACCCTGTAAGACCTGTGCTTTTACAAAATTTTTTCCTGTAACCATTGTATCTATTGCATCTGTAATCTCAAGCTCGTTTCTCCAGGAAGGCTTTATCAGCTTGATAGCTTCGTGTATCTTATTTGAGAAAATGTATATTCCTACAAGGGCAAGGTTTGAAGGCGGATCTTTTGGTTTCTCTATAAGTTTTGTTACATTGCCATTGTCATCTAAAACAGCAACTCCAAATCTTGTAGGGTCATCGACCTCTTTAAGAAAGATCATCGCGTCAAGACCTTCAGAAAAAAACCTATCTACATAAGAACTTATGCCATTCTCTATGAGATTATCGCCCAAAAACATCACAAACGGACTGTCTTGCAAAAAGTTTTGGGCAGTTCTAACTGCGTGAGCCAAACCAAGAGGCTTTTCCTGCAAGATAAAATTAAAATCTATTTTTTTATTGTCAAAAGTATACTCTGCAAGAACCCTTTTTACCTCTTCGCCTGTCTCAGGAGCTATTATTACCCCAATTTCATCTATCCCGGCCTGCAATATGTCATCGATAACAAAATATAGTATGGGTCTATTGGCTACAGGTATCAGTTGTTTTGTAAAGGTGTAGGTAAATGGTCTGAGCCTTGTTCCTTTGCCACCACTCAATATAAGCGCCTTTGCTTTTTTCATAAGAACCCCTTTAATTTTTTCTTATTATTATAAAACACAATTATGATTTTATTTATTATTACCCATTGTCCTTCTTGATCGTTGTGCCCAAAAAAATAGAAAAATATCTATTTAGAAACCATATTACAAGGATAGAAAAAACTAAAGAGACCGCTGTCAAACCAAAGCCGCTAATGCACTGCTCGATAAAAAATTTTTTGCTCGTGATAAAAAAATCAGGAAAACCGAAATGGTAAAAAAGATATTCATTTGTTTTTTGGAAGAAATAAAAGATTGCCTCATGAAGGGTAAACACAGTAAGGGTATTTCCGCCAATGTAAAGCATAAAGGGGTTGTCTTTTGTAATATTTGAGACATAAAGCCAGAATGATATTCCGCTAATAGTTACAAAATATCCCAAAAAGTCAGAAAAAAACAGGCCTTGAAATACATCAAATTCGTCAATAAGTAAAAAAAACGCAGCATTTATTATAAGAACAAATAAAAAGAGCAATAATTTATATTTTTTTATCCCTATAAAATTATTCAATAAGGTGTTCAGAAATTTAGAGCTTTTGAAAGCATATCCCAAACCAAACCATATAAACCCCGCTGCGATTCCCCAAAAAAATAAAACTCCATAGCTTCTAACGGCTCTTAACCAAAAAACTTGAGCGTTGTCAAAAAGTTTTAAAGATGAGCTTATAGTGTCAATTTGTAACCCAATACACATACAAGAGATCAGGATAGCAAAGATTATATACTTTTTCTTTGAACACCTTAAAACATAATCATACAAAGTAGAGACAAAAAAAATCGCAGGCAAGAACCAAAGAGGCGTTGTAAATTGATTCTCTTTTACTATTAAAAGATTTGTAAAATACGTAAAGAAAATCGGTCTATGTGGTATCAGGATAATCATAGAATATATATAAATAAGAATCCCAAAAAAGAAATAGGGGACAATATATCTCCTTATATTTCTTAAAAAGACCTGGTCAGGAGTCATCTTAAATTTTGGGTTAAATACAAAACCTGCTACAAACCAAAAAAGAGCTAAATGAAATGAATATGCATATTTAATTAAGACTTCAGGAGAAAAATAGGTAGTATGCCCAAAAGCTATCCAAAATATGCCATAAAATTTTGCTTTATCGACCCAATCAATTCTCTTTTGCATAAATTACTATATTAACATAAATAAAGGCATAAAATAATGCCTTTTGAAAGTTTATGGATAAAATTTATCAAACAAAAAAGCAGCCACAAATTTAAATACTTCTGTGACTGCCAAAATATTATTAAATTAAATTTGTTAATTATAAATTCTATTTAACGCTCTTGTGACAAAACCACCAATCAAAACAATTGACCTGACCCGACCTTTCTGCGGCGCCCTTTACGTCAGAAGGAGGTGGAACTATTACGTCTGAGCCTACCAAGTCACTATTGGGCCAATTTGCTGGAATTGCAACCTTGTTTTTATCAGAGACCTGCAAGGCCTTAACTACCCTTAGTATCTCATCTATATTTCTGCCCAATTCTTGTGGATAGTACAATACAAGCCTTAATATAGCCTTATCGTCAATTACAAATACTGCTCTAACTGTATTTGTCCCTTTTGCAGGCTGTATCATTCCAAAAGACTTTGCAACCTCACCCATATCATCAGCAATTACAGGAAATTCAATGTTTACTCCAAGATTTTCTTTAATCCATTCAATCCATTTAATGTGAGAAAAAACCTGATCAATTGACAAGCCAATTAACTCAGCATTCAAAGCCTTAAAATCACTTAACTTTTTTTGAAAAGCAACAAATTCAGTGGTACATACTGGTGTAAAATCAGCAGGATGGCTAAATAATACAACCCACTTTCCCGAATAATCATCTGGAAGATTAATCAAACCTTGAGTTGTTTTTACTTTTCTGTTTTCAATTTTTTCACCTAAAAGTGGAAAAGTCATAATTACCTCCTAATTTAATTATAAGTAATAATAATTATTATTACTTATAATTAAATTATTGTCAATCTAAATTTCATATCTAACCAAAAATCTTATCTGGGTTTAGCAAGCTGTTTGGATCGAGTGCCGCCTTTATAGCCCTTCCGAGTTCTATAGCCCCTTCGTCAAATTCAAGCCTTAGAAAGGGGGCCTTCATATATCCTATTCCGTGTTCTCCTGAAAGCGTGCCCCCAAGATTTATCGCCAATTCAAATATTTCTCTTATAGCTTCCTGCACTCTTTTCATTTCTTCTTCGTTTCTCTTATCGGTAAGTATATTTGGGTGAAGATTTCCATCCCCAGCATGACCAAAGATTATTACTTTCAAAGAGTATTTTTTGGCAATTAAGTTTATTCCCTTTATCATATCGGCAATTTTCGAACGCGGAACAGTTGCGTCTTCAGAAATCTTTGTTGGAGCTATTTTTCCGCAAGCAGGAGATATAGCTCTTCTCAGAGTCCAAATTTTGTCCATTTCGTTATTATTTTTTGCTAAAAAAAAGTTAAAACCTTTTGTGTTCAAAAATTTGGCAATAGTATTAACAACAGATTCTACTTCCTCCTTAATGCCGTCAACCTCAAGGATAAGCAAGGCATTTGTATCAGAAGAAATATCAAAAAAGACACATTCCCTCACTATGTCTACTGCCATTCTGTCCATTATTTCAAAGGTCTTGGGCACTATGCCCTGGCTAACTATATCGTTAATACAAACTGCAGCATCTTCGAGGTCTTTAAAGCTTATCAAAAAGAGATTTCTTGTGTCTGGTGTTCTTATAAGTCTTAAGCCTACCCTTGTAAACACTCCAAGCGTGCCCTCAGAACCAGTAAACAAATCAATTAGGTCTGGATTTTGAAATACGTCGACACTTATCACGCTGCCATCTGACAAAACAACTTCGAGAAATTCAATGTAGTCTCTAGTAACACCATATTTAAAACACATTGGCCCTCCCGCACACTCAGACACGTTGCCACCAATAGTGCACCACGCGCTACTTGCCGGATCTGGAGGATAAAAAAGGCTCTTTTTAGAGGCGAAATCTGCAAGCTCTTTAGTTACAACTCCAGGCTCTACAACAGCCAATTTATTATCCACATCCAGGCTAATAATTTTGTTCATTTGAGTTAATACAAGGGACACCCCTCCCTTTAAAGGCACGCTGCCTCCAGAAAGATTGGTACCAGCACCTCTACAGGTAACTGGAACCCTATACTTACTTGCAAGTTTCAAAACCTGAGAAATTTGTTGTGTGGATTCGCCAAAAACCACCACTTCAGGTAAAGAGTTCTTAAACGTTGCGTCATAAGAGTACAGATAAAGATCCTCTGAATCATCGGTTATGTTTTTCTTACCTATAACCCTTTCAAGTTCTTTTTTAAACTTAGGATACGGCAGTGAGATATTAATATAATTTTCTCTTAAATCAGTTTTTTGAATCGTGTTAAGAATATTAGTCTTTATTTTGTTAACATCATCATTAGGACTAAGATTAGAATAAAAACCTTGATCGTTTGGAAATTCAGATTGAAATGCCCTTTCAAATTTTTCTAAATCGCTAAATTCCTTAAAAATTAAGCAAACAAGGCTCGTTAATGGAAAAAGAATTTCATTGCATTCTATATTTAATCTTTTTAAAATATTTTTAATATGTTTCGCTTTATCTATAAAATCTTTATTATCAAATTTTATCTTTTTAATCAAAGCCTCATCATTTGGAAAGTATAGTTCTATAACATCATTATATTCTGAATTGATGTCAAATAATGAATTAAACTGAATTTCAAGCTCACCTGACACCTCTTTGTCAACTATAATGGTTGCAAATAATTTATCAAAAAATTCTTCCTTGTGTATTAAATAAAAAGCAAATGGGGGAGTCCTTAATTGTTCTAAAATAAAATTCAAATTGATTAATTGAGAAAGTTCTTCAAGAAAAAAATTAAAAATCCTTTTTTCTCTCTTTGGATGAAGTCTGAGTACTAAATTTGTTGGAATAGCCAACTCTTTAAAACCTAGTAGAAATCTTGTAAAGTCGTAGCCGCTCACACGCTTTACCACTTTTTTATTTAGATCAATTTTCTTGCCAAATTTTGTCTCAAAGACTGAGCCTAATGCAAAATTAAAGATAGAACCATACAGATGATGAGATGGGTTGGGCAATTTTAGGTGAAAAAGATCAACAAGCCTCAACTGCGAATAAAGTTGGTTGGTAGTAGGCAAGAAAACAAGATCCCCCTTAGACAGTTCTAAGTTTAAGTCTCTAACCAACATATTTGGTTCAACGCATAATACTTGATTTACGCTATCTATTTCTAATAACATGCAGGATATCCATCGGCTCTTGGCTCTGATCCGCCAACCAAAACTCCATTGTCCAATTTGACAATAATCTG
>JAJXTU010000070.1 GCA_021783475.1 bacterium
AACAAACTCTTTTGTATGGTCCTATGAAACCGCGAGGATTGATAGATCCAAGAACTCTCAAACAACCATTTTGCGCAGTTCAATTAAGGGCGGAGAATAAAGGTAACACATTATTTAATATGGTCGGATTTCAAACAAGGCTGCCCTTTAAAGAGCAAAATAGAATATTCAGGCTCATCCCAGCTTTAAAAAATGCTGAGTTTGTAAGATATGGTGTAATGCATAGAAATATATATTTTAAGTCCTCTTCATTGATAAATGAAAACTTGGAATCGAAAAAAGTTGAAAATTTGTTTTTTGCTGGACAGATCACAGGAACAGAGGGCTATATTGAAGCAGTTGCTACTGGTTTGTTAGCTGCTATAAATTTAGATTTAAAAATTAATAATAAAAAGCCTCTTATCTTGCCAAGGACTACTGCATTGGGTTCTTTAATAAATCATATTATCAATGATACGACTGAAAAGCCCGCACCTATGCACGTATCTTTTGGTCTACTGGAGCCTCTAAGTAAGGGTATGGGCAAGAAAATGAGATATGCTGAATACGTGAATAGGTCATTATTTGATTTAAATAAATGTCTTTTTGATTTACAATATAGTTATGAAGATAAGTAAATCACAAATCTATGAATTTTTAGACTATCTACGATTTAACAAATTGTATTCTCAAAACACTTTAAGAGCTTACACAAATGATCTCTTTGAATGGATTGCCTTTTTGGAAGGTACTCATAAAGATTTTAAAGAATTTGAAATAACAAGTCTAACCTATAATTGGGTAATGAATTCTTCAAGCTCAAAAGTTTTAAAGAAGTCTTCAATTTCTAGGAAGATATCGGCAGTAAAGTCATTTTTAAATTATCTATACAAGTTTAAAATTATCGAGAATAAATTGGCTTTGACATTGAAACTGCCAAAAAAAGATAGATTATTGCCTAAATATTTGAATTCTTCTGAGGTATCAGATGTAATTAACAAAAATCTTTTATTAGACGATTTTTTTGCAATCAGAAATTCTCTAATTGTTTTGTTGTTTTTCAATACTGGTATGAGAATAAGCGAATTGAAAAGTGTAAAATTGGATGACATAAACTTAGATAGAAATGAAATAAAGATTATTGGC
Source organism: bacterium (assembly GCA_021783475.1). Lineage (GTDB taxonomy): Bacteria > Thermodesulfobiota > Thermodesulfobiia > Thermodesulfobiales > Thermodesulfobiaceae > Thermodesulfobium. The sequence goes on from JAJXTU010000070.1 coordinate 1,126, forward strand.
AAGGGAAATAAGGAAAGAATTGTATTTTTTACAGGTTTGACTGGCGATTTTTTGAAGGTCTACCTTTCCAAAAGGAACAAGATAAAAACAGAAAACAGATATCTTTTTATTTCAAGATTGAAAAAGGGAATAAGTGAAAGAATGATAAGATATGTGGTTTCAAATATTTGGAAACAGCAGACTGGAAAGAAGATTACGCCGCATCAGCTCAGGCATTCTCTTGCAACCTATCTTCTCAATCAAGGAGTAGAATTGAAATACATTCAAGAAATTTTGGGTCACGAGAGCATAAACACTACAAATATTTATGCTAAGTTATCTGAGACCACTTTAAAACAAGAGTACTATAGGTCATTGGAAAATTTGAAAAATAATATTTGAGAGAGGTGTTGACAATCAGACTTGATAAATCCAGAAAAAATGATGAATTAAGATCTATTGAAATTACAAAAAATTTTTTACTTTACCCTGAAGGGAGTGCTTTAATTTCTTTTGGTAACACAAAGGTAATATGCAACGCATCAGTTGAGGACAGAGTACCACCCTTTTTAAAGGGTTCTGGTAATGGATGGATTACTAGCGAATACAGTATGATACCGCGTGCGACTCAGGATAGGAATGTAAGAGAGAGCACATCAGGCAGAGTTTCTGGAAGGAATCAAGAGATTCAAAGGATTATAGGAAGGTCATTAAGAAGTGCTGTGGATATGAGCCTTCTTGGCGAAAGGACAATATATATAGATGCAGAAGTAATTCAAGCTGATGCAGGAACAAGATGTGCCAGCATTACTGGCGGATTTGTGGCATTGGTGCTTGCTTTGAGGAAGCTGAAAGAGTATGGATTGATAAAAGTTAGCCCGTTAAAATATTATGTAGCAGCGGTATCGGTTGCAATTTTAAATGACGAGGTTATATTAGATCCAAACTTTGAAGAAGATGTGGTTGCTGATGTGGATCTTAATATCATTGCAAATGAAAATAATGAGATAATAGAAATACAGGGAACTGCTGAAAAGAAACCTTTTTCTCGGGAAAAATTAAATGAAATACTCTATATTGGCCACAGTGGTATAGAACAGATAATTGCTATTCAGAAAAAGGTCTTAAAACTTACTCGTTAAAATTTTATTTTGAGGTGTGAAATTTGAAGATAAAAACTCTTAGCGTGGGCTATATTGGAGCGAACTGCTATATAGTGGAATTCAATGATAAAAGTGTAGCGTTAGTGGACCCTGGTGATGAAGGCGATAAGATTTTAGGTGAGTTTGATGCAGATAACTTGAAATGGATTCTTTTAACCCATGGGCATGCCGATCATATTATGGCTGTAAAAATGATAAAGGATAAATACAATCCTAAAATTATTGCTTCTATAAAAGAAAAAGATATGATTGAAAATCCAGATCTAAATCTCTCTACTCAATTTGGAAAGCCTTATAGCTTTGAGGCAGATCAATATGTTCAAGAGGGCACGATAAAGCTGGACAATCAAGATGTCAGGGTTTTGGAAACTCCTGGTCACACTCCTGGCTCTGTCATATATATAATTGAAAATTACATGTTTACTGGTGACACACTTTTTAAAGGATCTATTGGCAGAATGGATTTGCCAGGAGGCAGTGAAGATCAAATGAAGAATACCTTAAAAAAGCTATCTCTTATAGATGAAGATTACATTGTTTTGCCCGGACATGGACCATCGACTTCTTTAAAATATGAACAAAAAAACAATTCTTACTTTTTGTTATTTGTCTAATATTACTTTGAAATTTACAGGGGAGTTATTTTAAATTATGCCAAAATTTCTAAAACTGTCATCTTTTCAGAATGCATTGGATTACTGTAATATCTTCTCACCGATTAAACGCTTTGAAAAATTAAATATTTTTGATATTAACCATAGAGTGTTGTATGAAGACGTATACTCAAGATTTTCACTTCCTATAGCCGATCGCTCAAGCGTAGACGGTTTTGCAGTTTTTTCTGAAGAGACATTTGGTTCAAGTGATAATACTCCAGTGTTATTAAAGTTCTTAGGAGAACAAAGGGTAAGCGATCCTCCACTAACTATTGAAAATGGAGGCTGTGTAAGAGTTGCGACAGGCAGCCCGCTTCCAATTAATTCAAACGGCGTGGTCATGATAGAAAATGCAAAAATTTCGGGTGAATTTGTCGAGATATATAAGCCCATTTCTTATTTTGAAAACGTATTAAGAATGGGTGAAGATTTTAAAAATGATGCTGTACTTTTAAATAAAGGTAAAAGAATTAATTTTAGAGATTGTGCTCTTTTGGCGTCTGCAGGCTTTGAAAAGGTCAAGGTTTATAAAAAGCCCAGTGTAGCTATAATATCGACTGGCGATGAAATTATATCGTATGATGAAGAGCTGACAATTTCTAAAATATATGATGCTAATGGACCATTGCTCGTGAACGGTCTAAAAGATTATGCAGATACTATTTTTTTAGGCGTTATTAAAGATGTGAAAAATGACCTTGAAGCAAAGATCAAATTTGCAGTGGAAAACTATGATTGTGTATTTATTTCTGGTGGGAGCTCAATTGGGGAGAGAGACTACATAGAAGAAATAATTGGCAATATCGGTGAGATTGTCTATCACGGCTTTCTTGTTAAGCCAGGAAAGCCCCTTTTGCTTGGGAGGAGTGGAATGGTTCCTATCATAGGGTATCCTGGTCATCCATTGCCCGTGATGGTTCATCTAAACCTTATAGGCTTTCCAGTTCTAAAAAAGTTGGGAGGAGATAACAACTTTTATCCTAAATCTGAGAGGGCGATTTTGCGCGATCCGATCTTTTCGGTGCCAGGTAGGGTAGATCTGATAATGGGTTACAAACAAGACGATCTTGTAGTACCTCTCTTAAGTAAGTCAGATTATATTTCATCTGCAGTGAAGGCTGAATTTATAATAAAGATTCCAGAAGACAGAGAGATTATATTGGAAGGTGAAGAGGTAGAAATATTTCCTTGGGACTGACCTATAATTATATTGAGTTTATTGATATAAAATAATTTTTGAGGGGTGTGAAAATGGCGAGGAAATTATATAGAAAGCTAATGGAGCCCAATCTCGCTTTGGGGCTTTTGCTAAAGGAAATTGAAAGATTGAATAAATGTCCAATCGGTTCTGAGTTGATAAAAACTTCTATTTCTGGTGGTAGAATTGCTAGTGAGAATATAGTAGCTAAAATAGCTAGTCCAAATTTTCAATCTTCTGCTATGGATGGTTATGCACTTGTTGCAAAATCTACAAAAGAAGCCAGCGTTCATTCTCCATTGACAATAAGCAAAGAAATGTACATTGAAATTGATACGGGTGATTTTATCCCGCATCCTTATGATTGCGTAGTTATGGTAGAAAAAACCAGATTAAACCCAGATGGCTCTATAACTATATTTGAAGCGATGCATCCAGGAGAAAATATCAGATTGATAGGGGAAGATTTTAATCCGGGAGAAATAGTTGTTTTTGAGGGACAAAAAATCTCTTACTTTGAGATAATGGCTCTTCTTGCCACTGGAAATGACTCAGTTAAGGTAAATAAGAAGTCAAAGGCTGTAATAATAGCTACGGGGGATGAAATTACAGATAGCTATGAGAATACCGATAAAAACATGTATTTTAACTTTAACGGGCCGGCCATATCGTATTATCTTACAAAGAATGGAGCTCTGGTAGAAGAGACTCCTATATTGCCAGATAAAATAGAAGTCTTAGAAGAATATTTAAGCAAATATAGTGATTTTGACTTAATATTGATGATAGGTGGCTCTTCGTTTGGCAGAGATGACTATACAGCAAGTATTTTAGAAAAAAATGGAAATCTGCTTGCACACGGAGTTTATCTAAGGCCAGGAAAGCCTGTAATACTCGGATCTTTCAATAAAGCAATATTTGTCGGTTTGCCTGGATACTCAGCGGCAGGCGCTGTAGTCCTGGACTATTTTATTAAACCTGCCTTAAATATGATGGTTGGTGCTGTAGAGTTTACCAAGAGCGTTCCTGTAAACATCTATAAGCCTATAACTTCAAGCTCTGGAGAAGAAGAGAGGATCAGGGGACAAGTTGCAACAATTAATGACAAAAGATATTTTTATCCGTTGGATAGGTCTTCGAGCTCAGTATCATCTTTATTAAATGCTGATGGCGTGTGTATTATGGAAAAAGGAATTCAGGGAAGCAACAGTCAGGAAAAATTTAAATTTATATTCTGGAAAAAAGACGATCTAAGTGAAAATTCCATTGTGGTTCTTGGCAGTAACGACCCGCTGCTGCCATATATCTCATCTAAGCTTTATAAAGATTTTAAGTTAAGAATTGTTTCTTCTCCTTCTGGTAGTTTAGCTGGAATTGCAGCATTGAAAGATGGGCTATGTCATGTAGCCGCTACCCATTTATTTGATAGCCAAAGCGGAGAATATAATATTCCATATATATTAAAATATTTTGATAAAGGTGATACAATTTTATTAATGCTTGCACATAGACAGCAAGGGATGATGACGAAAAAGGGCAATCCTTTTAATGTATCAACTCTTGCAGATGTAGTTAAAAATGGGCTAAGGATAGTAAACAGACAAAAAGGGGCTGGTACCAGAGTGCTATTAGATTATGAAATGAGCAAAGTTGGAATTAAGCCAAATCAGATTTTGGGTTATGAAAACGAAGTCTTTACTCATTATGCTGCTGCTACCAGCATACTTAGCGGTGTGGCGGATGTGGCCTTTGGCATTCAATATACTGCAGATTATTTAGGCTTAGACTTTATCCCATGGAAAAAAGAAAATTTTGAACTATGCATTCATAGAAATAACATAAATGATATTAAAATTGCACGCTTAATTGACTTAATTAAGAATAAATCTTTTATTAGTGAAGATATGAAGATGACTGGTTATGATTTTTCTGATACGGGAAAAATAAAGGAGGTGTAGGAGTGACAGATTTATATGGAAGAAATATAGATTATGTAAGGATTTCTATTACTGATAGATGCAATTTTAGATGTATTTATTGTATGCCCGAGCAGGGTGTAAACTTCATTCCACATGAAGAGATATTGAGTTTTGAAGAAATAGTCAGAACGATAAAAATTTTAACAGAATTGGGCATTAAGAAAGTAAGGTTGACTGGCGGTGAGCCATTAGTTAGAAAAAACGTGGTAGGACTTGTAAAAGAAATATCTAAAATAGGTTTGGATGACGTATCGCTTACCACGAACGGCTCCCTTTTAAATAGATATGCTGAAGATTTATATAAATCAGGCCTTAAAAGATTAAACGTTAGCCTTGACACCTTAAATTGTGAAAGGTTTGCAAGTATTACACGAAAAGGTGATCTTGTTAACGTTTTGGACGGTATTGAAAAGGCTATTGAGGTAGGCTTTAGCCCTGTAAAATTAAATGTAGTGGTTATGAGGGGCATAAACGATCAAGATGATCTGATTGCCCTTGCAAACCTTGCAAGGGACAGAGAAATTCATGTAAGATTTATCGAAATAATGCCTATTGGCGATAGCGAACAAAAAGATAGGTTTATCAGCTGTGATGAAATAAAAGATAATATTTCAAAGGTAGTTAAGCTTGAAATGGTTACAGGTCCTTTTGGAAATGGACCTGCAGAATACTATAAGTTTGAAAATGCTAAGGGCACACTGGGTTTTATTTCGCCTCTTAGTAAGCACTTTTGTGCAAAGTGTAACAGAATAAGAATTACTTCAGACGGCATGATAAGACTTTGCCTATTCTCTGATGTAGAATACAATCTTAAAGAAAAACTTAGATCTGGTTTAACTGATAATGAAATAAAGAAATTTATTTTAGAAACTTTAGCTTTTAAACCAAAAGGTCACCCATATATTCAGGAAGCAAGAGAAATTTATCACAGAAATATGTCGGCCATTGGAGGATAAGATGTTTACACATTTGGATGAAGAGGGCAAGGCCTATATGGTAGACATCGGTGATAAGGTCGAAACAGTTAGAGTTGCAAAAGCACAGGCTTTTATTCGTTTGTCAGATAAGACTCTAAGCTTGATTAACGATCAAAAAGTTCCAAAGGGCGATATATTTTCTACATCTAGAATAGCTGGTATCTTGGCGGCGAAGAAGACATGGGAGTTGATTCCCTTGACTCACCCAATACCAATTAATCAAATAAATCTGGATTTTGAAGTTAAAGATAATGGAATTTTAATATTGTCGCAGGCAAGGACAAGCTTTAAAACTGGAGTGGAGATGGAGGCTTTGGTAGCAGCTAGCGTAGCAGCACTTACAATATACGATATGATAAAGGCTGTAGAAAAGGGAGCTGTTATCGAAGATGTGAAGCTCTTGTATAAATCAGGCGGTAAATCTGGCACTTATGAATACGTGTGATTTAAATAAAAATTAACCTAATTAGAGGTGATTTGATTTGGATAAAAAGGTTACGTTTGCAGTATTGACCTTGTCTGATTCTGGGTACAAAGGAGAAAGAGAAGATCTAAGCGGAAAAAAGATTATAGAAATTTGTCAAAATAGGGGATTTTTCTTGTCATCCTATGAGATCTTGCCAGATGAAAAAAATTTACTGATAGAAAAATTAATTGAGCTTTCCAACCAAAAAATAAATTTAATACTAACAACTGGCGGAACGGGTTTTTCTGAAAGAGACAACACTCCTGAGGCCACTAAAGAGGTTATAGAAAAGGAAATACCTGGCATCCCTGAGGCTATGAGGACTCTTAGTCTCCAAAAAACTAATAGGGCAATGCTTACAAGAGGCTTATGCGGAATTAGAAAAAAATCGATAATATTAAATTTGCCCGGTAGCTTAAAGGCAGTAGATGAATGTCTTAACTTTGTTATCGATCCTCTTGAACATGGGATTGATATATTAATGGGCTGGGACAAAAATTGTGCAAGAACTTGATAAGACCAAAAGACGCTATTCAGAAATAGTCGAAGAACTGTTAAAGTATTTGCCATCCGTTAACTCACAAGATATTTTATCTGCTGATTGTCTTGGAGAGATACTGAGTGAAGATGTAATCTTGAAAGAAAATTATCCAAAATATTTTGTTAGCAGATTCGATGGTTACTTGTGTAAAGGAGATCCTCCATTTAAGCTGGTTAAAGAAATATATCCTGGAGACAAACTCAATTTTGCCATTAATGATAATACCTGCATATTTTTTGCAACAGGCTCTTCTATAGAAAAAATAGATGATGGCTTAAAATTCTTTAAGATGGAAGATGTAAAGTTTGAAAATAATTTAATATTTCCTACGTCTGAAGAAACTAAAAATAATTGGCTAAAACCTGGGAGTGAAATCTCTGATGGTGAAAAGCTTTTCTCTAAGGGAAGAAAACTTTCTGTTAAGGATAGATTTGCTTTAGAGCTTTTAGACATTAGGTCTATCAAAGTATTTAAAAAGCCCAAGCTTAGCATAATCAATACTGGCACTGAGTTGATCAATACTGGTGATTTAGAAAAAACTTTGCCGCTCTCAAGCTGGATAATTTCACCTGTTGCACAGTTTGATGGTTTTGAAGTCATTCAATCAGGTCCAATAGCAGATGAAGAATCTCTTCTGGAAGAAGTTCTTATTGAAAATAGAAAAAGCGATATTATCTTGTTTATAGGCGGCACAGGCATGGGCAAAAAGGATCTTATAAGAAGGGTTCTAAATAAAAACTCTAAGCCAATATTTGAAAGATTTAACACGCCAGTGGGCAAAAATAGCTATGCTTATTTATATGAAGGCAAAATAATATTAGGTTTTTCAGGAATTGTTCAGGCAAGCGTAGCTCTTTATCACTTAATTTTGCGAAATTTGATATTTAAGCAGAGAGGATTGCAATTGGAAAATCTTGTTGATTTTTGTGATCTTTCAGAAAAGCCTGGAAGTGGCAGAAACAATTGGTATAAAAATGAGAAGATTGAAAACGGTAAGCTGATTCTAAAACAATGCAACTTCTTAAATTCTGAATTTGTCGGTTTTTATTTTGGCGAGGAGTTATTTATCCAGAGGACATATTTTTTTAACCAAATTTTTTAATGTTTTAATCGTTCAAAATGATATAATAACTTAAATCGAGTTTATTTCAAGGGATTTTTATAAGTCCTGTGTAGAGATATGTTCAAATTTTTTTATTCACGGGGTGAGATTGAGATGAAGTTCTTTTTAGCTTTTTTATTTTTATTTCTTCTATCTAATATAGGCATTGCCTATGCTGATACGCTGCCAAAAGTACAAGATGTCTCTTACAGGACTACGGAAAATGGAGTAGAGGTTTTCGTCAATGTTCAGGGCAATCCAAATTTTAATTATTTTAGAATGGCTGATGGCAGAATAGTATTGGATATCGATAAATCAATCATTTCTAAAAAGGGTGACATATCAACTATATCGCCAATGGTAACGGGGATACACTTTGCACAAAATACACCAGACAAGGTTAGAGTGGTTATTGAAAGTAATAAGAATTATTCATATATTGTTTCAAGAGTTGCTGGTGGTTTGGAGGTCAATGTTGGGAATTTTAAAGTATCAGATTACAGTTCAAATAGGATTTTAAAAACCTCTCCTATAACAAG
>JAJXTU010000071.1 GCA_021783475.1 bacterium
CAAGGCTGTACCTCTTGGAGTTTCTGTAAACCCTATACCTGAATTGGTTTTAATATTTTCAGGTAGAGCTGTAAAAAAAGCTTTATTATCTAATTTTTTAATAAATTCATAGCACTGTTTTATTATCTTAAAAGATTCAATAGATTCTTCATATCGTTGAACAAACCTACAGTAAACGTCTCCCTCAGTTTGATAGGGAATATTGAATTCTAAATCTGAATAAACAGAATATCCAATATCTTTCCTGGTATCAAAATTTATGCCAGAAGCTCTTAAGGCTACTCCCGTAGCTCCCATTTCCAAAGCTACAACTTTAGGTAGCACTCCAGTAGTAATAAACCTATCCAATAATGGCTCATAACCTCTTATAGATTCGAAAAGTTCTCTTAATTCGTGCTCAAAAGCATCGAGTTTAACAAACATTTCTTCATCAAAGAGTATATTCCTGTTTAAACCTCCAGGACATATTATTCCACGAAGATATCTGTGCCCAAAATATTTAGAGTTTAGTTGTTGAAGCTCTTCCTTTAAAATAGCTCCCCTGCTTACTGCCAGGTGAAAGCCCACTCCAGCACATATATTGCCTATATCACCAATATGATTGTATAACCTTTCAAGTTCTAGAATTATCACTCTTGAAAATTCGGAATATCTAGATGTCTGTAGGTCATAAATATTTTCTATAGCCTTTGAAAAAGCATAACCGTGAGATGCAGAGCTTACACCACACAATCTCTCAATGTGAAAAAGGGCATCTTTTATATCCATACCAACCAATCGTTTTTCTACTCCCCTATGGGTAAAAAAGAGTTGAGCCTGCAAATTTATCATATCTTCTCCAAAAACAAAAAATCTAAAATGACCTGGCTCAATTATCCCAGCATGAATTGGACCAACAGGAACTTGAAAAATACCTTCACCTTTTACAGGGATAAAATTAAAATCTTTATCATTTTCACGATTAACTTTTTTATCTACAAAATCTCTTCTCATTAGAAATATATTCTTAGGCCAGTCAGGAAAATTGATAATAGGCCTTAAATCAGGGTGATCAACAGGTTTTATTCCAAATGTGTCAAAGATTTCTCTTTCAAGCCAATTAGCTGATGGAAAATATCTAGAAATAGATTTATAAAAGGGTTCATCTGGATTAACGAAAAATGATAATTCTACAATATCGCCACTTTTCATAAGAAAAATTGCATATATTTTAAAATTGTTGTTAACAATTCTCTCATCATTTGCAAAAATTGTTAGAAGTTGAGCGCCAGAACTTCTCAAACTAATAATTTCATTGTCTAACTTTTCATTTGTAGTATTAACTAATATATAATTTTTCATAAGCTCAAATACCTCTCATAAAATATTCAACAATTTTAGAAATAATGTTTATAGAAGGTGTAAGAAAACAACCAGTAATTATGAGAATAATAATTGGGATAGAAAGAAAAATATGTTGCAGACCAATGCGCTCTTTAAACTTAAAATCTGGTCTTTGATTGCTAAAATACATTTTCCCTAAATAATACATAAAAGCAGCAAATACTGTAGCTATCAGAGTAAGATATACTATACCTGGAAAAAATCCAAATTTTTGAAAAATTGCGTACGCAATGTACATTTCACTTAAGAAAAGCCCAAATGGAGGAGATCCAGCAATAGCTAATAATACACACAAAAATATTATTGAAGTAAGAGGCTTTGTTTGACCTATTCCTTTTAATCTGGCAATATTATTGCTTCCATATCTTTTAACAATAGAGCCTGTACTTAAAAATAGCGTAGACTTTCCAAGAGAATGATTAAACATATGAAGTATCGCGCCAAGCACTCCAAAAAAATTTCCTAAACCAAAACCGATCAGAATTATGCCCATATGTTCGACGCTCGAATATGCGAAAAGTCTTTTTATGTCGCGTTGAGTCAAAATAAAAGGTACTGAAAATATCATCGACAGAGCTCCAAAACCTATCAAGAGATTACTGGAGAAACCACTACCAACCGCTGCAGAAAGCAATAAATGATGCCTCAAAATTGCATAAACAGCACAGTTAAGTAAAACACCTGAAAGAAGGGCGCTTATTGGAGCTGGAGACTGACCGTGCGCGTCTGGAAGCCATGTGTGCATTGGAAAAATTCCAGCTTTTGTCCCATATCCAACCATAATAAATATAAATGAGATTTTCATCAAATTTGGATCCAGATTTTTCCCATACGATATAAGCTTGAACCAGTTAAGAGTTTCAACGCCATTAAATAGTGAGATTTGTTCTGCTTGATATATTAAAATCAATCCAACGAGAGCAAATGCAATTCCGACTGTACAAAGGATAATATATTTCCATGCAGCTTCAAGAGATGCCCTTTTTCTGTAAAAACCAACCAGCAATGCAGATATTACAGTTGTAGCTTCAATAGATACCCATATCAACCCCAGATTTTGACAGAGAACTGATAAATACATTGTGCAGACAAATAATAATAAAAGTACATAAAATGGTTTAACATAACTTTTTTTCATTTCATTTATTTCAATATCTCTATTTACATAACCAATAGAAGAAATTGAGCATATAAGACTGACTATAGCGATTACTAGAACAAACGGAACTGAAAGCAGATCGATAGCAAATATATTTGATAAAAATAGTATTTTGCCTGATGATAAAACATAAAAACATGATGTAAATGCCAATAAACTAGCCAACATAATCGCACAAGAAGCAATCCATTGGGTTATCTTAGTTTGTTTTGGCAAAACACAGAAAAAAGAAAATATTATTGGTATTAAAACTATAAATAAGAGTATCACGATTAGCCCTTCAATTCAGTTAGATTTTCGGTATCTGTTGACTCAAAAAGACCATGAATATAATTGGTCATAATCCCCATTACGAGAACTCCGACAAGTAAATCAAAAAAGGTTCCAAATTCGAAAATCAGGGGCATTCCGTTTGTAAGAGAGACAGAGTATAAAAATATCCCATTCTCCATAACGATTATTCCTATAATCTGACATAGAAGGGCACGATGGCTTAGCATATAAAAGCATCCGATCAAGATTGACGAAATTGCGAAAAATGAATAGCCCGAACTTAAATGAGATGTGCTGAAGAAACCAGAAGAATTCAGAACTTGAGAAAAACCAATAAGGAATATCCCTATTAATAAAGAAAGGCCTTGTGACATATTCATAGGAATGAGATCGTTTGATCTAAGTTTTTTATTAACCCGAAGAATTATAAAAGGAAGAAGAACAACTTTTACAAAGAAGGTTAATATAGCGGCAATAGCTGAATGAAAAAGATTGAAATCATAACCCAAAGAAATCATCGGAATACCTATCATTAGAATGCTTAGTGATAAAGACTGCAAAATCAGTAAGTATACGCTTTTTGTAACATTTCTTGTTTGCAACATCCACAATGAAGTTATAAGAAAAATGAAACTTAAAAAATTCAAAAATATACCTCCTAAAATTATTTTATAAAATATATTAAAATTGCAAGAACGCCCAATATACCAGTAGCAAAGAAAAATCCAGGCAATTTGAAAAGCCTCATTTTAGGAACAATAGATTCAATAAATGCTATTAAAAAGACAGTAAGAAGAAATAAGACAAATTTTATAAATATAGCCAAAACAATATTTTCTATGTTAGGGGAGAAAATACTTACGAATAAAGCAATTAAAATAAATTGCTTTAGCATAGATGCATAGTGAAAAATTCCTAAAAGGGGGCCAGAATATTCAAGAATCATTCCCTCATGAACCATTGTAAGTTCTAAATGGGTATCAGGATTGTCTACTGGCAATCTTGAAGACTCTGCTATTACAATTATAAACATAGAAATGCTCAACAATATCCCGGGAATTGACCATCCAGATGAAAGCATGTTATTTAAGTTATATGAAAGTACGCTTAGCGAAAGGGCAAACAAGACTATAGAGAGAACTGGTTCAGATAGGGCCGATATCATCATTTCCCTGCTAGAACCCATCCCTCCAAAACTCGAACCTGATTCCATGCCAGCCAATGCAATAAAAAATCTTGCAACCCCAAAACAATATATAAATGTAATAAGGTCATATCCCGAACCATTTTTAAAACCGAGAAAGGGGAACAAAACACAAGCGCTTAGATATGAAGCAAAGACAATAAAAGGAGCAAAAACTGATATTATTGATGAATTCTCAGAGATTGTAGATTCCTTAGTAAAGAATTTTAAAAGATCCATATATGGCTGAAATATAGACGCTCCTCTCCTGGATTGGAAATATGATTTTATTTTCCTAATAATCCCACTTACAAGAGGAGAAAAGACTAATGCAATAATAACTTGAATTGTTGAAACCAAAATTAATGATGGGTTTATCGATACCATAACAAAAGCACCACCAATGTAATAAATATGTATGCAAGATAAAAATGTACATAACCACTTTGGAGAAATCTCATTTTAATAGAAAAATTTAATATAAATTTTCTTATTGGACTATACAAATAAGTAGTAAATGGAGGCTTTAAGTCTTCAGAAAATAAGATGTCTAAAGGTTTAGCAGGATTAAGTGTGATCTTTCTATTTGGTCTCAGAAAAAATGAATATGTTCGTCTTATTGGTTGAGAAAAAGAGGCTGCAGTATATTCCATCTTAGAGTTTAAGTTAATACCGCATCCCCATGTGGGAACCTTTCTAATTTCAAAAAGCCCAAAAATTTTACCAAAAATTATAGACAGACAGAAAAATAGCCCAAAAATTATAAAAAACAAAAGATTTGTCGTTTGAAAATAGACAACATTAAAATTCGAATCTATTTGTACTAGTATTTTAGAAATATAAAAAAGTATATTAGAGGCTAATAAACCAAGTAAGATACAGCTAAAAGCAAGGATAGCTTCTGGTGCGATAATCATCAGATTTGGCTCCTTTGCATTCTTTGCCTCAGACGAGCGTGGTAGAGCCAAAAATGATACCGAAAAAGCCTTTACAAAACAAGCAGCAGCAAGTGCACCAGTTAAAATTAATGCTACAGGAGACAATATAGCAAAAAGTTTCCAGTAAGAATGTGAAAAGTAAGATAAATTTAACATAGAAATATATATCTGATATTCGCTAGCAAATCCATTAAGGGGAGGGATAGCTGAGATTGCCAATGAGCCAATCAAAAAAGATAAAGCAGTTTTAGGCATATTTTTTATCAATCCACCATAATGTTCCATATCTCGTGTACCGATTATTTTACTAATCGAGCCTGCAGAAAGGAAAAGCAAGCTCTTAAAAACAGCATGGTTTAAAACATGAAACAAAGAAGCACAGTAGGCAATTGCAGCAAAAGTGTACAAGGACATAGATGAGAAAATCGTACCTACACCGATTCCCATAAAGATTATTCCAATATTTTCTACACTATGATATGCTAAAAGTTTTTTTATATCGTGTTCCATTAAAGCATAGAGAACACCGATCAAAGATGATGCTACTCCAATAAATAATATAATGCTCCCCCACCAAATAGGACCCACACCCAGCATATCAATTACAAATCTAAAAATTCCATATATAGCAGTCTTGATCATAACAGAACTCATCATTGCAGAAACATTGCTCGGTGCAGAAGGATGTGCCATTGGAAGCCAGATATGTAATGGAACAATTCCAGCTTTTGTACCAAATCCTATTAAAAAACATAAGAAAATAATAGATTTAGAAAACATGCTCATATGCATAGCAGCCATTTTCAAAGCATCAAAGTTTAAACCATTTGAAAATGTCCCCCAATACAAGAGCCCAGAGATAATAAAAACAGTTCCAAAATGAGTCATAAATATGTAAAAAAACCCAGCTTTTCTAACATGTTGATGTCTGTATTCAAAAGTTACAAGAAAATAAGAAAGAATGCTCATTAGCTCCCAAAAAATCAAAAATGTAATCGAGTTAGAAACCAAAAACAAAATTGACATTGAACAAATAAATAAATTATAAAAAAAAGAAAATTTAGCAATATTGTCATTTAGATAGGACTTCATGTACTCCAAAGAATATATCATAATCAAAAAATTGATTGCAGAAAGAATTAAAAGAAAAAAAGCACAAAGCTTATCAAAATAAAATTGCAGTTCTATGTTCGGGGCAATAACTAAAAGTTTAAACAAAATTGGATTTGGCAATAAAAACATAAAAATACCTGATATAAAACCAAAAGCCGATGCAGTTAAACCAAAATATGAGCCAATTTTCAAAGATAGAGATTTATTTTTTGAAAATGCAAGCGGCACAATTGCGCCCAAAATATAGAAACCGACTGAAAGATAGAAAAAGATAAAACCTAAATCAATCATTAAGATAAATCACTCCAATAAATCATTAATTTTTTTTTGATAATTTTTCACAACATTTTTTGAAAAAGAAACGTCCAAAGTTTATACCTTTTGTAGGTAGTAGTCAATAGCAAAAATTGCGACTTGTTAACGGACAGTGATTTCACTACTTAAGAAGACGCTGATTTTGTCGCAGAAGTTGAGAGAGTTTTTGAGTATTAAAGAGATGGTGAAAACTGAAGGCACTGCTGGTCTGGTTCACAAAAATAGAGGCAGAGAACCAAAACAGAGAATACCTAAAGAAACTAGAGAAAGGATTGTTAAATTAGCTCAGGATAATCTTCGTAATGCTAGTTGTAGAGAGATTTCTGAAATACTTGAAGAGTTTTATAACAAAGTGTTTCATCCAAGACAGTAAATCGCATCTTAAAGAAAAATAATATTCCTTTAAGTTGTGCGCACAGGTCATCTAAGCTTAAGAGGTCACGTAAACTTTTGCCTCAGGAAGGTCTACTTTCTCAAATAGACGCCAGTCCTTTGGAATGGCTTGAAGATAGGGTGTTCGGGACATTGACTAAGAATCCAGTGGCGTAAAATCGAATATTTCTTTAGTCGTGAATTTATTTTCGAGTTCAGAACTTATTCTTCTTCATATCTTTTTTGTAATTTTTAATCATTTTGCCAAACTCTCTATCTTTTTTTCGTCTCTCTTCAATAGTTGATTCAAAATGTGCCTTTTCTCGCTCCATTTTTAGATAGTTTTCGTAAAATTTTTTGTCAATTTCTCCATTTTTAACTGCTTCAGTTACCGCACAACCAACTTCATTTGTATGTGTACAATCCTTAAATTTACAATTCTGAGAAAGACGAACAATTCTTTCAAAAGTTGTTTCTAATCCGCTTGAAGTGTCTGCAATTCCTACCTCTCTCATTCCCGGATTATCAATAAGAATTCCTCCACTTTCAAGAACAATTAATTCCCTGTGGCTTGTTATGTGTCTTCCTTTATTTGAACTTTGACTAATAGAATCCGTTCTCATTAAGGTTTTTCCAAAGAGATTGTTAGACAATGTTGACTTTCCTACTCCTGAAGAACCAAGTAAACAATAGGTTTTACCTTTTTCAATAGTCATTTTAAGTGCTTCGTATCCAACCTGAGTTTCATTACTAATTGGAAAAACTTCAATGTCTTTTATTCTTTGTTTAATACTCTCAATAATTTCAGTAATCTTTTGTTCATTTATTAAATCAATTTTCGTCAACACAATTATTGGTTTTACTTTAGATGAATAACAAATTGTCAGGTATCTCTCAAGCCTATTAATATTAAAGTCTCTGTCAACAGCTTGAACCAAAAGTGCATAATCAATATTTGTTGCTATTATTTGTATCTCTCCAAATTGATCAACAGCTTGTCTTGTAATCATTGATAGCCTTGGTAGTATTTTATGGATTAGAGCAAATTCAGCATCACACGTTGTCAATGCAACCCAATCACCAACAGCAGGATAATCTATACGGCTTTTTGCTGAAAATAGTAAATTCCCAGTTATTTCAGCTCCAAATTCACCATTTTCTGTTCTTACAATATACCTTTGTTTATGCTCTGCAATGATTCTTCCTATTTCATAGTCAGAAAGGTTATTTTCAACTCTTAATTTCTGGAGTTTGTTATTGTATCCAAAATCTTCTAATTTCATAACAACTGCAATATTTTTGGGTTTTTTACACTGATCACTAACAAGTCCATCACAGAATAAGTTTCAACAAATTTGGATTAGATTTTACAATATTTAAATATTTTGCAGTCTCATTAAGAATCATTATTTCCCCAAAACTTTTCATAAATTTTACCCCTTTTAACATTCCAGGATTTACCATCGTTTAACATCACATAATAATATGTAGTAATAAAAATAAAAAGTCAAGCCCTTTTTAAAAAAGCTAACGTAAGCTAATTGTGTCACTATGATGAAAGATTTTGAGAATTAAAGAAATAATTAAACTAAAAGTATAAAATTACTGAAACGCATTTACTAAATTTACAAGAAATTTCAATCAGTAAAATTTGATTTAAAGCTTTTTCCAGTCAAGACCAATTAAAATTTATTTATCTTTGCAACTATTACAGAAAATATTTCTGAAATTCCTGATTTTCCTATAATTCATTAATATCACAGAATCATGTTTTAAGTGAAATACATCTTTAATAAATGACTTTATAAAAACAGTCAACATTATAAGTAAAAATAAAGGGCTCAATTTAAACTTGTATCTGTTAAAGAGTTTCAAATTTTCAATAAAAACAAGATTATAGTTTGAAGAAAAACCGCCAAGCCTATAATTTAGCACAAAATGACTTATTTTTCTTAATTTATATCCATTGAAATACAATCTGAGAAAGAATTCATAATCTGACGCTAACTTAAAATTTGTATCATATAAACCAGCTCTTTTATAGGCATCTAATTGTACAATGCTATCTGGGTGAAAAAAAATAAAATTACTGTTTATTTTCTTAATATTGCTGGTGGTCATTCTTCTATACAACAGTTTATCCTCAAAAAGCACATTGCTGTTCCCATAAAATACATTTACACTTTTGTGCCGGTAAACTCCAGATAGTATAAAATTATTAATAGCTTTATATTCATAAAAATCATCCGACCCCAAAATTCCTACCCACAAGCCCATAGCCAATTTTATCCCCTTATTCATAGCATCATATATACCGCTATCTTTCTCGCTTACCCAATAGTCAATCGCATATTCATATTTGTGGATTATATCGATTGTAGAGTCAGTGGATCCTCCGTCGATTATTATATATTCCATATTAGGGTAATCTTGATTAATAACGCTCATAATTGTTTCTTCTAAATATTTTGCCCCATTAAACACGACTGTAATCACGGTAACCAATGGCAATTCCTTAATCTCTTCAACCGATAAACTTTTATTTTCATCAGTTAAAAGCTTTGTCACATATTGATTTATATTTTGTTCAATATCCTCAGATACTACATTTATTGTATTTCCATAAAGATCACAAATATGCCAATCATCTTTACCATTATTACTCAATTTTTTATAAGAAAATTTAAAATATCCTTTTGTTCTAAGTCCGCCTTCAATTTTTCTTTGCTCACCTTCTGGCAGAAACAATACTGTCTCGAAGACATCCTCAGGCTTTCCAATAAGTTTTGAATCTTGTAAGTTGAATAGAGGCAGATCGATTTTGAATTTCAATTCACTTTTAATTCTGCCATTCTCGTCTAGGTATTCTTTGCTTAACAATTTATGTAAAATTCTGGTAGCGCTAAAATTTTTATTTAGAGAATTTAATTCAATCATCAAATATCCTGTTGCGCCATAAAATAGTTTTATACCAAATAAGATTCA
>JAJXTU010000009.1 GCA_021783475.1 bacterium
GCCTCAAGCACTGCTAGTGAAGTAAAGTTTTCTGAAGCAATAAGTTCCAAACCATTTCTCTGTCTGCCAACCTCACACATTACTGCTTTGAAAATTTCCTCGTCTGTCATCCTTAAAAAGTTAAGCAACTCAACAACCTCCTTAATTAGCAATAAAAATTATTTCTTTAACAAAACTCTTCTTACCACATCTTCTGCAATGACTCCATCTCTTAATACCTCAAATCCTTTTTCTATCTTTACAATAGTAGAAGAAGCAAGGTAAACAAGATCACCTTTTATACTAAAATCTATCTGTTTCAATAGAGTTTTATCTATATCATCAATGGATAACGGATTGATTCTACCACTAATATTTGCACTTGTCCCTATAATTGGGAAGTTAACTTCTTCAAAAATCCTCATTATCACAGGATGAGAAACAACTCTTAGAGCGACAAAGCCATCACATGCAACTCTTTCAGAAAGGTTAAAATTAAAAAAAAGTCTCGATACTATAGTTAGAGGACCAGGCCAAAAGGTAGATGCAAGCTTTAGAAATATCTTTTTATCAGTATAATTAAAATTGCCATTTTCAAGTAACCAGGCCAGCGAAGGAACAAAAACCGGAAAGCTTTTATCTGGCAACCTTTTTTTCACATCAAAGATACGCGCAGCCACTTCTTCAGACCTTGCATCTCCAGTCAGAGCAAAAAGAGTATCTGTGGGAACTATGCCAATCTTACAATCTTTAATCTTATCAGCAACGCTTTCATTATTAAAACTCTTTTTCAATTCTAAGCCATCCACATTATATCTGTAGCAAAGGCAAAAAATGTATCAGGTTTATTTGCCTCACCAAAAATTTTTTCAGCTATTTTTTTTATCTCTTCAAGCTTTGAGTCGTCTAAAACAAAAAATAAAAATGTTTTTTCTTTAACCTCGTCTGCAGACATAATCTTTTCAATAGATTGAAAAAGTGATTCCTCTGAAAGAAGGGTAGATTTTCCAAAACCGCTGCAATCAGAAAAGGTAACACAAGGTATTCCCAATCTTGCAAGATCTTGTAAGAATTCAGGCAATAGATCTTTATTATCAACGACCATAAAAGTGGCAACTTTGCTCAAATTTACCTCCAATCATCCTGATTTTATTAATTATAACCTCATTGTGTTCTATAGAAAGCTTTTAGTAGTAAAGGCGTTATCATAGTAGTAAGTATTGCAACCACAATTAACACAGAAAAGACCGATCTCGATAGAACAGTGCTCGTTAGCCCGATAGTTGCAACTATTATAGCCACTTCTCCTCTTGAAATCATACCCACGCCAACTCTCAAGGAATCCACAATGCTAAACCTGGTAACAAATGCCCCAAAACCACAGCCAATTATCTTTGTTAAAACCGCTATCAAGAATATTATCAAGGCATAAAAGTACAGCCCGGCTTCTAAACCGCCCTTTTCAACATATAAGCCCACACTGAAAAAAAATAAAGGCGCAAAAATTGAATAAGTTAGCGTACTCATCCTATCAGAAATTCTCTCGTTATATTCTGTAAAAGATACCATAGCACCAAGCAAATACGATCCAGTAATGGCAGCAAGCGAACCAAAGACCTCAGCAGACCAGGAATATATTATTATTAGAGCAATCGTACCAGCGACCAAGGGTTTTGAGACCTTTAACTTTGAAAAAAAATCCAAATAGCGCTTAAGAAAAAGTTTTGCTAAAAGTATGGCTACGAATAAATAGCCGAAAATTCTGAAGAGCAAAAAGAGGATGTTCCCCCTCCCAAGCTCAAATGCTATTACCAAAGACAAAATAATTATGCCTAAAACGTCATCAATAATAGCAGCTCCCAATATGGTCATGCCAACCTTACTTCTTAATTTCCCAAGCTCCATCAATGTCTGTGCAGAAATGCTAACAGAGGTAGCTGTCAAAACTGCCCCAACGAAAACCGATTCTGAAATCCCAAAACCCGAATATAGCGAAAAGGCAGCTCCAAAAAAAAGAGGCAGTATCACCCCAAAGCTTGCAGAAGAAAAAGCAGCTAACCCAACCTTTTTCAATTCTTTTAAATCTGTCTGCAAACCAGCAAGAAACATTAGAAATATGACCCCTATTTCAGAAAATAAAGCTATAAATTCGTTCATATGAACAACATTTAATATTGCAGGACCAAATACAAGCCCCGCCAAAAGCTCGCCAAACACTGCAGGTTGGCCAAATTTCGCGCTTATATTCCCAGATAATTTTGATAAAAAAAGTATAAAAGCAAAAATTGGGAGAAAATTTAAAACAGCTTCTCTTTCCAGATAAACCTCCACTTATAGAGGAAATTTTTGTAAAATTGATCGCCTACAAAATAAAATAGGTAGCAAAAAACCAGAACTGTTCTAAAATCAAAGAAATACATCTCTCCAATATATTTAAACACAAGATAAATAAATATGGAAAAAAATATATCTCCAAAAAAGATGCCAGCAAAAAAAGAAATAACCGAAAAGGCTATATATAAATATGGATAATAAGCACCCGTGATGTTCATCACGAAATCAGAGAACATTTCTATATAGCCATAATGCGCTACATAGCCAAAGAGCACACAAAGAAGCAAAAAATAAAATATCCCGCTATTTGCAGAATACATATCAATTTTTACAGATTTTATGTCAATTTTGTATCTTAAAAAGCCTATAATTACAAAAATTAATGCTGCCACACCTATAACCTGATCCATATAGGTGTAAACAACCGAGAGAACAGTAAAAAGTGTGATATAAAACAAAAATTCTATTTCTTTTAAAGTCTTTAATACATCAAATCTATGATTTTTTAAAATATAGATTAGATAGAAAATTAAACTTGCAGCTATCAAAGGATAGAAAAATTGCAGATATGAAAGATAATTTACTCCAGATACGCAAAAAAAATACAAAATAGGAATAGAAGAAAATGGAAATAACCATTTTGAAAACAAATTGGTTATTTTACCTTCAGAGCCCCCCATATCAACAAATATTTTAGCTAAAGAGAGAACATTCTCTTTGCCATTTGCGACATGTTCGATAAAATCCCTAACAAAGGGCAGGGCTAAAAGCGCTAGCAAAAAATTTAGATCAAACAAATAATATATAGGCAAGATCTGATAACTTCGCGTGGCAAGCACCAAACAAACAACCAGAGAAAGCGAGAGAAAAGGTCTAAGCTTTAATCTAGAAAGAAGCAATATTGCTATATTTATATAAAATAAAGTTAAAAATATCTGCTGCATTTGTTCTCCCATAATTTTTTAAATCTGATAGCTATTTTAACACAAATCCTAAAAGTCCAGAGAAATAGTTGATAAAAATATAAGCCTATAGTCCGTTAAAGCTCTAATATTATATTCTTCACATCCATACAAATCTCACCCAAATCAAGCATTGAATTTATTAAGCAAACCTTTTCATAGGCAAAAATTTTATCAACTGTAATTTCTGTTTCTTTTAAGATGCCTTTATCTAAATAAAACTGCCTTTTGGTTCCATTTAGCAAATAGCTTTCAGGTGTGTACCATATAGTATTTTTGTATAATGCAATATTGGAATATGAGGTATCGGTCACAAAATTATTTTTAATTATCAAGATCTCTTCAGAACTCTTAATATGTTTTTTTAAACTATCAAAGATTTCTCTATCAAAGAACTTATAGCTGTATTCTATTTCATTAGCAGACATTAATTTTAAATAATCTATCTTTCTAATAGAATAGCTGTCAATACTTATACTTTCTATACCTCTACCATAAATAATTCTGCACTTAAATCGACCATTGTTATAATTTTCTTGGTTAGGCAATACACTCTCAATATCTATATTACACTTTCCAAAGAATTTCTTTTGAGTAACATTAACTCTTTTTTGATGATACTCAAGGTTTAGGTAGCTTGAGTTGTATAATTTTATCGTTTCAATAAATTGGCACATATATCTTCTCAATCAATTCTTGATATTCTTTTTCAATATCGCTATATATGGTTATTCCGCCGCCGCTTTTAAAAAATAGCTTATTGTTTATCTTTTCTATAAACCTTATCAATACATAACTTTCTAAATTATTTCCATCAAAATACCCTCCAACCCCTGTATAATATCCCCTTTTATAGTCTTCTACCTCCTTTATCTTTTTAATTGTAGCCTCTTTTGGGGCTCCGCTAATTGATCCAGCAGGCAACAAATGCGCTATTATATTGCCCAATCTCTTTTTGTAATCACTTCCCAAATAGCCACATATCTCAGAGCTGGTTTGATAAAGCTCTCCATTAATGGTATGAATTTTAGAAAAATATCTAAACTGGCTTACCTTTATATTGTTAGCGATTCTTCCAAGATCATTTCTAATTAGATCTACAATAGTAGCGTGTTCTGCTATCTCTTTTTCATCATTCTCTAAAATTTTTTTAGCATTTGGTATCCTTGCGTCTATCGTTCCCTTCATTGGATAGGCGAATATAAAACCATTTTTAATTCTAACAAATACTTCAGGCGAAAAGCAGGTAAAAGAATCCTTAACATGCAACTTAAACTTAGACTTGCTCAGCAAGAATATTTCAAAAAGGCTAATATTTGTGTAGATCTCAGTCTGGAAAGTTAGATTTATTAGGTATGAGTATCCATCTCTTTCGTATTTCTGAACTGACTCAAAAGCCTTTTTGTATTCTGCCATAGAAACTGGAAAGCTTTCAAAAATTATTTTTTTATTATCTTGTTTAACATTGTGATAAACATCTTCGTAGTTTTTAAAATTGTTTATATCAAAAAAAATGTCCTTTGAAAAGAGTTTATCTCCATATAAAATTTTAAATTCATCTACCTCAAAATCTATAATGAAAAAAAATGGGACCGATTTTAAGGATAGCGTATTAAACTGCTCTATAAATTCATTTGTACAAGAAAACATAAATTATATTCTACAAATTAAAAATATTATTGTAAATCTGGTAAACCTGAGGAAAAAACAATAATTTACTTAGTTAAAGTTAGCCTGTGTTATGATTTATTTAAGCAATTGAAACAATACTAAATCAAAGGAGGAAGAGCTTTTTGCTCTATATCAAACATGAACAAAGTATTAATTGCTCCTGATTCATACAAAGGTTGTCTTAGCGCACTTGAAGTTTCTAACGCAATAGAAAGCGCTTTTTTAGAATTTTATCCAAAGTTAAATATAGTAAAAGTTCCAATTGCAGATGGAGGAGAAGGAACGGTAGACGCTCTTGTAACGGCCACAGGCGGAAAGCTTATGTTTAGTGA
The DNA here is from genome assembly GCA_021783475.1 of bacterium. GTDB lineage: Bacteria > Thermodesulfobiota > Thermodesulfobiia > Thermodesulfobiales > Thermodesulfobiaceae > Thermodesulfobium. The sequence goes on from JAJXTU010000009.1 coordinate 5,279, forward strand.
AGTATTAGACCCTTTAGGAGAAAAAATAGTTGCAAAGTGGGGCATACTAGGGGATGGCAGCACCGCTGTTATCGAGATGGCTTCAGCCTCAGGGCTGCCTCTAGTTCCAAGGGAAAAGAGAAACCCATACATCACTTCGACATTTGGAACAGGGCAGATTATAAAGGCTGCTTTGGATGCAAACTGTAAAAAGATTGTCATTGGAATTGGCGGAAGTGCCACAAATGATGCAGGCTCTGGAATGGCAAAGGCATTAGGCGTAAGGTTCCTTGATAGCTCTGGCAAAGAGTTGTGCGATGGAGGTTATGCGTTACAGAAATTAGAAAAAATAGACATATCCAAAATAGATCAGCGCATAAAAAACACAGAAATTCTCGTTGCATGTGATGTCGACAACCCATTGTGCGGACCTCGTGGCGCATCAGCAGTATATGGTCCACAAAAAGGGGCAACCCCTGAAATGATTTTAGAATTAGATAAGGCCTTGCTAAAATTTTCAGATATCGCTCAGCAAGTTACAGGAAAGGATGTAAAAAATACTGCTGGTGCAGGGGCAGCAGGTGGGCTTGGAGCAGGTTTAATGTTTTTTACTGAAGCATCTCTTATGCCCGGAGTGGAATTAGTCTTAGAAGTTACAGACTTCAATAATTTAGTAAAAGACGCAGACCTTGTCATTACTGGAGAGGGCAACACAGACTTCCAAACTGTTTTCGGAAAAGCCCCAGTGGGAGTCGCAAAAGCAGCCAAAAAATACAATATACCTGTAGTCTGCATTTCTGGAGGTTTGGGAGACGGTTACGAATCGGTGTTTGATAAGGGCATTGACGCTATTGTCAGCATCTCATCTGGACCAGTTTCATTGGATGAATGTATGCTAAATGGCGCTATCATGCTAATTTCTGCAACCAAAAGACTTATAAGAACGCTGAATGTGGGGATGCTTATAGAAAAAAGGAGCGGCCAAGGGTGTCCCCTTTAAGCCGCTCAGATTATTTAACCCTTTACTGTCTTTGCTCCCAGATCTAGCGCTTCATAGTTCAGGGGCAAGAGGTGGTGATATTTTTTTGAAAAAACTTTTGGCAAAACTTCCTTTATGCTGTCCACAGGCATAATGTTTGATAAGCTTACGTAGGCACCCAACATAATCATGTTGGCCAGCTGTGGTTTGCCCATCTGGTTTGCAAGATGATTTATTTCAATGCCAATAACCTTCGAAGTCTTTTCAGAGGTTACTTTTTCTTTTATCAAAGATGCATTGTACAACAAAATCCCATTTTCTTGTAATGTTGGCGCAAATTTCTCAAGCGATGGTTGATTCATAATTATTAAAGAAGTTGGCTCATCGATATATGGCGAGGAAACAGCTTCATCTGATACCACTACCATACAATTAGCCGTGCCGCCTCTCTGTTCTGGTCCATAACTTGGCAAATAGCTTACTTCCTTGCCAAAATTAAGCCCTGCATACGCAAGAACCTGGCCCATAGTCATAACTCCCTGACCACCAAAACCTGCAATAATCAATTCTTCAGTCATCTAAACCAACCTCCTTATAAACGCCCAGAGGAAATTGCTTTGTCATATTTTCTTCCACCCATTTTGCAGCGTCTACAGGCGGCATACCCCAACCAGTAGGGCAGGCGCTTAAAAATTCAACCAATGAAAAACCTTTTTCTTGAAGTTGATACTTGAAAGCCTTTCTGACAGCATTTTTAGCCTTAATAATATGCTTTGGTGATGAAACCATTACCCTTTCTATGTAAGAAACCCCTTCGAAAGGAGCAAGCATCTCGGAAACTTTTATTGGATAGCCCTGTTTTTTTACATCTCTGCCTAATGGAGTAGTAGCAGTCTTCATCCCGGGCAAGGTAGTTGGAGCCATCTGACCACCAGTCATTCCATATATTGCGTTGTTAACAAAGAATACACAAATATTTTCACCTCTTGCAGCAGCATGTACTATTTCAGCAGTGCCAATTGCAGCGAGGTCTCCATCTCCTTGATAGGTAAGCACGAATTTGCCCTTTGAAACTCTCTTTATTGCTGTAGCTACCGCAGGAGCTCTACCGTGAGCAGCCTCTGAAACGTCAGTATCAAAATACTCATAAATATATACAGCACACCCAACAGGTTGAACAATTATGGTCTTCTCCCTTAGGTCAAACTCATCAATTGTCTCAGCGATAAGTCTGTGGATGATGCCGTGGTGACATCCCGGACAATAGTGAAACTGCTTTTGTGTTAATGACTTTGGTCTTTCAAGGATTTGATTTGACATATCTATACCCCCCTTTCCAGAAGAGATTTTAGTTTGATATATAGTTCGTTGGGAGATGGAACTACTCCACCTGCTCTTCCGTAAAACTTTACTTCGATCTCGTCTGGCACTATGCGCCTAACATCTTCGAGCATCTGGCCATAGCTCATCTCACTAACAAACACTTGCTTTGCCTTCATTGAAGCGCTCTTCAAAGCACTCTCAGGAAATGGCCACAGAGAAATTGGCCTAAAAATCCCAACCTTTCTCCCTTCTCCCCTTAACTTCTGTACAGCATTTTTTAATATTCTTGCTACGGTTCCATAAGCCACAACCAAGATTTCCATATCATCAGATATGTCCTCTTCATACTTTATCTCGTCATCGATATTTTTAAATTTCTCCTGTAGATGTAGATTGTGCTCTTCTAACCCCTTTGGATCAAGGTAAAAAGAAAATATCTTATTTGCAGGTCTTCCCTTTGCTCCGGTAAGCGCCCAATTTTTCACAGAAGGTTTGCTAGCACCCTGTTCTGGCAAGCTAACAGGTTCCATAATCTGACCCAGTGCTCCGTCTGCCAAAATCATAACTGGATGCCTATATTTTTCTGTTATGTCAAATGCATCATAAACCATAGATGCTGCCTCAGAAACAGATGATGGAGCAAATGTGATTAGTTTATAATCTCCATGTCCACCACCTTTTGTAGACTGAAAATAATCGCTTTGGGATGGTTGGATGTTTCCAAGTCCAGGACCGCCTCTCATAACGTTTATTAAAACGGCAGGCAGCTCTGCACCCACCAAATATGAAATTCCTTCCTGCATTAAGCTTACGCCAGGGCTAGAAGATGATGTCATGACCCTTACTCCAGCAGCCGCAGCACCGTAAACCATATTTATAACTGATACCTCGCTTTCAGCCTGTAAAAATACTCCTCCAGCTTCTGGCATCCTTCTTGACATATAGTGAATTAGCTCTGTCTGAGGAGTAATAGGATAACCAAAATAGGCACTACATCCAGCCCTTATTGCCGCCTCAGCCATAGCTTCCGTCCCTTTCATTAAAACTCTCACAATATCCCTCCTTTACAAAGCTTTTTTATTTTTCTACTTCTACTTTTTCATCTCTAAAAACTGTTATTGCTGTATCAGGACAAACCATATAGCAAAATCCACAGCCCTTACAATCTTCTCCTACAAACTCACTAACTTTATAGCTTTTTGAATTGAAATTTTCTCCAATTCTTAGATTTCCAAAATTACACGCTGCTACGCATAGGCCACAGCCCTTACATCTTTCTTGATCAATTACTACCTTTGCCATCTTATTTAGTTCCTCCCTTCTTCCCATGGATAGAATAAAAAAGGACTTATAGGAATATAGTTTTTAAAATCTTTTGCGAAGTCTTCCTGAACAAACCTAAAAAGAACCTCAAGTTTTAGCTTTTCTACAATATCATTAGCCAATTTTTCTCCAAGGGTCAATTCTTCTAATGTAGCTCCTGTGCCAAGATAAAGGTTTACTATTACATTTTTGAAAACAAGCTTGCTCGAATCTTGGATAGACTTGATCGTTTCAAGCACTGCCGCGTACGAGCTTGAGAATGGCCTGAATGGGTTAAGTACAAAAATTGGCACAGTGTTTCTCTTAACCAAAACGTCGTTCAATGAACCCAGAACAACAGATCCATCACTATTGCCACCAACATCAATAATTAAAAAGTTCCTATAATCCTCAATCAAACCTCTAATTTTATATGCGACAATCGGCAGATCCAGATTGATATATTCCTCTGGAACACTGACTATTTCATAAGGGAATTTAAGATTCATCTCATTTTTCACATGTCTTATGGTTCTCATAATCTTTACGTTATCAAGATCTACAATCGTCACAGGGTTATCTTTAGACAATAAATAACCCAAATTCAAAACGATCTCTGATTTGCCAGAGCCCGCTTCGCCACAAAGAATATAAGCAGGATAGTTATTCATTTTTACTCACTTATTAAAAAAGGCCAATAGTTGACATTGAAATCCTCATTTTTCAAGGAGCACTCTGGAATCTACTATGACCACAGAATCTTTATAAGCAAAAACGGGATTGAATTCCATTTCCTTAACTTCTGGATGCAAATATAACACCTCAGAAAACTTGACAAGTAACTCAGCTATCTTCTCCTGATCCACAGGGTCTTCCCCTCTGACCCCTGTCAAGATCTTATATGATTTTAATTCTTTGATCATATCCATAGCTATTTGTTTTGTTATTGGAGCCATTGCAAAAGCTACGTCTTTCAAAACTTCCACGTAAATACCGCCGAGACCGAACATAACCATAGGTCCAAAATACTTGTCATTAAAGCCGCCAACAATAAGTTCCACGCCTTTCTTCTCCATTTTTTGGTATGATATTCCCATTATTTTTGCGCTAGGATCGTATTTGTTAGCATTTTCAATGATATTTTTATATGCACCAACCAAATCATCTTTTGATTTAATGCCTAAAATTACACCACCGGCATCGGTTTTGTGAATTATTTCATGTGATACTACCTTGGCCACGCCTGGAAACACAATATTATTTGAATTGAGTATATCTTCTATAGATGAGAAAAAATAGCTCTGTGAAAGCGGCATCTTATAATCGTTTAAAAATTCTGAAAGAAAAGGTTCTATCAAAGAAATCTTGTTTGACTTCAAGGTCTTTGAAGTTATGCTCTTTGCTTTTTTGGATGCTTTTAGAGAAGTTTTTTCGCCCTGCCAGCTATCCTTTTCCCTGAACTTCGTATACAAAGATGATATATGTAACGAGTCAATACAATCTATTATATTGTTGTATACGAGCATTCCCTTCTTTTCCAGCTTAAGTTTTATTTTATTTGTATAATTTCCGCCAATCATAATTGAATAATAAGGTTTTGAGCTCATAGCTATCTCAGCTGGCAAAACACTTACTATCTTTTCGTCCATACCAGGCACCTGTACAAGATTTATTCCCAAAACTGCATCCACATCGTCATCTGCTTGGATAATCTTCAGTGACTTAACATAATCATCTTCATTTCCAGATCCGGTAATATCCACAGGATTGTTTACGCTGGCAAAAACTGGCAAAAAGCTTTTTAATTTTTCCTTAGTGGAATCGGATAAGTTTGACATTTTAAAGGACTTTTCCATTGCATAATCGGTTGTCATAACTCCAGCTCCGCCACCATTGGTCAAAATCGCAACTTTATTTCCCGTTACAGGTCCCGATCTAACCAATGCTTTGGCAGCATTAAACAATTCCCTATAGTCTCGAACCATAATTAGGCCTGCTTGTTTACAAGCACTTTTGAAAAGCAGTCCACTCCCTGCCATGCTGCCAGTGTGAGATGCAGCAGCTTTTGTGCCCTCCTCGGAAAGACCAGCCTTCATGATTAAAATTGGTTTCTTTTTAGAAGCAGCGCTAGCCTTTTCAAAGAAAACCCTCGGATTCTCTATCCCCTCTATATAGAGACATATTACCTGTGTGTCATCGTCTTCTATCAGGTAGTCAATTAAGTCGAGCTCATTTACGTCAGCCTTGTTCCCGTAAGAAACGCCCTTAGATATGCCAATTTTTTCAGACGCTGCCCAGTCCATAATAGCAGCAAGAAATGCTCCGCTTTGCGACAAAAACGCTATGCTGCCAGGACCAGGTCTTGCTTGTTTTTGTTTTGATAGAAAGGATGTATCAAGCCTAGATTTCGCATCGTAAATACCCAAACAATTCGGACCTATTAGTCTCATTGAATATCTTTTTGCGATATCTAAGAGCTGATCCTCCAAGTCTTTTTTGCCTACTTCTTTGAAACCAGATGTTACAATAATAGCCCCCAAACAACCAGCCCTGCCAGCATCCTCTAAAACAATAGGCACAATTTCTCTAGGGACAGAAATTATGGCAAGATCTACTGGCTCAAACAAGTCCTGAAAGCTCGGGTAAGCTCTCATCCCCAAAATTTCTGTAGCATTAGGGTTGATTGGAAAAACCTGCCCTTTGAAATCAAGAAGGTTCTCCAAAATAGTATAGCCTACAGCACCAGGCTTTCTTGAAGCTCCCAATACAGCGACATTTCTCGGATTAAAGAAAAAATCAAGCTCAAACTGCTCCCTGTTACCATTAGATGAGTGCACTAAAATGTCCACTTCCTCTCTTACAGTATATTTTGATCTTTGTTAGAAGCCAAAAAGCCATTAATCTCTTCTACTATAAGCTCAACTAATCTTGGGAGTTTTTCTTTCAATGGCTGACTAAGTTCCATAGAAAAGTCTAAATTCATTGGTTCCATGCCAAAAAAAACACTTTTCTTTGGCTTCTTATCAGCAAATTCAGCTAATCTCAGTGTCTCTGGGATTCCTATCTGATGGGGGGATAGCGCAACGCTTCTTTGATATTTCATTTCTTCAGGGTTATATTTATACATGGTGCCAGGTTCGTTACCTCCCCTTATTGCATCCACAAATATTAGCAGATCTACCCCTTCAAAATAAACGATCAAATCAGGCCCGCTTGTGCCTCCTGCCAAAAGCTCTACTTCCTTAGGTAAAGAAATCTTTTCCAATTCCTTTATCACATGAACTCCTAATCCATCATCTCCCTGTATCTCATTTCCAATTCCTATTACAACTATCTTCATAATTTCCCCTTAAAAAAGATTTAACCCCTAACAAATAACAAACAATTAAATTATGAATTGGTTTTTTATTTTTGTCAAATAAGTTAAACTAATAGCTACAATTGAGTATTAAAAAACTATAAAAAATTTTTAATATACGTTACACTTGGTACTTATACAGTAGTATTTATCTGGGTGCTTTTAGAATTCCCTGAATTAGACTGACTTTTCTGTCTTTCCATTATTGTTTTTTGCTCTTGAGCTTGAATAATAGCCATTTGGGCTTGAGATGCCACAGTGTAATCTTGAGTGGAAGGTTGGGCAGGAGCTAAAGCAGCTCTGATAACTGTATCCATTTTTTGGATTGTAGCATCTGGATTATTTGGAACAGGAGAGACGTCTACGTTTACATCGCCACCCACAGCATAGAGCTTACCATCAGGACCTGTTACATAAACATAGTTTGGGCCTGAAGTGGCCAAACCGCCTGATGCAGCAATATGAGCCTGTTCGTGAGCCCTTACTTCCTGATCGGTCTTTATCAATTGTTGTAGTTGTTGCTCAACCTGAGCAGAAAACTTTTGTTTTAATAAAGAGGTAGAGTTGCTGCTAGAGTTCTGATGTGATACACTTGACACATTAGAAGCATTATTTTTTGCAGAGGAACCAATATCATTTGACACCAACATACTATTGGCTTCAGACATTTTACTCCTCCAACCGTATATATACTAAATTATATTATATAATAAACCCCGGATTTAGCATACAATCCGGGGCAATAAATTAAAACCAAACTTAATCTTAATCCTTTTTTGCAATACCAAAGAACATAAGCGGAACCTGATCCCATGCCTCTGTGAAAGATAGATATGCATGAGCAATTATAAATATGATGAACGCAAACATACCAAAATAATGCCACAGCCTCAATGTATACAAACCACCAAAGAAATGCACTACTCCAGCAAAGCTGCCTGTAGGCCACAAAAGCGCAAAACCAGTAGTTGCCTGAAAGATGAAAAGAACAATCAAAAGCCAGCTATAAGCTACCTTCTGAAGTGGATTATATTTTCCAGTATGAGGATGCGGACCTATAAATAAATAGTATTTAATCTGAGGAATGATATTTTTAATGTCTTCTCCTGTATAGGCAAATTCCTTCCAGTCTTTATCAGAACCAGCAAATGCAAAATAAACTCTAAATATTGCATTTAGAATCCAGATAAACGCTAGTGAAAAATGAAGCCACCTAAGTGCCCCCATCCAGCCAGGTGCAAATGGGCTGTGGATATACCATCCCGACACAATAAGACCTATCATGCAAAGCAAATTTATCCAGTGCATAGTTCTTTGTGGAAGCGGATGTTCTTCTAAACGCGCCATAGTATACCTCCCTACTCCACAACAAACTTCAAGATGCGGTTGCTCTCTGGATGAATAATGTGAATTGCGCAAGCCAAACATGGGTCAAATGACCTGATATTTCTTACTACGTTGACTGGATTTTCTGGATCAGGCACAGGAATACCTATGAGAGACTGCTCAAATTGACCACGAACGTTGTTCGCATCCCTTGGAGAGCCATTCCAAGTAGTAGGAACGACCTGCTGATAATTTTTGAGCTTTCCGCCTTCAATGATTGCCCAGTGGCTCAAAAATCCTCTCGGTGCCTCTACAAATCCTGCTCCCTTTCCGGTATTGGGTGTAGGCTTGTCATCATTTACTATTAGCGGACCCTTGCCCATTAATCCTGCCAGCTGATCTACCCACTTCAAAACGTTTCTTGCAACGTCAACAGTTTGATAAGATCTTGCAGCATGACGAGCCAAAAATCCCGGTTTAATGTTTAACTTGGTAACAATATCCATAAATTCCTTTGGTTGGTTAGTCATAGCCCAAGCAAGAGGACCCACTTCGTAAGGCTTTCCGTCATAACGAGGAGCCTTTACGAAGCTATAAGCACCTTCTTTTGTTAGGTTGAATTTTGTCTGACCTTCATATGGTGCGAGCAATGGCTGATTATTTGAATAGTCATACCATGAGTGCGCTACCGATTCTGCAATCTTTTGACCATCCAAAGGTTGGACTGAGCCAAGATTGCCATCTGTAACTACTCCGCCCTTCCACAAAAAGTCCTTGCCGCTTTCATCTGCCTGAAATTCTGGGCCTGAGAGATAGTTATTGTACCCTCCGCCAAGACCAGCTTGACCCACAGGAAGAAGCGGGCCTGCTCCAAGAAAGAGTATGTCTTTCCAGTAAACGTTCTCTACAAAATCTATCACCTTTAAAATAGATTCCTTATATTTTATTAGATCTTCAAGATTTGGATGATAAGTTACGCCACCCTGGATTACTCCTGCCTGGTGAGGTGATTTACCGCCAAAAATAGCTATACATTTCTGTGCAATGGCCCTTGCTTCGATAGCTTGCAAATAGTGGCTGACAAGGGTGGTTACTATTTCAGGATCTGTAAGCGTATATTGATCGTTTTTATATGTAGGGGTAAAAGGCGAAGTATCGTTTGCCTTTACAAGCGAAACTATCTTATCTTTTATTGCCAAAAGCTTTGGATCGTTCCCCTTATAACCTGCAACTGCTGTAATATCGATATAATCGGGAGCGTTTAAATTATAAAAGATCTGTATATGGTCCCCCATATAAAGTGCGGCAAGCATAAGATTCCTAAGAAGTATCCCTGCCTCTGGAACCTTGCATCCGTATGCCATATCCAGAGCCCTTGAAGAGGCCATTCCATGCACCAGTGTGCACACGCCGCAAGACCTCTCAGTAACGTAAATGGCATCCATTGGTTGTCTGCCAAGGAGCATTGCCTCGAATCCCCTTGCCATAGTACCTGTAGACCATGCATCCTTAACTACGCCATTTTCAACCTCTACTTCTATTCTCAAATGGCCTTCTATTCTTGTAACTGGATCAATTACTATTTTGTTCGCCATAATTACTTATCTCCCTCCTTCTTCTTGCCAAATACAGATCGGCCAACAAGGTGGGCAGCGACGCCTAAGGCAGTTACAGCTGCAGCGACCGTACCAACTGTTTCAGATGGAACTCCACCAATGCCTGGCAGATTGACATCATTTGACTTAACATAAAGAGGAGAAAAACCAGCATAAAATTCTGGTTGCGAACATCCAGCACAAGGTGCGCTAGCTTTTATACACCAGTTTACATTTTCATTAAAACCTCTTGATGGACAATCACTAAAAGTAAATGGCCCCTTGCAACCTTTTAGATAAAGACAATAGTCTGCCTGTTTTGGATCGCCATAATCGGTCACAAACTCACCGCGTTCAAAGTGCGCCCTTCTTGGACAGTTGTCGTGGATAATAGAGCCAAAAAACATTAATGGTCTTTGATGAATATCAAGTGGCGGAGCCTTTTTAAAGGTAAGATAGTAAACGATAGTTCCAGCCAAATGATCTGGATTGCATGGACACAGAGGAAGGTTAACAACCTTATCTTTTCCAAGAACTTCACTCACTCCCCTGCCCTTTGAGGGGGTGTCTTGAACAACGCCGCCCCATGTAGCGCATGAACCAAGCGCAATTACTACTGCAGCATTCTTATAAGCTTCTTTGAGGGTATCAATTACGGGTTTTCTTGCGGGGTTGGTAGCACTTTCGGTGCCGACAGTACAAAACAGAGGATCTGCGGTAGGGATTGAGCCCTCAACCACCAAAACATATCCACCTGCTTTTATGGCATCTTCTAAGGCCTTGTCTGCAACGTATCCGGTACCAAACATAACTGTATCATGATACTTTAAGCTGATAGTGTCTAACAAAATCTGGGCTGGAGTGGGTTCATAGGAATTGAGGAATGCCTCAGAATCACCCGTACAGCTTTGGGCTTCAATCCATACAACTGGAGCCTTTTTACTAGCATTTTCGACTGCATCAGCAATCTTTGGAGCAAAAGATTCACTTAAGCCTAGGTACACGGCCATCGCCGCACAGGCTTTCATAAAATCCCTTCTACTAACCTTGTTCTTAGCTAAACTTGACAACAAAAAACAACACCCCCTTCATGAAGGTAAGAATTCTTGAAACAAAAGCCAAATCGTTGTTTTTCTGTTACCCCTCCTCTCTTTTTTGTGAAGAGCCATACTTAAAGTCGTAAGGCAAAACCCTTCATGAGATTTACCACATTACAATCCTTAAATAGAAATTATAACATGAATTTTGAATTTTTTATAAATTCTGATAATTCAAATAATTTTTTTGCTCATGTCTAAATAAACAAATTAAATACTAAAATGAAATAAGAGTTTTGTCTAGTAAAAACACCACTCTACAATCAAAATAAATTTTAAATACAGAAATAATTATTTTAAGCTGGCTATTAGAGATTAAGCTCTATCTAAGTAATTTATATATTCCCTTACTCCCGTTTCAAGATCGTACTCAGGATTGTACCCAATAAAAGACCTTGCCCTTGAAATATCAGCTTGTGTAAGATTTTGATAAAAATTATAAGGACAATCAAAATATTCCACATTTATATCCCTCTTGGTAGTATCAGAAATTATTTTTACGATATCGTTAAAAGATCTTGCGCTACCAGTGGCTATGTTGAATATACCTGATACATCGCTTTCCATCGCTCTTATGTTTGCATTTATTACGTCTTGGATATACACAAAATCTCTTTTTTGCTCACCGTATTTGAAAAGTCTCGGATTCTCGCCTCTTTTTATTTTTAAATACATCTGTCTTATCATACTTGCGTACTCTCCCTTAAAATCCTCGCCAGGGCCATACACATTAAAATATCTCATGCCGCAAACTTGGACATCAGGGTTTATTTTCATAAATTTCAGCGTCATCATATCCATAGCATATTTTGAAAAACCATAAACGTTTTCAGGCACAAGACCGCTTTCTTCTTTCTGAGGAGCAGGAGAATTGCCGTAAACCGCTGCGCTAGATGCATATACTACTTTCGACTTAGAACTTCTTGCACAATCAAGCAAATATTTAAATGACTCAGCATTTACTCTCATAACAAGACCCTGATCTAAAACTCTTGTGTCAGATATAGCTCCTTCATGAAATATAACATCAAACCTATAGCTTTTTAGGCCCTCCCAAACCTCCTTCAAAGATATGTCAGCAGTAATTACCTCACCCTTAAAGCCCAAAAGATTCTTAAAATGACCGCTCGAAAAGTCATCAAGAGCAAATATTTCATAAGTTGGGAAATGATCCTCAAGGGCCTTTGCCAAACTTGAACCGATAAAACCAGCAGCTCCAGTAACCAAAATTCTCAAAATATCAACCTCTTTTCGATTTTTAACTTAAACTTATTTCAAAATTATAAAGCAAAATATCTTTGAAATTTAATTTAATTAAACCACAAAAAAACAAAAATATACAACGATAAATTCTTATTTTTCTCTAAAAATTTTACCTTGAATAGGCAGCTAATTTCTAACTAAATGTTAATAAACATAGTATAATATATATCAAAGTAAAACTAAATACCAAATGGAGGTCTAAAATGTTTGAAAAGTTTACCGAAAAGGCAGCTAAGGCCATAATCCTTGCTCAGGAAGAAGCCAAACGCTTGGGCCATAATTTCGTCGGTACTGAGCATATACTTTTAGGTCTCTTGGCTGAAGGAACAGACATTGCAAACAAGATTATAAATTCTATGGACATAGAACCACAAGATATAATACGTGAAGTAGAAAGACTGATAGGCCGCGGCGGCGGTACGCTTATATCGGAAATACCATTCACGCCAAGAGCCAAAAGAGTACTAGAGCTTTCATGGGAAGAAGCAAGGCTTCTAGGTCATAATCACATTGGCACTGAACATATACTTCTCGGTCTTCTTAGAGAGGGAGATGGCATTGGAGCAAGAGTTCTAAAGTCATTTGGTCTAGATATAGTTAAAGTTAGAAGCCAGATTATCCAAATTATATCTGGCGGATCTGTAATTAAAAGCAAGGAATCAAGCCGTACTCCACTTTTAAATGAGTTTGGCAGAGATCTTACGGCCCTTGCACGCGAAAAAAAGTTAGATCCTGTGATAGGGAGAGATAAGGAAATAAAAAGGCTAATACAGATAATGTGCAGAAGGACAAAAAACAATCCAGTGCTTATCGGAGATCCAGGTGTAGGCAAAACTGCAATAGTTGAAGGCCTAGCCCAATCAATAGTTGATGGCGGTGTCCCGCTTTTACTAAGAAAGAAACGTTTAATCTCCCTTGATCTTGGCTTGTTAATAGCAGGCACGAAATATCGTGGAGAATTCGAAGATAGACTCAAAAAAATAACAGAAGAAATAAGAAATTCTGGAAACATAATACTCTTTATCGATGAGTTGCACACGATAGTTGGAGCTGGTGCTGCCGAGGGAGCGGTAGACGCTGCAAACATACTCAAACCCGCTCTTGCAAGGGGCGAAATTCAATGTATCGGAGCAACGACCGTCGAAGACTATAGAAAGCATCTCGAAAAGGATGCGGGACTCGAAAGAAGATTTCATCCCATACAGGTCGAAGAACCAACCCAAGAGGAAGCAATTCAAATATTAATGGGCCTAAGAGAAAGATATGAAACGCATCACGGAGTCAAAATTTCCGAAGATGCAATTATGTCATCAGTAAAACTTGCCAAAAGATATATTTCTGACAGATTTCTGCCAGACAAGGCGATAGATGTTCTTGACGAAGCATCTGCAAAAGTAAAGCTTAAAGAGCCTACCATATCAGATGCATGGAAGGACCTTTACAAACAGTTGGAATATGTAATTGCAGAAAAAGAAAACGTCATTAGAATGCAGGACTTTGAAAAGGCTGCGATCTTAAGAGACGATGAACAAAAAATAAGAGATGAAATATCTACTTTTAATAGCCAGGAAATAAATGATACCCTGGAGGCCAAGATAGTAACCGAAGAAGATATCGCAGAAATAGTTAGCGAATGGACTGGAGTAGAGTTAAAGAAACTTACCGAGTCTGAAATGAAGAAGCTATTGAACCTTGAAAACGCTCTTCATAAGAGAATAGTTGCTCAGGACGAGGCGGTAAGATCAATTGCAAAAACCCTAAGAAGAACAAGGGCGGGTCTCCAAGATCCCAAAAAGCCCTTAGGATCTTTTTTGTTCTTGGGGCCAACTGGAGTTGGAAAGACTGAGCTTGCAAAAACTCTTGCCGAATACCTTTTTGGCAGTGAAGAATCGCTATTGAGATTTGATATGTCCGAATATATGGAAAAGCACACAGTATCGCGCTTGGTTGGAGCTCCTCCTGGATATGTTGGCTACACCGAAGGTGGTCAGCTTACTGATGCCGTCAGAAGAAAGCCCTCATCTGTCATCTTGTTTGACGAGATAGAAAAGGCTCACCCGGATGTGTTTAATCTCTTGTTACAGATATTAGATGACGGAAGGCTGACTGATGGGAAGGGCAGAACGGTCAATTTCAAAAATACAATTCTTATTATGACCTCTAACCTTGGAACACACATGTTAAAAGAGGGCTCACCCGGATTTTTAGCATCTTCAAGCGCACTTGATTACGAAAAGCTAAAAAGTCAAATTCAAAAAGATCTCAAGGACACCTTTAGACCAGAATTTTTAAACAGAATAGATGAAATAATAATTTTTAGCTCTCTTTCACAACCAGACATGATCAATATAACAGAAAAAATACTAGAAAATGTAAAGGACAAGTTGAAGGCAGGCCTTATAAGCATATCTTTCTCTGAAAAGGTTATAGAACAATTAGCAAAAGAGGGCTTTGACCCAAAGTTTGGAGCCAGACCTCTAAAAAGACTAATTCAAAAGAGAATAGAAGACCCGATAGCTGACAAGATCATAGAAGGCTCAATTAGAGCAAACGATAGCATAGAAGTCGACCATGACACAACTGAGTTTGTCTTTAAAAACACACAAGAGCTTGTGTCAGCAAGGAGCTGCAATAGCAAATAAAAATAAAAATAATTTCATATGTACAGAATGTGGATTTGAGTCTGCTGTCTGGAAGGGACAATGTCCAATATGTAGTTCTTGGAATAGCTTTCAATCAAAAGACGACATGTTGGAAAAGGAAAGTGTTCTTCAGTTAGATGATTTAGTTTATGTTGAAGAAGAGAGATTGACATTTGAGTTACAGGATCTAAATGATATTTTTGGTGGCGGAGTTGTCAAAGGCTCCGTCACATTGCTTTCTGGAGAGCCAGGCATTGGAAAGTCAACCTTAGCTCTTCAAATGGCAAATCAAATTTCGAATCGATATCAAGAAGTTCTATACATATCTAGCGAAGAATCTGCAAGCCAGGTAGCATCCAGAGCAAAAAGATTGAACCTTAATGAGAAAAATTTAAAATTTCTTTCTTGCTCCGATTTAAACAAGATACTTAAAACAGTAAAAAATTATAATTTTTCTATGATTGTAATTGATTCTATACAAATGCTTTATGATTCTGACGAGACCTCGTCTTTGGGATCTCCCTCCCAGATGAAACAGTGCGCATCAAAAATAAACTTGTTTTCCAAACAAACAAATACCCCTTTTTTGTTAATTGGTCACATAAATAAAGAAGGCTCGATTGCAGGCCCAAAATTTATTGAGCACTTGGTTGACAGCGTCTTGTTCTTCCAGGGAGATAGGTCTTCTACCACAAGAACCCTTAGATCTTTAAAAAACCGTTTTGGATCGACGAATGAATTAATTATTTTTGAGATGAAAGAAGAGGGCCTAATAAAGCCCAAAAATATTTCAGAGCTAATTTTAAAAAATAGCGATCTCTCAGGGACTTCTTTTTGTATAACGATGGAAGGCTCTAGACCTCTTCTTGTGCAAGTTGAGTCTCTTGTCAACCAATCCTTCAAAACTAACTCGACTAGGCTCTCTCATGGCATAAACTTTAATCATTTCATGCTAATAGTAGCAATTTTAGAGAAACATCTAAATATGAAACTGTATGATAAAGATATCTACATAAACATTACTGGCGGAATCACAACAGAAGACAGAGGTATAGACCTGGCAATTGCAGTATCATTAATTTCATCTTATTATGATATCATTATTCCAAAGAGTACACTTTTTATAGGAGAATGCTCTTTATCTGGAGAAGTAAGAACTGTATATAATATTGAAAAAAGACTTTTAGAAGCATCAAAGATTGGCATTAAAAAGGTCTTTACGTCTGACATAAAGGTAAAAGTTAAAGATTTAGATTTGAACGAAATAAAAAAACTAAAAGATTTAACAGATTGGATAAAAGAATGGAAAACTCAGTATTCAAAAGAAAAGATTGGTTAAAATCTCTAAAATTAATTTCACCTGGAAACCCATTAAGAGATGGTGTAGACCTAATACTTGATGCCAGAGGAGGTGCACTTATTGTTATAGGCAATCCAGAAAAAACCCTGCCGATAACAGTTGGAGGCTTCCCTCTCGAAATAGAATTTACTCCAGCCAGACTATTTGAATTGTCAAAGATGGATGGAGCCATAATACTAAATGCTGACGCCAAAACCATACTAAGGGCAAACGCACTCCTTATACCAAATCCAAACATACCATCTGTAAACACTGGCTCAAGACACCAGGCGGCAGAAAGATTTGCAAAGCAAACGGGCGAATTAATAATAGCGATCTCAGAAAGAAGGGGTGTAGTAACTCTCTATAAGGGAGACGTAACATATCCCCTGAAAAGCAGCGCATCTATTGTGGGGCGCGCAAATCAAGCGCTTACCACGCTCGATAGTTACAAACAAGTTTTTAATCGCTCGCTCGAACACTTATCTGTCCTTGAGTTCACAGACAGCGTTACAGCATCAGATATCGCAAATATCATCACCAGATCTGAAATGCTAAAATTTATTGAAGAAGAAATAGAAACGTATATTATACAGCTTGGCAAAGATGGTCTCTTAACAAAATGGCAATTGCTCGAACTCATGTCTGAAGTTAAAGAAACCGAGGTTTTAATTCTAAAAGACTACCTCAACGAAGAAAAATTAACAGATATAACAAAATTACTTGAAAATTTAAAACAACTTAAGTCTGAACAAGACATATTAGATCAGACTGTAGTAATGAAACATCTTGGTTTCAACAATCCAGACCAACCTTTAATCCCAAAGGGTTATAGAGTTCTCGGAAATGTGCCAAGACTACCATCAGCAATCGTAGAAAAGTTGATTGTAAACTACAAAAACTTGAACAACTTATTGGAAGCAAAAGAAGAAGATCTAGACAAGCTCGAAGGCGTAGGCAAGATTAGAGCGCATCAGGTTGTAAGCTGCTTATCAAGGATGAAAGAAGTTACAAAGATATCTTCTTCAAGAGATATCAAAAAGAGCTAACAAACCAAGATGAAAAAAATCATACTTCTTTTGTGTTTCGCTTTTATCTATCTAACATTTTTTTGGGCGCGCGATGCCCTATGTTACCAACCTTCCCAAACCTATGAGGAAGCAAGAGTAATTTCTGTTTCAAAAGAGCCAAACAAAGATAATCCAAACCTTGAAATATTACAGACCAAAATCCAACTTATTACAGGGATATTTAAAGATAAAGAGTTTACTACAGAATACATTCACCAGATTGGCTCACCTTACGACTTAAAACTGTCCCCAGATGAAAGAGTGATAGTTTATCAGCAGATAAGATCGGACAACGAACCGACCTTTTTTATTTCAGACATTGCCAGATACAACAAGTACCCATGGCTCCTTTTAATATTTTTTATTTTAATTTTTATTGCAAGCGGTTTAAGAGGAATATATATGATGATAGGGCTATTTGGGTTTATGTTCTTAATATGGCTTTGGCTAATACCTGCAGTAATTACAAATCTAAACATCCTTGTTGTCACTATTGCAGTCTTGTTTATAGGCGTCGTGATACAAACAATATTGATCTGTGGTTTTTCCCAAAAATCTTTATCTGCAATAATAGGCGCTATTTCAGGCATCATTGTCGCATCTATTTTTTCTTATTATCTTAATAGTTTCTTGAACATCACAGGGATGATAAGCGAGGAAGGATTATTCTTGAAAAATATTAGCTTGAACATTAATTTTACAAATCTTTTATCGTCTGCAATGATAATTGGTTCTTCTGGAGCGGCGATAAAGTTATCAACAAGCATTGCCTCTACGGCAGAACAATATAAAATGCTCTTTCCTACTTCTAATTGGAGAGAAATTTTTAACTCTTCTTTCCAGTCAGGAAGAGAAAGCTTACCAGAATTGCTGCAGACTCTCTACCTTGCTTACATTGGATGTTACCTGCCCTTAATACTTTTGGTGTCAATACAGGGACCGACTCTTTCGTGGTTTAGAGTATTTAGTCTTGAGGTGGTAGCTACAGAAATTGCAAGGTCATTTATAGCAATAATAGTCCTCTTTATAACTCTACCTGTAACGTCATTTCTTATATCAAGATTTTTATCTTCTAATTTTGTTTTAAATCTATTTTTAAAAATAGTAGGTAAAATTCTAATATTAAAAAGGTGATGCGATCACCGGTTAATGTTAAAATAAATTGAGAGTTGCTATTTTCAGACTAACAATATTGCATCTAATTTTCAAAAGTAGTGAATTAACTAAACAGAAAGCGCAAGAGTATCCAGATGTTATAATATGGTTGTAATAATTTACAATAACATATAATATATATAAAAATCAGAAATATTAGGAGGAGCTCTATGAAAAGGTACACATCAATAATAATAATGTTTTTATTCGTAACCACTTTATTCATATCTAATGCAAGGGCTTTTGAATTGCCTTTCTTCAAAAAAAGCAACAAAACAAAAATAGAAAAAATCACCCCTGCTCAACTTTCTGAAACGGGTTTTTTTGGTTTTGTGATCAGCAAAGAGTCTTTTGACCCAATACCAAATGCAACGATAAAATTTAACAATGAGCAAACAACATCATCCGATAGAGGTTACTTTAGTGTGCAGGGTCTAAAACCAGGAAAGTACAAACTTTTCGTTTCTGCTGCTGGCTTTAAGCCTTTGAAAAGAACAATTGAGGTCAAAGCGGGCACCTACAACCAAATTGACTCATTCGAACTCAACCCTGTCCCAAAAAAGACCAACAAAAAGAAGAAGAAATTTCTATTCTTCACATTTTAAGCTCGATGCAATTATAAGTTAAACGAGATTAACTTATAATTGCAAATTATAGTCGTACATCTTTTTCAAAATATTTTTTATTAAATTTGATAACAGATAATTAAGTATAAATTTAATTGCGTTTGAAAGTCTTAGGCTTTTAAAATATCAATTTCAGTTTAAATTTTGTGGAGAGGTGTCCGAGTGGCCGAAGGAGACCGCCTCGAAAGCGGTTAGCTGATTAATTTCGGCTCGTGGGTTCAAATCCCACCCTCTCCGCCAAAAAAATATTACAAGAGGTGTTGTTCTTGAGACAGAATAGAAATGTTGATTTTTTTCTTTTAGGGACGCTGACAGGAAGCTTGGCTTTTTTTATCGTCTCTTTTATGCTTTGCTCAGGGAAGCTCGATGTTAGTCTTCAACCTGAAACAATTAACTCAAAAAATAGAGATCCCAAAGATCTATTAAAAAACATTGACTCACGGTTAAAGGAACTTGAAAAAGCAAAGCTTTAACACCCATGGATAAAAGTGAAGACAGCAACTCTTATGTCAAGGAAGCTAAAAAAACAGAAAGTAAAATAATTGGAATTATCGACATAGGAGCTAATTTTGTAAAAGCCCATATAGCCCAGAAAAAAAACGATAGAATATTCGAAACAATCGAAGACATAAAAAAACCCCTTTCGATCGGCAAGGATACCTTTTCAATAGGCAGAATTTCAAACACAATACTTCTCCAATTAACAAAAATACTCAAGGAATTAAAGGATTTGTTTAAAGCTTACGAGGTGGAAGAAACCTTGGTTTTTGCCTCTACCGCTATCAGGGAAGCAAAAAATTGTGATTTCATAGTTGAAAGAATAAAAATTGCTACAGGAATAGACATTAAACTAATAGAAACAATCGAAGAGTCTTTTTATAAGTATCAATATATGAAAAGACATGACTGCTATCTCAGGCTGTTCGGCAATAAATCAGTTTTAATTTTTGATATAGGTTCTGGTGGACTTTCCCTAATGATAGTAGAAAGGGACAAACTCAAATATGCGTCAAATCTTGAAATAGGATCGCTAAAATTAAGAGCGCTGCTCTCAAGCCTTGAAAGAGAAACGCTTGATTTTGCAGAGATACTGGATGAGTTCATAGAAAGTAAGATGCACACCATATCACAGGAGATAAAAAAATATAAAATAGATTTTGCAATTGGACTTGGAGGAGAAAGCAAAGTAATTTACAATCTAATCTTTGAAGAAGAGCCCCCAAGGGATATTAGCAACATAAACAAAGAAAAACTTTTGAAATTTTATAACGAAATTAAAGACAAGACTACAATTAACCTTGTTGAAGACTATTATTTAATGCCTCCAGTTGCTAATGTTCTTTTACCATCAACTATTATCTTTAAAAAGATATTAGATATTTGCGAAATTAATGAAGTTGGGATTATGGGTTTCTCCTTTAGGAGCGCAGTGGCGAATTCAATCCTGATGGACGAAGACGCTCTTTACGAAGAGGACATATTAAGCGTTTCAGAGAGTATTGCAAAAAAATATTTAAGAAATATTAATATGTCTCACAACATTCTGAGATTTGCTGTCTCGATTTTTGACTACACCAAAAGTTATCACGCAATGGGAGACAAAGAAAGACTTCTATTAAAGATAGGCTGCATTTTGCATGACGTTGGAAAGTTTATAGACGTAAACGATCCAGGAGCACACTCATATAACATTATAAGTTCCGCAAAGATTCCAGGGCTCAGCAGCGAGGAAAGAGACATCATCGCAAATTCAGTTAAGATATACCAGAAAAGAGATCCTGATGAAAAAGATTGTTCATTTAGTTGCAAAACTATTAAAGATAGGCTAACCATAACAAAAATAGCCGCTATATTAAAGCTTTCCAACGCTCTTGATTCCTCACAAAAGGGTAAAATTAACGACATAAAATTAGAGATTGAAGAGCATTATCTGATATTTAGAGCCTTTACTCATGACGATATCCTCCTTGAAAAGTGGCATTTTGATAATGAATCTATTTTTTTTAGAAGAATTTTTGGCCTTATTCCTGTTTTAAAAGTTATTCCGCAATGATCAGAGAAAGAATTTACAACATAAATAGAGAGCTATCTCTTTTAGAATTCAACAAGAGAGTGCTTGAGGAAGCGAAAGATGGCAGTAACAAACTCTTTGAAAGGCTAAAATTTCTGTCCATAGTTAGCTCAAATATGGACGAGTTCTTTATGATCAGAGTAAGCTCAATCATAGATAAGGTGCTCGACGATTTCGTATTTCAGGACTCATCAGGTTTGACTCCTGAAGAACTTTACAAAGAAATTACCTTAAAAGCTCACCAGATATCTCAAGATCAGCAAACTCTTTTTTTGGAAGAACTCATGCCTCTTTTGAAAAAAAACAACATAAATATATTAAAAATCAATGAATTAAACCCAAACCAGCTAAAATTTGTACAAAAATACTACAAAAACACTATTTATCCAGTACTAACCCCTATGGCTGTGGATAGCTCAAGGCCATTCCCCTTTATTCAGAGCAGAACCCTAAACATATTTGTTTTATTAAGATCAAATTCCGATTACCTTGTGAAAAATAAAAACCAAAAACTTAAAAAAGAAGATGTTTTCGCAATAATTCAGGTGCCAGGCGTCTTAGACAGATTTATTTCCCTGCCCTCTGATAAAAACAGTTATAGCTATATACTTTTAGAAGACATAATAACCCACCACTTAGGCGACCTCTTTAACAACCAAGAAATTGTCTACAATTCACTCTTCAGGATCACAAGAGATGCCGATCTCACTATAGACGAACAAATTGCAGAAGATATATTAGAAGAAATAGAAAAGTCTTTAAAAAGAAGAAGATACGGCGAGGTAGTTAAGCTTGAAATAAGTAAAGATTGCCCTGAAATTTTAGAAAATTTTTTAAAAGACAATTTCGAACTTGACGAGGAAGATGTATATAAAATAGATGGACCATTAGATTACACATTCCTGATGAAGTTTTCCAGTCAAGAAATTGCAGCATTCAAAAGTCTTAAGGACATCCCTTTACAGCCAGTAAAGCCAATCGATTTCTTGACAGCTGACAATACAACCATATTCGATCTGATAAAAGAAAGAGATCTCTTGCTGCATACCCCGTTTGAGAGCTTTGAAAAGATTATAGAATTTGTTCGCACAGCAGCACAAGATCCAGATGTTCTCGCAATAAAAATGACACTATATAGAGTCACGAAAAATTCCCCAATAGTAAAAGCCCTTGAAGAAGCTGCGGACAATGGCAAGCAGGTAACAGTAGTTATTGAGCTAAAAGCTCGTTTTGACGAAGAAAACAATATTATATGGGCCAAAAAGCTCGAAAAAGCAGGCTGTCATGTAGTATATGGACTCGCCCACTTAAAGGTCCACTCAAAGGCCATTCTAATTGTCAGAAAAGAAGAGGGTACAATAAGAAGATACGTGCATCTTGGAACTGGAAATTACAATGAAAACACTGCAAAGATTTACACAGACCTCAGCCTGTTTACCAGCAATGTCTACTTTGGAACAGATGTGTCAAATCTTTTCAACACGCTGACAGGGCTC
Source organism: bacterium (assembly GCA_021783475.1). Classification (GTDB taxonomy): domain Bacteria; phylum Thermodesulfobiota; class Thermodesulfobiia; order Thermodesulfobiales; family Thermodesulfobiaceae; genus Thermodesulfobium. Next base: position 27,900 of record JAJXTU010000009.1, read on the forward strand.
TCCCAGCCAAGTCACTGGTATAAAATAGGGGTTTCACCCATCAATTTAAGAGAGAAAATAATTAGATTGATAAAAAGAGAGTCAAAATATCGCTCTAACGGACACATTATAGCTAAAATGAACGCCTTAGTAGATGATGAAATAGTAAAAGAGCTCTATCTCGCATCGATAGAGGGTGTAAAAATAGATTTAATCGTGAGAGGTATATGCTGCTTAAGGCCCAGCATAAAAGAAATCAGCGAGAACATAAGAGTAATTAGCATTGTCGGCAGATTTCTTGAACACAGCAGAATATTTTACTTCAAAAATGATTCAAATGAAGAGATATATCTTTCAAGCGCCGACTGGATGCCAAGAAATCTTGACAGAAGGATAGAATCAATTTTTCCTGTTGAGAGCGAAGCATTAAAGGAGAGAATCAAAAAGTGCCTAAACATAATGTTAAAAGACAACGTAAAAGCCAGAGAACTCAATGAAGACGGGAGTTATATTAGAGTCCCTAAAAATTCACAAAATCAAATAGATAGCCAAATGCTCCTATATGAAACAATATTAAAAAGTGCTGAAGTCAAGAACAAAGAAATCAAGACGATAAAGAGTATGGAATTCGTCCCCATCCAAAACTTTGATGACGAGACAGCAACATAACATGGGAAAACGATTATCTGTAATAGACCTTGGCTCAAACTCTATAAGACTGGGAATTATAGAAGTTAACGAGGATAAGAGCTTTAGAATACTGGAGGAAAAAAAAGAGCAAGTCAGGTTGTCAGAAGGATTCTACAAGAGTAACTTCATCCAGGAAAGGCCCATTAGAAGAGCCATCCAAACGCTTAAGACTTTTAAGAAGATTATTGAATTTTATGACACAAAAAAAGTTATAGCTGTAGCTACAGCATGTATTAGAAATTCAAAAAACGGAAAAGACGTCTTAGATCTGATCTTTAAAGAGACACTCATAACCTTTAAAACCATCTCTGAAAAAGAAGAATCATATTATGGCTACCTTGGAGCCTTAAATACAATTAACTTAAGAGACTTCATACTTGCAGACACTGGAGGCGCCAGCACTGAGATTACTCTTGTAAGAGACAGAAAGATAGTCAATTTTGTTTCGATTCCCTATGGAAGCGTAAACCTTACAGACATGTTTTCAGAAACAAAAGAAATATGTGACACAAAAAATATAGAAAATTTTTTGAAAAAAGAACTTCAAAATATTCCATGGTTAAAAGACGTTAAAGTATCAGGAATGCCAATTGTGGGAATAGGAGGATCAAATAGGACATTTGCAAAGATACACAGAGCTCTTCATAAATGGTTTTCACTAAAGCTGCACCATTATGAGTTGACAAAAAATGAGGTTTTTCAAATATATTCATATATTGCGAATTTAAGTTCAAAAAATAGAAAAAATATAGATGGCCTCTCAAAACAAAGATCTGACATCATTTTAGCAGGAATGGCTCCTTTAAAGGTCTTATTCGACACAATAAATTCGGACAAATTTGTTGTTAGTGGAAATGGCCTTAAGGAAGGGTTAATTTTTGATTCGTTAAGCAACGACTTTAAGATTTATCCTTTAATATACGAAAATATTTTGGATAATAGTCTGCTAAATATTGCTAATTTATATTTTTTGGATAAAAACCACGCAAACAGAGTTACCCACCACAGCCTATCAATATTCGACCAGACAAAGCCCCGTCACAATTTCGATGAAAATGATAGGAAGTTATTAGAAATAGCATCCTTTTTACACGACATCGGAAAGTATGTAGATCCTTACAACCATGCAAAACATAGCGCATATCTAATCCAAAACCTTCCCATATACGGAGTAAACCCAAAAGATCTAATAAGATGTTCATATATTTCCCTATTTCACGAAAATAAAATCAAATTTCAACAACTTCCAAATGAATCCTTTATATCTGAAAAACAATTTAAAGATATCATAAAACTTTCGATATTTTTAAGGCTCGCTGAACAGATAGAAACTTGCGAATGCGCTGCAATAAAATCTGTAACGATCAATATAAGAAATAATGAAGTACTGCTTAAATTAAGAAAAAATTATGAAGAATATGACACAGAAACCGAAATTATAGAGCTCTCAAAGTCAAGCAAGGTTTTCAAAAAATTCTTTAAAAAAACCTTAACAATAGCAAGATAGGAAAATATCCCCAAGATAAGTTATAATATTGAAATTGAGCGCATCATCCAAAGTTAAAATACTTTTTAGAGCTTCTTGGCCAAATATTGATCCACAAAAGGGAGGAAAAATGAACACAAATATAGAAATTGAGCTAAAGCTTAGATGCATTTTTCCTGAAAAAATCGATGAGATTTACTCTCTTCCGTTGTTTTCTAACATAAAAGATGAATGGAAGAAAAAAGAGATTCGTTCTGTATATTACGACACGGCTGAAAACATTTTTTTAAATTCAGGAATGTCTCTCAGAACAAGACTGGAAGATGGCGAATGGACTCAGACTATTAAGGTTGCAGGAAATTCGAATGGGGGTTTTTCCAGGAGAAAAGAGTACAACGTCTCAATCCAGGAAGGCAAACCAGACTTAACAGTATTAAAAGATTCATCACTAAAGAACTTTTTTAAAGACACGAAATCCAAATTCGAACTCACACCAATGTTCGAAACAGTTTTTGAAAGAAGCGTAGCCCTTTATACCTATAGCGACGAAAGCGTGCTGGAGTTGGCAGTTGACAGGGGAAAAATTGTTTCAGGCGATAAAAATGAAGACTTCTGCGAGGTGGAAATAGAGCTTAAAGAAGGCAATATTTCTTCCATCCTAAAACTTGCAGAAGACCTCTCAAAATCAGTTAGTTTTCTATTGGAACCTAAAAGTAAGTATTACAGAGGTATCTTGCTTGCAAATCTGGAACCAAAATATGAAATCCAAAAGGAAAGAGATCCTGATATAATAGCTGAAGAAGGTTTGCAAAATGAGTTAACAGAAAAACTTCAAAATTTAATCCTATATCACAATAGATTCGTAGAAAACCCAGAAAATTTTGATAATCTTCACAATTTTAGGGTATCTCTTAGAAAAATTAGAACCATATTGAAGTTCGGAAAACCATTAATAGAAAAAGACGATCTAAACCACTGGTTAGAACAATTTGACCAGATTACAGAATTGACCAATCCACTTAGAGAGACAGATGTATTAATTGAAGATTGGAGGAGCTTCCTTGCTATAACCAAGCGCGATGACCTTAAAAACTCCATTCTTACAAAAAAGCTTCTTGAAGAGAGACAACGCAAATTAGACTTAATATACCCTTATTTTTCCGAAGGAAAGTTTACCAATATATTTCTTGGTCTTTGGTACTGGCTATTAGAGGGGGCTTTTCTGATAGATGATTCAGCTACTTTAAGACTAAAGAAGTTTGCTAAAGAAAGACTAAATATATGGTTCAGAAAAACTTTGAAGAAATTGAAGAAAACAGATTTTAACAATGAGCGCGATCTTCACAAACTGAGAATTGCAACCAAAGATCTCAGGTATTCTTTAGAGGTGTTTTCTTTTGCGTTAAAATCTGACACAAAGGATATGATTTCAAAACTAAAAAAAATTCAAGATATATTGGGATATATTCACGATACCCAAACCTTTTCAGTTTATCTTGAAAGCTTGATCTCATCATCAGATAACCCTGAAATTTACAAAGAAAGCGGTTGGCTTTTGGGTTACAGGCTCCATAGCGATCAAAGTCTCAAAAGCGATTTGGAGAAACAATGGAAAAAATTTAAAGAGCAAATAAAGGCCTTTATTGAGTAGTCATATGGATGCAGCCTCATATTTTCTGAAATTAGCTAACCAAAAATCACTATTTATATCAGGGAAAATAGATATAGGAGCTATTGATCTTGCGTCTTGCTCGAATGATAACAAATTTGTCGGACTCTCATCGAAAGGAAATTACAGCTTATATTCCATTTTTGAAAATAAAATAGCTAAAACTTGGCAAGACGCATCCTCTTCGAAAATATTTATAAATTCAAAAAATTCTACCATATACCAAACTCTATCTGGTCAAATAAAAATTATTGATTTTGATGAATCAGACCCTAAAACAGTTTCATCAGACATAGCCTTAGCCGATTTCAATGATAAATATATTGTCAGTTGTTCTGAATCAAATATATTAGCTCTTACCGAGATCGATAACCCAAGCAATATAAAAAATATACGCCTACCTGATAATTTTAAAGTAAAGGATATAGTATTAAAAAATAACGCTCTGCTAATTGGTGAGACAAATAACCGCGTTTTTTTCATAATATATGAATTACATTCGAGAACTCTGCCGCAACCCCAAAGTGTTCCAGATGGCAGCGTTTATGTTGGATCTTCTGACGACTTTGAATACATTGCATTCAGATCTGACAACGCAGGCCTAAATATATTCAACACAAAAGATCCATCAAAATCTTACAATATACCTATTGTAGAATCAAAAACCAAAAGGGTGTATTTCTCAAAAGACAAAACTCTTATTGTAATAGTTGATTTCGACGAATACATCAGCTTTTGGTGGACGAATAAAGAACTTAATACAGGTAATGAACCAATTTTCAAACAAAAAATTTGCGGCAACCCCTTAGGATTAACTTTTAGCGAAAACGGAAACGTTTCATCCTTAATGACTTACAAAAATAATTTTTTAAAAATTTGGCTTCCTGCCAGTAAAACAGATAGACTTGAATTGACTGCAAACTTTAAATCAGATGAAAGCGACTCGTTTTTGCACAACGGATATTTTCTTGACTCTGTATCGTTTACAGAAAAAAATGAAGCTGTTTGTCTTTTCATAAAACCAAGGTGGGAATCAAAGATATTGAAATTTGATTTATATAATAGACTGAACATAAACTATGAAAATGTATTTAAGGAATCCTTAGTAAATTCTGGAATCTTATCAAATAATTCCAAACTTTTAGCCACTTTAAGAAACAAAAATAAAATAAAAATTATCAATACCCAATCAAATAGCACAATTCAAGAATTTGCTATAAAAGATGAATCAATTAACACGCTTTGTTTCTCTCCAGATCAAAGATTTCTGATACTTGGAGGCTCTACCCTAAGAATTTGGTCTATCGATAAAGAGATAATTGTAAAGTCAATTTTTCCAGAGCACCCCGTTAGTTTTGTAGCCGTCTCTCCAAACAGCGACTTGATAGCTTTTAGTCAAAAGATCAGAGATAATATAATATTAAGCGTACTGGATTTAAATACAAAAGAAGTAAAAAGAAAATTCGATGGCTTAAATAATGTAAATTCCTTAGTATTTTCACCAAATAGTAAGTTTTTATTTGTGGGCTCTACAAAAAAAGATCCTTTAATAAGAGCATATTCAGTTGATACGGGTAATCAGGTATTTTCTTATCAAACGAATTATATCGATGTCAATGATATGTGCATTAGTTCGAGCGGAACACATCTCTTTTTTGGTGGTTCAGATGAAAAAATATACGTATTTGATCTCAGAAAAACCAAAATTATAAAAATTCTTAATGGACATTACGATATTATTAAAAAGATTAGCATATCCGAAAATGATAGATTTTTAATTTCATCGTCAAACGATGAAAGATTATGTGTTTGGAAGGTGGCCGACTATATTTAATCGAAAAGGGTTGTTTGATGAGCATTAACTTAGAAGACTTTTTTAAGGGGATCAATAGAGAAATTCAATCCAATAACTTTGAAGAGGCGCTAAACAAGTCCAATTATCTGCTTAGCCTCATTGAAGCAAACGAAGTTGAATTTGACACGGAGTTTTTAATAAAACTTCTTGACACCAGGAGCTTTATCCTTACAATCATGGGCAACAATGCACAAGCGCTTGAAGACATAAACAGGGCAATAGAAGAAAAAAACGGCATTTCCTCAACCAGCGACGATCAATTAGCGAAGCTTTTAATACACAGGGGACTAAATTATTTCTATTTAGGAAACCACATATCCTCGTTAAAAGACTTCAATACTGCTATAGAAATATTAAGCTCCTCTGCCGACAAAGAATCGACTAAACTGCCACAGGTATTTTTAAACAGAGGTGCATTGCTCAAGAAACAGGGGTTAAGAAAGGAATCGTTAGAAGACATAAATAAAGCAATTTCTCTTCTAACCAAGATTAACAACTCAAAATCTATACCTATATTAATAAATGCGCTGATAGAGAAGGGGCTGCTCCTAATGGAGGAAGAGAAATTTTTTGAGTCTGCATACAATTTTGACCTGGCAATCTCAAAATCCAGACAGCTCTTAACCACAGAAAAATTGAAGATTTTAGGCACTCATATGAGATTAATTTACTATTTAATAATAACCAATCTCGCAGCAGGAAAGCATCAAGACCCCATAAACAAGCTCTTGATGGAAGCCAAGAGTGTTGTCACTAATTATGGAGCCAATGAAGAAACAAGCTATTGGCTAAATAAAATCGGTGAAATTACAGCTATTTAATAAAATCTAATATATTGAGACGAAATATATCCTTCAGCGCCATTTTTCGTCTTTACCTTGTACCAAACGCTTTCGTTTGCAAGACGAGTATCTGACTTTGGAATATAAACTTCTACATTTTCCTTGTCAAGTCTTGCCTGGTACATCATGCCCACAGTATCTTTAATTGAAAATCCCTCCCCAACATAGATTTTTACATCTTTGCTACCATCCACACTCTTAACTGTGGAGTCGTTCATTACCACGCCCTCTCTAACCTGTGAGGGATCTATCTTCTCAAGGACGTCTACTTCATCACCATAAGAAAGCCCTGCGGCATCTTCAGCAGACTCATACGGAGATTTTTTCAGATGGATCTGGTATCTTATCACGAATGCCTTCGCAAACATCTTTTCACTGCTCGAATTTTCACTCTCATTTGTATTATTATTAGTGCCGCCTGGCTCAACAGTTACTTTTACAGGAGTGGACTCTGCGTAATTTCCTGCCTTATTTACCGCTACTGCCTGAAACACAAAACTGCCAATCTTTTCTGGATACCATCTATAAACAGTATCCTCACCAGCATACCAGACTTTAATAGTAAGGTTATTCATAAGCAGCCTTACCTTATCTATACCCTTTTTATCTGTAGCATTCACTCTTATCTCAAGGGGATTATTTACACCTTTAACCACAGTATCGTTCACTGGACTCTGAATAACAACCCTTGGAGGAGTAGTATCAGGAGGTTCATGAGCAGTAGTGATCTGAAAAAACATAAACGTACCAAATGTTAGCAACAAGGATATAAAAAAGGCAACAAGCGGTATTATATAGGAGACTGGCTTCGTTGGATGAAGGCTCTCTATCTTCGGCTCTTGAGATTTCTCTTTTTTGAACTTTAAAATAGAAGCAAAGCTTGATAGATTAATGCTCCCAAAAACCTTAGAAATCTTTTTCAGATTAGAAAAAGGGTTTGGAATTTTTAAAACAAGTTTGGATTCATAAACCTTTTGTATCCAAGATCGCGCCCTTTTACGTTTTTCATCAAGGAGATCGCTTTCGGTCTGAGAGGGCTCTGGTATAACCTCAGAAACTATGCCCTCCTGAAATGACTCTTCAAGAGATTGTTCCTCAGCAGGCTGGACATCGACATTTCCCTGGATCTCATCGCTTGGGGCTAATTCTACGGGGTTTTCAGCAGCCTTGTCTTTAAGGGTAGAAATATCAATGCCTGTTTTCGTCACATAAGGAGAGAAGGCAAGGAGGTCTAAGTAGGACCTTTCATCAGCTTGCAACAATATACTTGTTTCATCCTGAAAATAGATCCTAAAAATAAAAGTTTTAATATTCTTTTTTATAAAGGGTAAAAAAGATTTCTCTTTCTCGAATACCTCTTCAACCCATTCAATATGGGAAATGCTGTCCTTTAGGGCAAAAGCTCTCCCATCGGAAGAGACAATGTGTGAACCCTTCCGTTCGATTACAATATTAGAAGGCTCAAGTGAGCGAAGCACGTTACCACCCTTCTTTTACATATACCTTATATTATAGTATTATAGACTAAAAATTCTAATGGAGAAAACTTTGAGCATAAGAAATTATCTTAAAATAATAATAATCTTTTTAGTTATTACTCCATTGTTAATCTTAAGCTTAGTTGCAGTAAATTTATATAACGAAACCAAAAACAGATCGATAAACGATCTAATCCAGGAGACAACCCTAAAACAGTTTACGATTCAAACATACCTTCAGAAATATACAGGCCTCATTAATTTATTATCGGCAAATATTTCACTTACAAACAACAATTATGAAAAAATAAATTATATATTTAAAGAGCTATCATCTGACAGTGAAATAGAAAATCTATACTTTGTAAGTCCTGATGGCTATAGTAACGTAGAACTAAGTGGTCCTCATCACATTTCATTTAATAGTGATGATCTATTTAAAGATGCCATGAAAGGAGATGAAGGGTTTTTAATAAAAAGTGATGATCTAAATAGTTATCTATATATTTCAAAACCTGTTTACAGGAGCAACAATCAAGTATCTGGCGTAGTATTTGAAATCATAAAACTAACAAAGTTAGAAGACCTGATAAACATCCAAAATGTCCTAAACAGCCAATCTACATTTCTTTTTTCAAACGATAAGGTGATATTGGGAAATCAACAGAAAAGTATGCCAACAAATCTTTCTAAAAAAATTGATATTGCTAAGGGCAGCGGCCTAATAAATTATAAAAACGAGACAGGCAAGAATTTTATCTTATATTGGAAGAATTTCCCAAATCTAAATCTCTCAATAGCCTCTCAAATTGACGAAAACTATATTTTCGAACAGTTTAAACAGGATTTCGCAGTTGTAATAATTACTTTTCTGATAATATTTATTACATCGTTAATTATATCAATCATAATGGTTAAAAAGATTGAAGAGCCAATAAGTTTTTTACAAAGTTTGTCCCAGAAAATAAAAGAAGGAAATTATAAAACAAGAGTAGGACAAAGCTTCATAGCAAGCTCACCTGAAGAGTTTCAACCCCTATTAAAGTTATACAACCAAATGAGCATCTCAATAGAGAGCTATATATCTAAATTAAACGAGCAATCCAAGGCCCTTGCTAAAAGTGAAGCAAGGTATAGAGCAGTAGTGGAAGACCAAACAGACCTACTTTGTAGATTTCAAAAAGATGGCACTATAACATTTTCAAATGAAGCTTTCAAGAACTATCTAAACCTTGTGGAATCAGAAAAATATAATTTATTTGAACTCTTACAGGAAGATGCAAGTAACATAAAGGGCTTATTAGAGGCCTTAGACAATGAAACTCAATATAGAAGCATTGAATTAGCCTTTGAAAAAGGAGGAGTAAAGAGATATTTCGATTGGACATTCAGAATGATTTATAAAGACGACGCATTGGAGTTCCAGGGTACAGGACACGACATCAATGAAATAAAAAAGCTTGAAGAAGAGCTCAGATACCAAAGCTTCCATGATAACCTAACAGGACTGCTAAATAGAGCATATTTTGAAGAAGAATTTGAAAGGTTATCAAGCGGGAGGTTTAGCCCCACATCGATAATAGTAGCCGACGTTGACAACTTAAAGGTAGTAAATGACCTTCTGGGACACGACAAGGGGGACTTATTGATAATAAGGGCTTCAAAAATATTACAAGCAAACTTTAGAAACACAGATATAGTTGCAAGAATTGGCGGAGATGAGTTTGTAATTCTATTGCCGTTTTGCCCTTTAGAATGCGTAGAAGATCTCATAAAGAGGCTGGACAACAGTATAAGAGTAGCAAATAAAGAAGCTGACAGCCTTTACTTGAGCATATCAATTGGATACGCAAATGCAAAAGGGCCATTTAATAAAGTAGATCTATTTAAAGAAGCTGACACAAAAATGTATCTGAACAAGAAATCACATCACGAAAAAGCAAAAGAGATAGCTATTAAAAGAATTAAAAATATAATACATAACAAAATATAATACTACTTAGACAAATATCCAAACAGATATATCTAAACTAAATAGTATTATATTTATATAATAGAAGAAAAAAAATCTCCCGGCAACGTC
>JAJXTU010000072.1 GCA_021783475.1 bacterium
AAAACGCTCAAGATCAAAAGATCCAGTTAAACGCTAACGACATCGCAACGCTTATGAAGTTAGCTGAAGAGTTTAAATCAGAGCTAGCATCTCTAAACGTCAGAGTTGCAGCACTTGAGAAAAAGGCAGCTCTTGACACTGTGAACTTCACAGGAGATGCAAGATTTCGACTTGGCAGCGAAAAGGCGACATATTATGCATTGTCCGAAGGTATTATGATCGCACCTGTACAATCAGCAGGCGGAACATATGAGATTGGGACAAGCAAGACAGCCTACGCGCCTGGTGTATATGGGCAGGGACTTTACACAAATGGCACTACAGTTGACAATCCTATTGCAACAGCACCAGCAGACGCAAAGAACGATACCTTTATGCGTTATAGAATTAGACTAAACGTTGCAGCGCCAGTTGCTGACAATATATCATTTAATGCAAGGCTTACAATGGAGAAGAATGCTGGAGTAAATAGTAATGGATCTTCAAATAGCAATCCTCTTTATGCATCCCTTACCGGTTACAACGACGACAGCAATACTCTTTATGTAGAGAGATCTTATATCACATGGACCCTGAACCCATATCCTGTAACCTTCGTCCTTGGCAGACTTCCTACTATGGACTCAGGTGCATATTATAACAATCTATTTATGGACACAGGCACAGAGGGCGGAATGGTGATATTTGATCTTAGCAATATGCTCCCATCCACCTCAGTTTCTGCAGCATGGGTGAAGCTCTTTGATGCAGGCTCTATTACCTCTTCACAAGAGGCAAATGGCTACAAGGACAAAGACGTATATGTATTGAACCTAAAGACAAAGCTCTTTAACGCCTTCGGTTTAGAAGCAGACTACGGTTATGCAGAAAAGCTGACCTATTTCGGTATAGCTTATCCCACGAGCGAATCTGTCAATAATCCCAGCTCCCTTGGCTATACAGTTGGGTCTAATGGTCTTTACGGCAAGTATGACTGGTGGGCAGTAATTGCTAACTGGAGTATCTACAACGTAGATATGTGGGCAGGTTACAACGGCACATCTACTGATATGATTGGTGAAACGAGTTTAACTTCTGTTAGCGGTGGAGCATTCAGAGTTGGTGCTACTATTCCTCTACCAGTCGGTGCTCTAACTGGCGACTTCTGGTTTGGCAACAACAAGTGGTTTAATCCATTCATACTTAACACTATGGGAACTACAGAATACAAGGATTACTACAACGTATACTACACGCTCCCTGTAGCAAAGAACGCAACTTTAACCCTTAACTATGATTATTGGAAAGGTAAGAAGCCTTATAATACAGTTTACTCAGGTTCTGATGAGGGGACAATCCCTTTTTATCTTACCTTCAACCCAGATCAGGTTGACAAGGATCAAAGATACTATATTCAGATGGACGTAAAGTTCTAAAAACTTACACTTCAGCCCCCTGAGAAATCAGGGGGCTTTATTTTTAGTAGAAAGATTTTAATCTGCAAAAGAAAGATCTCCTTCTGTACCAAACTCCCTTGCAAAAATAAAAACACTTGACTATAAAAAAATTAGATCTAAAATAGTTAAGTAATTAATTAAGTTCTAAAATATAAGTAATTCAAATATTAAACTTACTTATTAATGGAGATATCTAAAATGAAAATTGAAGTAAGAAGCATTGACTTGGCATCTAAAAATTGGAGGCATGGTAAATTAAGGTATCTCTTTGTTGTTGCCTTGCTTACAGCATGAATATTACAACTCTAATTATTGGTGGTTTTTGCTTAGATGCAATATTGTCGAGATATTAATAAAAATAGATATTTGTTTCAAGTATTATACAGAATGGATGGGTGGAGTTGACATGAAAAGTGTAAAGAAATTAATTGAGTGTGTTCCTAACTTTAGCGAAGGCAGGGATCTTGACAAAATAGAAAAAATTGTCAGTCCTTTCAGGGGAAAAGATGGTTTGAATCTATTAGACTACAAGTGGGACAAGGATCACAACAGGTTGGTAGTAACTGTAGTGGGAGAACCAGAGATCGTTAAGGGTGCAGTTTTAGATGCAATTGGTGTAGCTATTGAAGTTATAGATTTAAGGGTTCACAAAGGGCAGCACCCAAGAATGGGTGCATGTGATGTAGTGCCTTATATTCCAATAAAAAATGTTAGCACAGAAGAAGCTATAGATCTTGCAAAAAAGACTGCTAAAGAGGCCTGGGAAAGATATAGCCTTCCAATATTTCTATATGAAAAAGCAGCTACAAACCCCCAAAGGGAGAACCTTTCAAATATTAGAAAAGGCGAATTTGAAGGCATGAATGAAAAGATGACCCAGCCTGAATGGATCCCTGATTATGGTGATGCTAAAGTACATCCAACTGCTGGGGTTACTGCTGTAGGTGTGAGGATGCCATTAATAGCCTTTAATGTGAATTTAGATACAAATAACTTAGAAATTGCAAACAAAATTGCTAAGAACGTTAGGTTTACAGGCGGAGGATTGAGATACTGTAAGGCTCTTGGCGTGGAGTTAAAAGAAAGAGGCATAGTTCAGGTATCGATGAATATGACCGACTTTACGAAGACCGCTCTTTATCGATCTTATGAGCTAGTTAAAATGGAGGCTAAGAGATATGGAGTAAATGTGGTGGGAACTGAAATAATTGGGCTCTTGCCGATGGAAGCAATGATTGACACTGCCGTTTACTACCTTGGAGTTGAAAATTTCTCTATGGATCAGATTCTTGAAACCAGAATTATGGAATAGGTTTATTGTAAACAAATTGAAAGTTATAGATTTAAAAAAATGAGTTGTTTATATACTTAAGAAGTAAATAAGGAGGAATATTATGTTAGCAAAAATGTCAGTGGTAGATTTTTTGGATGAGACTGCTTCAAATTCGCCTGTACCAGGTGGTGGAAGCATTGCGGCATTAAGTGCAGCTTTTTCTGCTGCGTTAGCTCAGATGGTAGGCAATTTAACTATAGATAAAAAAGGTTATGAACAAGTCCAAGAAGAAGTTAAGTCAGTTGCCAAAAAAGCAAATAAACTGAAGAGTATTTTTGTGGATTACATTGATAAAGATGCTGACTCTTTTAATGAGGTTATGAACGCCTTTAAGCTTCCAAAAGATTCTGATGAAAAAATAGAATATAGAAAAAATACTATACAAGAGGCCACTAAAAAAGCATCTTTAGTCCCTCTTGATGTAGCAAGAGAAGCTTATAAAATGATGGACATTATTAAAGTTGTAGTTGAAAATGGTAACAAAAATGCAATTACAGACGCTGCAGTGGCAACAATGTTGGCAAGAACTGCAGTGCTTGCGGCTCTATATAACGTAAAAATAAACTTGTCAATGATAAAAGATGCACAGTTTGTAGAGAGTGTTGCTCAGGAAGTAAGTAAGCTTGAAACAGATGTTAAGTTGAAAGAGGAAGAAATATTGTCAAAAATTGCTTTATAGATAAATATTCTTTGCCAACAGCACAACTGAGCTTGCACAGGAGCGGCTTCTCAGGCAAAAATAGTATGTTTAATTTAAATGTACGAGATTGTAATACACTTAGGCAAGAAGAAGGAGCGTTAGAATATAAAAAATGTTTAAAGTAAATTATAGCCCAACTGATAAAAGAGTTTGGAAGGGCAGAACTGATAGTATTGATAATTTTGACGCCTTTAGATGGCATCAATGGATTAAAAATATTGATTTGCAAGACGATGAAGCTATTAAGAATAATTGCAAATTTGGCTTTTGTTTTGTTGGATACTGCTGTGATGAGGGTATTAGTAGAAACAATGGCAGGACAGGAGCCAGTAAAGGTCCTGACTATATCAGAAAAGAACTTGCCAACTTGCCTTGCAGCTTTACTGAGGAAGTTGGGCTTTTCGATGCAGGGAATATATATTGTGAGAACTCTACCCTTGAAGAAAGTCAAAAAATGCTTTCCGCAGCAGTTTCTAAAATATTAGATATGAATCTTTTTCCAATAGTACTTGGTGGTGGGCATGAAATTGCTTTTGGTCATTATAATGGAATTTTAAATCATTTGTTGCGGCGTGTTGAGGTGCCTAAAATCGGCATAATAAATTTTGATGCTCATTTTGATATTAGGCCCTATTCAAATGGTGGCAGTTCAGGAACTTCATTTAGACAAATATCAGATTTAAATATCCAAAAGGGTTTAGAATACTCATATTTCTGTATTGGTGTTCAAAGGCACAGCAATACAATCGATTTATTTAAAACAGCCAGGAAACTGGGAGTTGACTATATTCTAGCAAAAGACATTGTTGATAGTGGCGACTGCAGTGTATTTGAGAAATTAGATGATTTTATAAAGTTTCAAGATTATATCTATATAACTATTTGTGCTGATGTGTTTTCTAGTGCATATGCACCTGGGGTAAGCGCAGCACAACCTCTTGGATTAGATCCTGAGAAAGTTATAAAGTTTATAAAACACATTATAAAGTCAGGAAAAGTTATAAGCTTTGACGTAGCAGAGGTTTCGCCTAGGTTTGACCAGGATAACATAACTGCGAGTTTGGCATCGGTATTGATTTTTGCATTAGTAAATACTATATCTTTTATAAATGGGTTCTACATTGAAAGCTAAGAGAAAAGGTCTAAATGGAAACAAAAGTTGAACTAATTAAAAGTACGAAGTATATTACCAGTAAATGGTCGGGAGGGACAACTTCAGAATTATTGATATATCCAGACGATAGTAAATATAGTGAAAGAAATTTTAAATGGAGAATTAGCTCTGCAAGGATTGAAGTTACAACTTCTTTGTTTACCAAATTGCCTGGTATAACAAGGCATATTATGGTTACTGATGGCTTAATTACCCTTGAGCATCAAGATAGATACGAAAAGGTATTAAGGCCATTTGACAAAGACAGCTTTATGGGAGATTGGGAAACTAAAAGTTATGGTAAAGCAACAGATTTTAATTTAATGTTAGCTAACGATTTTACAGGGAGCTTACAAGCCTGTTTTATTGAAAAAGATCAAATAATTGATATTACAATTAATGAGGGTAGAGATAAAAATGTTATAAACGTTTTTTATGCGCTAAATGGTAATGTGGAAATCTATGTTGATAATAAGAAATTCCATATTGAAGAAAAAGATTTGTTGTACGTAACAGGGCTGTTTACTGACGAGAAAATGATTAGGTTTGTTAACAGATCAGCCTGTAAGATTGTCGTTATTAGGGCGCTAATATGGGGATAGATAACTTTTTACAATATTCTTCTTGAAATAAAGGTACTTGACAGTTTAAAAATTAATTCTAAAATAGTTAAGTAATTAATTAAGTTCTAAAGGAGTTTTGATGAGAATTTTTGATTTGGCAAAGGAACTTATATTAGGAACGAGACTGAAGCAGTTAAGCGATAGATATCTTGGCGATGTATCTAAAATCTATAAAAAATGTGGGATAGAATTTGAGTCATCTTGGTTTGGCATCTTTTTCTTGCTTGACAGGCACAAAAGCCTTACACTAAGCGAAATGGCTGAAAATATGGATATTACGTTGTCTGGAATTAGCCAAATCATACTTGCTCTGTCAAAGAAAGATCTAATAGTCGCAAATACTATAAAAAATGACAAGAGAAAGAAGGTTATCTCTCTTACAGCAAAGGGGGAAGATCTTCTAAAAAGAGTAAAGCCTATTTGGAAGTCGATAAGTCTGAAAATGAATGAGATATTGCTTGAGGGAGGACACAGCAAAAATTTGCTTGATGCCCTGTCAGAGGTTGAAAGATCTTTTGATAAGCTTAGCCTTTCAGAAAGAGTTCTGTTGCACATTCACAGCTCGAAGTTTACAACTCAAAAATTCTCACCGAAGTACTATAACAATCTGAAAAAGTTGGTTTTTCACTGGATATACGACTTCTATATACCTCATTTCGTAAGCGATCTAAAAAATACTTTAGAGAAGAATGCTGAACACATACTTTTTGCCTTGAAAGATAGGGAGGTTGTGGCTGCAGCTATCGGCATAATGAAAAACAATTCTTTAAATCTATATCTATTTGACAGAAGTGATGTAGAAGACAGCATATTGACCTTGATATCTCAAAGATATATTGAACATAACCTTCAAAAAATTTCTTCTATAGAATTAGACTCTGATAAAGATGCTTTAAGAGAATTTATTGAAGAAAAGGGATTTAAGCTTGAAAGAGAGAAAAGCTTTCCTGACAGCGCAAAAAAGTTGGCTATATATATAAAGGAGGCAATATCGAAATGAAAAATGTATTTAGGTATGGAGAGGATAGTCTGACAATTGGGATAGCATTAGACATTGCAAGGGGAAAAACAAAAGGGATAATAGGTGAGTCAGCAAGACAGCATATTGAGAAAACTTTCAATGATATCTACTATATCGTTGAAAAGGGAGATCCAGTATACGGTATAAATACGGGTTTTGGTATTTTGTGCAGCAGCACTATTTCAAAGGAAGAAACTGCTAAACTTCAGTACAATATACTGAAAAGCCATTCATGTGGGGTGGGAGAACCAATTGATCCAATAATTGCAAAACTTATGATGATAATTAAGGTAAATTCGCTTGCTCTTGGATATTCTGGCGTATCTTTAGATACTCTTGAAAGAATAATATGGCACATAGACAATGATCTTATTCCAGTAGTACCCAGCAAGGGATCTGTGGGGGCGAGCGGTGACCTTGTGCCCTTGGCCCATTTGTTTTTGCCGCTTATAGGTTTGGGTAGTGTTTTATATGATGGCAAAGTATATAAAGGGGCTGAAATTCTTAGCAAATTTAACAAAAAGCCATTGCATTTGCATCCTAAGGAAGGTCTTGCGCTGATAAACGGCACACAGTTTATGAGCGCTTTTGGAGTTTATGGTATGGAGAGATTTTATACTTGTTTAGAAAATGCTGATATTATTGCGGCGATGTCAATCGAGACAATTAAGGGCTCAGTGAAGCCATTTGAAGAGGCATTACACAAATTAAGGCCTTATAAAGGAAATATCTATGTTGCAAAAAGAATTAGCTCATTCCTGAAGGGATCTGAAATATTACAATCTCATGTTCATTGCAAAAAGGTTCAGGATCCATATTCTACCAGATGTGTACCTCAGGTTCACGGGGCTTCAAGAAATAGCTTCCTCCACTTCAAGGAAACATTAAATATAGAGCTGAATTCTGTAACTGATAATCCAGTGATAATTGATAGGGACAACGTAATAGCTGGTGGTAATTTCCACGGTGAACCCATAGCCCTTCCTGCAGATTATGCTTCATTGGCAGCAAGCGAAATAGGCAATATATCAGATAGGAGATCATATTTGCTACTTGGAGGCGACGATGAGGACCTGCCTAAGATGCTTATAAAAAATTCAGGACTCAATTCAGGCTTTATGATATTTCAATATACATCTGCTGCTCTTGCAAGCGAGAACAAAAGCCTTTGTTTCCCTGCAAGCGCAGATAGCATTCCGACCTGCCTTGGGCAAGAAGACCATGTAAGTATGGGCTCTATTTCTATGAGAAAATTTAATGCTATCCTTGATAATCTTGAGAACATACTTGCAATTGAGATGATTCTTGCGACCCAAGGTTTAGATCTTAGAAGGCCTCTTAAGTCTAGTCCTGTAATTGAAGGATGCCATGACTTTATTAGGGACTATATTCAGATAACTCAGGAAGATAGGGTTTTTTCAGAGGATATAGAAAAAGGCAGAAAGATTGTCTCAGGTGGCAAATTAATTGATATCGTAAACAGTCAGTGCAAGATAGAAGAAGAATATGCTGCTATGTTCGGATTGTATTAAAGATGGAAAAAGTTGGTTTAAGAGTATTTTGCAGTTAAAAAATAACTTTTTTAGATTAAGAGATTTTTTCAAGTTATAAGACATCTTAGCTTAAAAAACTTTTAGGAGGAAGTACAATGACAAATTTAAGAAAAATAAGTCTGCCAGACGATTTGCCTGAGGATCCAAAGTTTCTGGAGGGTATCAGACGGGCTCCGGCAAGATATTTTAATCTAAACTTGAATCAAACAAAATTGGCGCTTAAGAATGCGCTTAGATATGTGCCAAAACATCTGCATGAAAAGCTTGCACCTGAATTTATGGAAGAATTGACTACAAGGGGCAGGATATATGGATACAGATATAGGCCTGAGGGCAGAATATATGGCAGACCAATAAATGAGTATGAGGGAAAGACAATTGAGGGTAGGGCCTTTCAGGTTATGATAGACAATAATTTGGATTTTGATATAGCATTGTACCCCTATGAGCTTGTAACGTATGGGGAGACTGGTCAGGTATTTCAAAACTGGATGCAGTACAGATTGGTGAAGGAGTATCTAAAAGTAATGACAGATGAAGAGACTCTTGTAGTTATGTCAGGCCACCCACTGGGTCTTTTCCCTTCTCACAAAGAAGCGCCAAGGGTTATAAATACAAACTCAATGATGGTCGGCATGTTTGATAATCCAGACGATTGGCATATAGCAGCTCAATTGGGCGTCGCAAATTATGGTCAGATGACTGCCGGTGGTTGGATGTATATAGGCCCTCAGGGCATCGTTCACGGAACATATATAACAATATTGAACGCTGCAAAGATGTTTCTGGGCGTTCCCTGGGACAAGGATCTTTCAGGGCATCTATTCGTAAGCTCAGGTTTGGGCGGAATGAGCGGGGCTCAACCGAAAGCGGTAGAGATAGCAAACGGAGTGGGCATTATAGCTGAAGTGGAGAGATCAAGAATAGAGACTAGATATGAACAAGGGTGGGTAAGCAAGATTAGCACTGACCTTGATGAGATTTTTGATATCGCAAAAAAGTATCTCGATTCAAAGAAGAGCATATCTATAGCATATCATGGCAATATAGTCGACTTACTTGAATATATGGTTGAGAAAAATATAAAACCCGAGCTTATCAGCGATCAAACGTCCTGTCATGTGCCTTATGATGGTGGATATATACCACAGGGCTTGACATATGAGGAATCAATTAAGATGATACAAAGCGATCACCCAAAGTTTAAAGAGTACGTAAACAGATCTCTAAAAAAACACTTCGATGTGATCCAGATTCTCAAGCAAAGAGGCGGCTATTTTTGGGACTATGGAAATAGCTTCCTAAAGGCAGTCTTTGATGCTGGAGTTAAGGAGGTGGCATTAAACAAAGTTAACACCGATGAGGGGTTTGTTCTGCCATCTTATGTGGAAGATATTATGGGACCGATGTACTTTGATTATGGCTATGGTCCATTTAGATGGGTATGTTTGTCAAGGGATCATAAGGACTTACAAAAAACTGATATGGCTGCAGCGGGTATTATAGATCCAAATAGAAGGATGCAGGATAGGGATAATTATCACTGGATAGTATCAGCGGAAAAAAATAAGCTGGTAGTCGGCACAGAGGCAAGAATACTTTATGCAGATGCCCAAACAAGAGTTGATATAGCCTTAAAATTTAACGAAATGATAAGAAAAAATGAAATAGGCCCAGTAATGTTAGGTAGGGATCATCACGATACGGGTGGTACCGATTCGCCATTTCGTGAGACGGCGAATATAAAAGATGGCAGCAATATGATGGCTGATATGGCAGTACACTGTTTTGCTGGTAATGCAGCGCGCGGTATGAGTATGGCTGTATTGTCTAATGGTGGAGGAGTGGGCATAGGAAAGGCTATAAACGGAGGAT